>JBFIJC010000065.1:0-14706 GCA_041600915.1 Nitrogeniibacter sp.
CGTGGCCGAGAACCCCGACGGCGGCTGGGTCGACCTGATGCTCGGCGCGGCCTTCGGCGCCGGCCTGGCGGCGATGACGGCGGTGCTGTTCATGAAAGGCTCGCGCCTGTTGCCGCAGCGGGTGTTCTTCCGCATCAGCGAAGTGCTGTTGCTGCTGCTCGCCTCGGGCCTGCTGGTGTCGGGTCTGGAAGGCTTCATCAACATGGAATGGCTGCCGCCGCTGGTGGAGCCGGTATGGGACAGCGGCGCCTTGCTGCAGGATGACGGCCTGCTCGGCACTTTTGCCGGCTACCGTGCCCGTCCGGCGCTGAGCATTCTCGGCCTGTGGGTGCTGTACTGGATCGGCACCCTGTGGCTGCTGCGCTCGCCGCGGAGCCGCGCATGAGCGCCTGCGCCACCGCCCCGGCGCCCACCCGGCTGGCCGCCTTCGGCCGCTGGATGCAGCGCAACCGCCAATGGGTGCTCGGCCTGCAGTGGGTGACGCTATTTGCCTATCTGTTCCTGGTCGCGGTGCCGGCGTTTTTGCCGCTGCCCGACACCCAGGCGCATATCTGGAACGACCTCACCCGCTTTGCCCAGTTCGTTTTCTGGGGCATCTGGTGGCCCTTCGTGCTGGTCAGCATCATGTTGATGGGGCGGGCCTGGTGCGGGGTGCTGTGCCCCGAAGGCTTCGTCACCGAACAGGTCAGCCGTTTTGGTTTGGGTCGCCCGGTGCCGCGCTGGATCAAGTGGGGCGGCTGGCCTTTCGTCGCCTTTCTGGGCACCACGGTGTATGGCCAGCTGGTGAGCGTCTATGAATACCCCAAGGCGGTGCTGCTGGTGCTGGGTGGATCAACCGTCGCCGCCATCGCCATCGGCCTGGTGTATGGCCGCAACAAGCGGGTGTGGTGTCGCCATCTGTGCCCGGTCAATGGCGTTTTCGGCCTGCTCTCGCGGCTGGCGCCGGTGCACTTTCAGACCGACCGCTCGCGCTGGGAGCAGACCGAGTCGGCCCGCGTCATCCCGGTCAACTGTGCGCCGCTGGTCGACATCCGCCGCATGGAAACCAGCGCCGGCTGCCATATGTGCGGCCGCTGCGCCGGGCATCGCGACGCGATCGAACTGGCAGGCCGCGCGCCCGGCAGCGAAGTGGCGCGGCTCGACGCCGACGACGCCAGTCCATGGGAAGTCCGCCTGCTGGTCTACGGCCTGATCGGCACCGCGATCGGCGCCTTTCAATGGTCGGCCTCGCCGTGGTTCGTGCAGGCCAAGATCGCCGCCGCCGACTGGCTGATCGAGCGCGACAGCTACACATTGCTCGGCGACAACGCGCCATGGTGGCTGCTGACCCACTACCCCGAAGCCAGCGATGTGTTCACCTGGCTGGACGGGCTGATGATCCTCGCCTACATCGGCGTGGCCGCGGTACTCATCGGCGGCTGGATCTCGCTGTGGCTGCGCCTGGCCGGCTATCTCACCGGGCGTGCCCGCGCCCATCTGCAACTGGCCTATGCGCTGATCCCGATCGGTGGCGCCGGGGTCTTCCTCGGCCTGTCGGCACTGACCGTATCGCTGCTCGCGGCCGAGGGCATCGACATCGCCCATCTGCCGGCCATCCGTGGCCTGCTGCTGGCTGCGGCCAGCCTGGCCAGCCTGGTGCTCGCCGGCCGGATGCTGTCGCGCATGGCATTGAGCGCATCGCGCGCTGCCTTGGTAATGGCGACATTCGCCACTGCCGGCGCCGGCGCCGTCATGCCCTGGGTGGTGATGTACTACGTGTGGTGAGTATTACATAATTGCGAATGCTTCGCATTTGCGATAATATCGCGATCCGGTGCTGAGCTCGCGCCCTCACCGGATCAGCCCGCCACCCGCCACCCGCGGGAAGCCAGCCAAGCCCCCACAGGAGTCCGGCCCGCTTTCCGCCGCGCACAGCGCGACATGCCGCCTCCCCACGCCTGCCCTCAGGCCCCAACACAAGGAGTCTTCATGTCACGCTTCACCGGCCCCCGCCTCAAAGTCATGCGCGCCCTCGGCACCGAATTGCCCGGTTTGTCGCGCAAATCCATCGGCGATCGCCCGCACCCACCCGGCCAGCACGGCGCACGCAACAATCGCCGAAAGTCCGACTACGGCCTGCAGCTGATCGAAAAGCAGAAGCTGCGCTTCAACTACGGCCTGACCGAAACCCAGATCCGCCGCCTGTTCCGCGAAGCCAAGCGCGACAAGGGCCCCACCGGCGACAAGCTGCTCGAACTGCTCGAATGCCGGCTCGACAACGCCGTCTTCCGCGCCGGCTTCGCCCCCACCGGCATCGCCGCACGCCAGCTGGTGCGCCACCGCCATGTGCTGCTCAACGGCCGCTCGGTCAACATTCCGTCGATCCGCGTGCGCAGCGGCGATGTCATCACGCTCACCGCAAAAGCACGCCAGATCGGCATCGTCGTCGCCAGCGTGGCCGAACCCGCACTGACCCGCCCCGAATGGCTGAGCTGGAACGAAAAAGACGCCGCCGCCACCGTCGTGCGCCTGCCGGAGCGTGACGAGGTGCCCTTCCCGGTCAATGTGCAGGACGTGGTCGAATACTACGCGGTGCGCATGTGAGCGCCGCCGAGCTGCGCGCCGACGCGCCCCCCGCCTACGCCAGCCAGCCCGAGCTGGCGCTGGTGGCAGCCTTGCAGCTGGTGACACGCTATTCGAGCACCCGCAATCCGCGCCTGGCCGAGGCGGTGGTCGGCCAACTGCGCGCCATCGCCATTGACCCGCGACTGCCTGCGGCCGTGCAGCACTGCGCGACGAACATTCTTGGGGACTGGCTGCAACTGGCCATCGACGCACCGACGCCGCACCCCCAGCACTAGGCGGCAGCCGTAGCCGCGCGCAGGCACGCCCGTCGAAAACCGCCTAAAATGCCGGCCAACAAGACTCTCGGATGCATGGCATGGAAAAGTTTTTCGAACGCATGATGTACGCCTCGCGCTGGCTGCTGGCGCCCATTTATCTGGGCCTCAGCCTGGCGCTGCTCGCGCTCGGCCTGAAGTTCTTCCAGGAACTCTTTCATGTGCTGCCGCATGTCTTCGAGACGGCCGAGACCGACCTCGTCCTGCTGGTGCTGTCACTGATCGACATCGCGCTGGTCGGCGGTCTGCTGGTGATGGTGATGTTCTCGGGCTACGAAAACTTCGTCTCGCAGCTCGACATCGGCGATGACGCCGAGAAGCTCAACTGGCTGGGCAAGATGGACTCCTCCAGCCTCAAGAACAAGGTGGCGGCGTCCATCGTGGCGATCTCCTCGATCCACCTGCTCAAGGTGTTCATGAACGCCAGCAACGTCGATGCCGAGAAGCTGCTGTGGTATGTCATCATCCACCTGACCTTCGTCGTCTCGGCCTTTGCCATGGGCTATCTCGACAAGATCACCCGCCACTGAGCTCCGATGCAGCCGACCGCCCGTTTTCGCCAGGCGCCGCTGCGCCACGTCGATGACGCACAGGCGCTGGTGACGGCGGTCAGCGGAGCGCTCGGCGTCCGCCAGCTCAGCCTGCGCCCCCCGCCGCCCATCCCCGACACCTGCTGTGGCCGAGGCTGCAACGGCTGTGTGTGGGAAGGCTATTTTGCCGCCCTTGTATACTGGCGCGACGACGCCTGCACCCTGATCGAGAACCACGCCTGATGCCTACCTCACTTGCCGAAGCCGAAGCCGCCGCAGAACGCGGCGACCACACCACGGCCCTGCGCCTGCTCAAGGCCGCTGCGGCCGAGGCCCCGGCCGACACGCTTGTCGCTTATCGGCTCGGCGCCGAATACGCGCAGCTTGAACTGTTCGACGCCGCCGAAGCCGAAATGGCGCGCGCATTGGCCGGCAAACAGGATTACCCCGTCGCCCGCTTTCATCTCGGTCTGCTGCAGATCACACGCGGCCACTTCGAAGACGCGCTGCGCACCTGGCAGGCGCTGGACGCGCTGCCTGAAACCCACGCGCTACGCTGCTACAAACAAGGCTTTGAACATCTGGCCAACGACGCCTTCGCACCGGCGCGCGAACGCCTCGAAGCCGGCCTGGCCGCCTCAGGAAGCACCCCCGCGCTCGCGCGTGAAATGCAGCGTTTGCTTGAGCGCCTGCCAGCAGACCCGGCTTAAGCCGATTCGAAAATCCGGCCCGGGTTGAGCAGCTGCTTCGGATCCAGCGCCAGCTTGAGCGCACGCATCACCGCGATCTCGCCCTCGCTGCGGCAATAGCCCAGCCACGCGCGTTTTTCGGCACCGATGCCATGCTCGGCCGAAACCGAGCCATGGCGGCTTCGTAGCGGCGCATAAACCGCCTCGTCACACACTACGTGCTCGGCATCATCCACGCCGGGCTGAACAAACAGGTGCAGATTGCCGTCGGCCATGTGGCCAAAAACAATGCAGCGCGCCGCCGGCCAATGTGCCGCGATGTTGGCACGCATTTCGGCGACGTAGGCGGTCATCTCGCGGATGGGCAGGCTCACGTCGTACAAAAAGGTGGTGCGCCCATGCAGCATTGCCTCGAAGTTCTCACGCAACTCCCACAGCGCGCGGCGCTCGCTCTCCGACTTGGGTATCACGGCGTCCACGATCAGACCGGCTTCGAAGGCGGCTTCGAGCAGTGTCTCGAAGCGCGCCGTATCGGCCACCGTATCGGCGCCCTCGGCCTGCAGCATCACGTAAAATGGATAGTCCCGGTCCATCGGCGCGCGGTGCCCACCCGGCTCGGTCGCCGCCTGAAAGTAGTCGTTCCACATCACTTCATACGCGCTCAGCGTGCCGGCCAGATCGCGCTGCATGCGCGACAACAGCTCGGTCACCTGATCAAAACTTTCGAGCGCCACAAGTGCCGCATTGCAGCTGCTGGGCAGCGGGTGCAGACGCAGCACCACACGGGTGACGATGCCCAGTGTCCCCTCGGTGCCGATCATGAGTTGCTTGAGGTCGTAGCCGGCGTTGTTCTTGAGCATCTGGTTCATGCTCGAGAGCACCGTGCCATCGGCCAGCACCGCCTCCACACCGAGCACCAGTGCGCGCATCATGCCGTAGCGCAACACGTTGATGCCCCCGGCATTGGTCGCCACGTTGCCGCCAATGGTGCAGCTGCCGCGCGCGCCCAGATCCAGCGCAAAGAGCAGATCCTGCGCTCGCGCCGCGTCCTGCATGGCTTGCAAAGTCACGCCGGCCTGCACCGTCGCCGTGCCGCCTACCGCGTCAATCGACTCGATCGCGTTCATCCGGTCGAGCGACAGAATCAGCTCATTCTCAGCCGATACCGCCCCCTGCACGCAGCCAGTCAGCCCACCCTGGGTCACCACCGGCTGATCGAAACGATGGCAGATCGCCAGCGCTCGGCTCACTTCTTCGGTCGTGCGCGGTCGCAGCAGGGCCATCGCGCGCGTCGGTGTGGCATCCCAATAACTGGTCGCACGCGACGAAACCGCCTCGCCGCTGACGACCACGTCCTCGCCCAGCGCTGCCACCAGCGCCTCCAATACATTGCTCATGTTTTGCCCCCGATGCCCCGCCCTCGCACGGCGATCACCTATCGTTTCTGTACGACAACCAAGACACTGACTTTTAGCACCAAGCCCATCGAAACGCCAACACAGCGAACGTAAATCGGCTGGCACCGACCATGCTGTCATTGCGCAGTGCCACGCATGCCAGCCGCCAACCGTCGCAAGGCCGTTTCAATCCAGACACGCCGCATCAGTATCTGACTAACCGCAGTCGAATCACGGTCGAGGCAAGACCAATACCGCCATGGCCGTCGCAAAACCACCGGCTGATGCAGTCGGCAATCTTTCCGTGCAAATCACTCCTTTGGCGAAAGCCATGCGGCGGACCGCGACTCAACTGAGTCGGACCGCGCCGCCCGCTCACCAGCACCTACGCAAGCGCCACACTTCACTGACCGCCAAACCCAAGCCGCGTGCACGTCGCATTTTTTTACACTTCTGACACCCATATGGCCAGAGCAGTCTCTTGGGCGACAGAGAAAACAAACAATAACTATAAAAATCAAATGCCTATAGATTAAGATTAAAACTGGTCCGATTAGTGCTTGATGCACCGCAAGTAACTTATTGCCGATCGCCAGTTAGCGAGACTTGGCACTTAACGCGACACCAAAGGGGTTCTGAAATGAAGATCAAGAAAAACGTAGCGGTCGTCTGTGCGGCAATCAGTCTGATGAGCGCCGGGGTGGCACACGCGGGTGTTGCCGCGATTTGGAGTGATGCGTATTCGCCGTCGCGCCTGAACAACTTCTACAACGGTCTGGCAGGCCACAGCTCGACCATCGTGAGCGGCCAGCTCGACAGCATCAATTTGTCGGGCGTCAATCTGCTGTGGGCAGTCCAGCCGTCAAACGACTATACGGCCGCTGAAGTCAGCGCCATGAGCACCTTCCTTGCCGGCGGCGGTCGCATCGCCTTTATGGGCGAGCACGGCACCTTCATGCCGGCACAGAACACGCGCATCAACTTTGCGCTGGCAGCCCTCGGCTCGAGCATCCAGATCCAGAACACGATTGTTGACTCGGGCTTCCGCTCGGCATCGGTGGCTGACGGGCAGATCCTGAACCACCCGCTGACCGTGGGTGTGAACACCTACCAGTACGCAGCGTTCGCCCCGTTGCTGGTCTCCGGCTCGGCGCAAGTGCTGATGGTTGGTGAAGATAGCTCCAACGACGTCATGATGGCTTACCAGAACATCGGCCCGGGCAGCATCTTCCTGATCACCGACCAGAACGTCTGGGACAACTCCCCCACCTGGGGCGCCTTTGACAACGAGCGCATGTTCGAGAACCTGCTGATTGGCAACACCGGCGCCCCCCCGGTCAATCCGGTTCCGGAACCCGCCTCGCTGGCCCTGCTCGGTATGGGTCTGCTGGGTCTGAACCTGGCTCGCCGCCGCAAGGCTGCCTGATCACTGCAAACCATTGCAGCTGAAACGACAAAAGCGACCGCGAGGTCGCTTTTGTCGTTCACACGGGCAATGTCATCACACCGTTGATGCAGCCTCGTGTGGTACCGAACTGCGGATCAAGTGATCAAAGGCCGACAGCGCGGCCTTCGAGCCCTCGCCCATGGCGATGATGATCTGTTTGTAGGGCACGGTGGTCGCATCCCCCGCAGCGAACACGCCCGGCACACTGGTTTCGCCGCGGGCATTGATCTCGATTTCGCCGTGCTTGCTCAAACCAACCACGCCCTTGAGCCAGTCGGTATTGGGCAACAGGCCGATCTGCACGAACACGCCTTCGAGCGCCACGCTGTGCGAGTCGCCGCTGCTACGGTCGGTATAGACCAGGCCATTGACCTTGCCGTCCGCCCCCGTCACTTCGGTGGTTTGCGCATCGGTGTGGATGCTGACGTTGGGCAGGCTCTTGAGCTTGGCCTGCAGCACCGCATCGGCGCGCAATTCGCTGCCGAACTCAAGCAGCGTCACATGCGCCACGATGCCGGCCAGGTCGATGGCCGCCTCGACGCCCGAATTGCCGCCGCCGACCACCGCCACGCGCTTGCCCTTGAACAAGGGGCCGTCGCAGTGCGGGCAGTAGGCCACGCCACGGCCACGGTATTCGCGCTCGCCGGGCACGTTCATCTCGCGCCAGCGCGCACCGGTGGCGAGGATGATGGCTTTGGCTTTCACGGTGGCGCCACTGGCCAGGCGGATTTCATTCATCTCACCAGGGATCAGCGCCTCGGCGCGCTGACCGTCCATCACGTCCACTTCGTATTGCTTCACATGCTGCTCAAGCGCAGCGACCAGCTTCGGCCCCTCGGTTTCCTTCACCGAGATGAAGTTCTCGATGGCCATGGTGTCGAGCACCTGGCCGCCGAAGCGCTCCGACACCACGCCGGTGCGCACGCCCTTGCGGGCGGCGTAAATGGCTGCTGCCGCGCCAGCCGGGCCGCCGCCGACGATGAGCACGTCAAAGGCGTCCTTGTCGGCAATCTTTGCGGCGTCGCGCGCCGCGGCGCCGGTGTCGAGCTTGGCGACGATCTCCTTGAGGCTGGTACGCCCCTGGCCGAAGGGCTCGCCATTCAGATAGACGCTGGGCACGGCGAGGATCTTGTTGCGCTCGACCTCGCCCTGGAACAGCGCGCCATCGACCATGGTGTGGCGGATGTTGGGGTTGAGCACGGCCATCAGGTTGAGCGCCTGCACCACTTCCGGGCAGTTCTGGCAGGACAGCGAGATGTAGGTGACAAACTCGAACGCACCCTCGATGCCACGCACCTGCTCGATCATCTCGGCCTCGATCTTAGGCGGATGACCGCCGACCTGCAGCAGCGCCAGCACCAGCGAGGTGAATTCATGGCCCATCGGGATGCCCGCAAAGCGCACGCCCATGTCGGCGCCGGCGCGGTTGAGGGCGAAGGACGGGGTGCGAACGGACGCATCGCGGGTTTCGACCAGGGTGATCTTGTCGGTCAGGCCGGCGATGTCCTTGAGCAGCGCGCGCATCTCGGCGGACTTGGCGCCGTCGTCCACGTTCGCGGTGATTTCGATCGACTGGGTAACGTTCTGCAGGTAGGTCGAAAGCTGTTGCTTGAGATTGGCGTCGAGCATGGCGTAGCTCCTGAATCAGATTTTGGGCGTAAAAATGCCCGGCAGCCCCGGGCATGGGGAGAAGCGGTGTCGGAAAGGCGTTGGTGTCGGTGCCGACGTCTTTCCGTCGCCGCCTCGGAGGGGGCGACGGCCGCCGTCTCGCGGCGGCCGTTGGCAGGCTTAGATTTTGCCCACGAGGTCCAGCGACGGGGCCAGGGTGGTCTCACCCGGGGTCCACTTGGCCGGGCAGACTTCACCCGGGTGGGCGGCCACGTACTGCGCGGCCTGGATCTTGCGGACCAGCTCTTTCGCGTCACGGCCGATGCCCAGGTCGTGAATCTCGGCAACCTTGATCTCACCTTCCGGGTTGATCACGAAGGTGCCGCGCAGGGCCAGGCCTTCTTCCTCGATCATCACCTCGAAGTTGCGCGAGATGGTGCCGGTCGGGTCGCCGATCATGGCGTAGTTGATCTTCTTGATCGTCTCGGAGGCGTCATGCCAGGCCTTGTGCGTAAAGTGGGTGTCGGTCGAGACCGAGAACACTTCCACGCCCATATCCTTGAGTTGCTCGTAGTAGTCGGCCAGGTCGCCCAGCTCGGTCGGGCACACGAAGGTGAAGTCGGCCGGGTAGAAGAACACCACCGACCACTTGCCCAGCAGGGACTGCTCGGTCACTTCCTTGAACTCGCCGTTTTTGTAGGCAGTGGCTTTGAAAGGCTTGATCTTGCTGTTGATGAGGTTCGACATGTGATTATCTCCAGGTGGTTGAGGGTGTTGTTGAAGCACTGGAGCCATCTTATTGCGCCGCACTATATTAATCCAATTGAACGTACAAATTTTCCTGATAGGCGCCACCTATAGGCCAGCGATTGCGCGCCGCGCTTTGCCGAAAACCGCCAATGCGGTAACGTTCAGCCCCATCCGGGGTATGCACCCCGCCTTCCTGTTTTTCAGGCACTGCACATGAAATTCGATCTGGTCATCGTCGGCGCCGGCCTCGCGGGCGCCAGTCTCGCCGCCGCCTTGCGCGGCAGCCGGCTGAAGATCGCGGTGGTGGAATCCCAGCCGCCCGCCCGGCCCGACGGCTGGGACAGCCGCATCTACGCCATCAGCCCCGCCAATGCGGACTTCCTCACCGACATCGGCGTCTGGCAGCACCTCGACAGCGCCCGCCTCACCCCGGTCTACGACATGGCCATCCACGGCGACGCCGGCGGCCAGCTCGACTTCTCGGCCTACGACTGCGGCCTGCGCGAACTGGCCTGGATTGTCGAATCCGGCCTGATGCAACGCGAGTTGTGGGAAACCATCAAGCGCCAGCACAACCTCACCCTGCTGTGCCCGGCGCGGCCGGTAAGCATGGCCGTCGATGAAGACGCCGCCACGCTCACCCTCGACAACGGCAAGACCCTGACCGCCTCACTGGTGGTCGCCGCTGACGGCGCGCGCTCCTGGGTGCGCGAGCAGGTTGGCATTGCCGCCACCACCTCGCCCTATGACGAAAAAGGTGTGGTCGCCAATTTCCGCTGCGAGAAGCCGCACCGCAACACGGCCTATCAATGGTTCCGCGAGGACGGCATCCTCGCTTACCTGCCGTTGCCCGACAACATGATTTCCATCGTCTGGTCCGCGCCCGACGACGTGGCCGACGCGCTTGTCGCCCTCTCGCCCGAGGCGCTGTGTCAGCGCGTCGCCGAGGCCGGTCAGCACACGCTCGGCAAGCTCACGCCTGATACACCGGCCGCCGCTTTTCCGCTGCGCCTGATGCGCGTTCCGCAACCGACCGCGCCGCGCGTCGCGCTCATCGGCGACGCCGCGCACGCCATTCATCCGCTCTCCGGCCACGGCATCAACCTCGGCTACCAGGATGCCAAGGCACTGGCCGAGCTACTCGGCCCGCTGCCCGCCTGGCGTGACCCCGGCGAAGCCGCCCTGCTCGCCAGCTATGCCCGTGCCCGCGCCGAAGAAACCACGCTATTGCAGTCCACCACCCATGCGCTCAACCGCCTGTTCAAACCCGACAACGGCCTTTTATCGGGTTTGCGCAACATCGGACTGAACCTCACCAACCAAATCCCTGTCGTACGCAACGCGTTGGTGCGATATGCCATCAGCGGACATTTTTGATTCCTGGAGAACCGGATGAACCACCCCCGACTGCGCACCGCGCTGGCCGCCCTGACCCTGGCCGCAGGTGTCGCCCATGCCGGCGAAGCCGATGTTCAGAAGAAATTCGAAGCCTTCATCGGCGGCCCCGCTGTCAGCAGCGTCAAGGCCACGCCGTTCAACAAGCTCTATGAAGTGGTGCTCAAATCCGGTGAGCTGGTCTATACCAACGAAGCGGTCACCTTCATCATCGACGGCAACGTCATCGACACCAAGACGCGCAGCAACATCACCCAGGCCCGCCTCAACGCCTTGTCGGCCATCGAGTTCGGCAGCCTGCCGCTCAAGGACGCCGTCAAGCATGTACGCGGCAAGGGCGAGCGCATCATCGCCACCTTCGAAGACCCCAACTGCGGCTACTGCAAGCGCCTCGCGGCCGATCTGCAGAAGATGGACAACGTCACGGTCTACACCTTCCTGCTGCCCATCCTGAGCCCCGACTCGCTCGACAAATCAAAGCGCATCTGGTGCTCGGCCGACCAGGGCACCGCCTGGCTGGACTGGATTGCCGGCGGCAAGGCCCCCAGCGCAGCGCCCGACTGCGACACCTCGGCCATCGAGCGCAACATCGCCCTCGGCCAGCAACTGCGCATCAACGGCACGCCGACCATGTTCCTCGCCGACGGCAGCCGCATCGGCGGCTACCTGCCCGCGGCGCAGCTTGACCCGGCCATTGACGAAGCCCAGGGCAAGGTCAAAAAGTAAGCCAGCACTTCGGCTGCAACAAAGCCCCCTCGATCAGCCAAAGTGCGACGGGGGGCTTTTCCAGGCCTCCCCTCAACCCGACATGCGAGGAATCCATGGGCACCTCCACCTGGTTCTGGGACCGCATCGCAGAACGCTACGCACGTACACCGGTAGCCGATGAGGCCGCCTACCAGAAGAAACTGCAGCTCACCCGCGAACGCTTCACCCCTGACATGCAGGTGCTCGAATTCGGCTGCGGCACCGGCACGACCGCGCTCACCCATGCGCCGCATGTGGCCCGCATCGACGCCATCGACACATCGTCAAAGATGATCGACATCGCCCGTCAGAAGGCCGCCGACGCCGGCATCGACAATGTGCGCTTCACGCAGGCGGCCATCGAAACCCTGCCGCTGGCCGACACGCGTTACGACATGGTGATGGCGCATAGCATCCTGCACCTGCTTGACGACCGAAACGCGGCCATCGCGCGCGTTTTCCAGACGCTCAAGCCCGGCGGCCTGTTCGTGAGTAGCACGGTCTGCGTCGGTGGCTCGCTCAAGGGCAGGTTGCTCAGCGCAGCGGTCTCCTTCGCGGGTCTGTTCGGACTGCTCCCCACCTTGCACGCCCTCACCCCCCAGACGCTCGTCGACAGCCTGACGCGCGCCGGCTTCAGCATCGAGCACCACTGGCACCCCGGCGGACGCACCAGTTCCGTCTTCATCATCGCGCGCAAACCGGAATCCGCGACGCACTGACGCATCCGGCCTACAATGCGCCCGGCTACTTGCTGTCCGGAACACCCATGCCCGTCACACCCTTCACCGCTCTCGCCTGTCCGCTCGACGGCGCACCGCTGCAACGCGACGGTGCGGCCTGGCGCTGCCCTGACGGTCATAGCTTTGACGTGGCCAGCCAGGGCTACGTCAATTTGCTGCCCGTTCAGCAAAAACGCTCGCTCGACCCCGGCGACAGCAAGGCCATGGTCGCCGCGCGCCAACGCTTTCTGAATGCCGGCCACTACCAGCCCATTGCCGAGGCCGTGAGCCGGGCCACGCTGGAAAGCCTGCCCGCCGCTGGCGGCAGCTGTCTGGATGCCGGATGCGGCGAGGGCTATTACCTGCGCCAGCTCGCCGACGCAGTCCGCGACGCGCAGACGCTCTCCATTGTCGGGCTCGACATTTCAAAGTGGGCCGCACTCGCGGCCGCCAAACAAGACACGCGCCCCAGCTGGGTCGTCGGCAGCAACGCAAAACTCCCCGTCCTGCCCGGCACGCTCGACCGGGTGCTGTGCCTGTTCGGCTTCCCCGTCTATGCCGAGTTCGCCCGCGTACTCAAGCCGGGCGGCGTGCTGCTGCAGGTCGACGCCGGGCCGGACCACCTGCGTGAGCTGCGCGAGATCATCTATCCCAGCCTGAAGCCCGAGCGCGCGGTCGCGCCGCCGGTGCCGGCCGGATTCTGCCGACAAGCCACTAAAAACATCTGTTACCCGCTTTCACTCGAAGGGACGGAGACCATTGCCGACCTGCTGGTGATGACGCCGCACTTCTACCGCGCCAGCGCCGAAGGGCGCGCCAAGGCCTTGGCACTGACCGGCATTTCGCTGACCGTGGACGTCCGGCTGACACGCTTTCAACGGGACTGAGCCGGGCACCCGCCTGCGCCTTGCCATACGCAGAAGGCATAGCAAGCAAGGCAGACAAGCGCTAGGATCGGGACATCTTGGCCACCTCGGAGAACTGCCCATGCGCCGCCGGATGCTCGCCACCGTCCTCCTCCTCATCACCGTGCCGGCGCTTGCCGGCCCGCTGCGCGACCGAATCGCCGAGCGCCGTCAGCAGGGCGCGCCGTACGAGCTGATCAAGGACATGGCCTACGGCCCGCACGAACGCCAGCGCTTCGACGTCTACCTGCCCAAACCCCGCCCCGCCGCTGCGCCAGTCATCCTCCTCGTTCATGGCGGCGGCTGGCGCCATGGCGACAAGTCGGCGGACAGCGTCGTCGAAAACAAGCTGCGTCACTGGGTTGGCCATGGCGCGATCCTAGTGTCGACAAACTATCGTCTGCTACCCGATGCCGCCCCGCTCGAACAGGCGCGGGACGTGGCGCAAGCGCTGGCCGCAGTACAGCAGCAGGCTGCCGGCTGGGGCGGTGACGTGCAACGTGTGGTGTTGATGGGGCATTCGGCCGGAGCCCATCTGGTGGCCCTTCTCGGCGCCAGCCCGGCGCAGGTGCGCACCGCCGGTGCACAGCCGTGGATGAGCACGGTATCGCTCGACAGCGCCGCGCTGGATGTACCGGCCATCATGACGCGCCCACACCCGCGCTTATACGACCAGGCCTTTGGCACCGATCCGGCCAACTGGCGGGCGGCGTCGCCAGCGCATCAATTAAACACCGCCGGCCCGCCGCTGCTGGCCGTATGCTCGACCCGCCGCGACGACGGCCCCTGCCCGCAAGCCGAAGCCTTCGCCGCCAAGGCACGGCGACTCGGGATGCGCGTCGACGTGTTGCCCCAGGCGCGCTCGCACCGCCAGATCAATGTCGACCTCGGCGAAGACGTGGCCTACACCGGTGCTGTGGATGCGTTTTTGCGCAGCGTGGACGGGCAGTGGCCAGTCACGCCTTGACGGTGCCAGTCTGAGCCGAGCGCGAAAGCGCCGCACAGCTCCCGATATCGATGGCCCGAAGCGCACTGCCACGCCACGGTCGACACTATTTGAGCGAAAACTCGACCCGACTGCTCGGCCCTGCGTCCGTGTCCTGGCCCTTCCTGGCCGACGGGGAAACCATGAAGATCCGCTCGCCGCTGACCTTGCCCACACCGATCAGCCAGTCGCGCACCGCCTGCGCCCGGGCCTTGCCCAGCGTGGCCAGATCCGCCTCGCTCACCGGTGCATTCTTAAGCATCAGTGCGCGCATCTGGTCGGCCGGAATCGACTTGGTGAGCCCGACAAAATTGCGCGGCTTGCCTTCAAACTCGGCCTCCTCGTAAGCCTCGGTGAGCAAGTCCTCGCGCCGGTCAGCCGGGATCTCGATGTCTTCCAGCGCAGGCGGCGTCTTGCCCGCATCGAGCAAGGCCTCGCGCTGGCGTTCACGCATCTGATTGAGTATCCATTGCTCGCGCAGGCCTGCCTCATCGCGCGCCGGGTCGACCTGACCGGTGAGTTCAATCTTCAGCGCGGGCCGCTCGGTGAGCGCCTTGGCGAGGGTTTCGAGCTTCTTGGTGGTTTCATCCGACAAGCGATGGATGCCCGGCGCAAACTCGGCGTAAGCCAGGTCTTCGCCGCCACCAAACACCGA
>JBFIJC010000066.1:0-14637 GCA_041600915.1 Nitrogeniibacter sp.
GAGATCCGCTTCCGCCCATTGCCGCCGGGGCAGGTTGAGCGTGCGCTGGGCGCCTTGCGCCGCTTGCGTGGGCTTAAAGCCGATCCCGGCACGCGTGAGCTCTGTGTGGTGGTCGAGTACTCGGTGCTCGATTTTTCGCTTGAATTGCTCGAAAACGCCTTGCGAGACGCGGGTTTTCATCTGGACAACTCACTGTACGTGAAGCTGGTACGCGCGCTGGTGTATTTCAGCGAAGAGACACAGCGCCACAACATTGCGTCGCCCGAGCGACTGATCAAGCAGTCCAATGAGGTGTACATCAAGGTCTATGACCATCACCCGCACGGCGATCACGACGAAACGCCGGTTGAGCTGCGCGACTACAAATAAACCCATCCCGCGCGACTGCTGCCATGAATGACGATCAACTGCTGCGGTATAGCCGCCATATTCTGCTGCCCGAAATCGGTGTCGAGGGCCAGCAGGCCTTTGTCGATGCGCGCGTGCTGGTGGTTGGTGCGGGCGGCCTCGGCTCGCCCGCGGCCATGTATCTTGCTGCGGCCGGGGTCGGCACCCTGGTGCTGGTCGACGACGACGACGTCGATCTGACCAATCTGCAACGGCAGATTCTGCATACCGCGGAGGCGGTCGGACAGCCGAAAGTGCTGTCGGGTCAGGCCACGCTGAGCCGGCTCAACCCGGAAGTGAAGGTTGTTCCGCTGGCGCAGCGTCTGTCGGGCGAGGCGCTACTGGCGGAGGTGGCGGCGGCGGATGTCGTGCTCGATTGCTCCGACAACTTCGAAACACGGCATGCGATCAATCGCGCGTGCCATACCCATCGCAAACCCCTGGTGTCCGGCGCGGCCATTCGCTTTGACGGCCAGCTCTACGTGTTTGACCTGCGTGGCGATGAAAGCCCGTGCTACCACTGCCTCTTCCCGGAAGGCGAGGACGTGGAGCAGGTGCGTTGTGCGGTCATGGGTGTGTTTGCGCCGATCACCGGCATCATCGGTGCCGCCCAGGCGGCCGAGGCATTGAAATTGCTGGCGGGTATCGGCACATCGCTGGCCGGACGGGTATTGCTGCTCGACGGCC
This sequence comes from Nitrogeniibacter sp., assembly GCA_041600915.1. Classification (GTDB taxonomy): domain Bacteria; phylum Pseudomonadota; class Gammaproteobacteria; order Burkholderiales; family Rhodocyclaceae; genus Nitrogeniibacter. Next base: position 1,075 of record JBFIJC010000066.1, read on the forward strand.
TCAACATGGAGTGGCGCGGCATTGGCTTGTCGAAAGACCCCGCCTGCGCCGTGTGCGCTCAGTCGGCGCGCTGAAAACGACCGATCAGCCGGACGTCCTTGCCGATGAGCCGGACATCCCGCCATTCAAGATGGCGGGCCTTGTCCAGCGAACTCAGTTCGGGCAGATTGAATAGCCCCTGAGCGGCGTCGCCCACCAGCATTGGTGCGGTATACAGCAGCAGTTCATCCACACAATTCTCACGCAGCAAAGAGCCATTGAGCTTGAAGCCGGCTTCGACATGAAGCTCGTTGATGCCACGTTGCGCGAGCGCCTCAAGCAAGGTGGGCAAGTCGACCTTGCCGTGTGCATTGGGCAGTTGCAGCGTGTCGACATTGCGCGCGGCGAGTGCGGCCGCTTTTTCGGGATTTGATACCGCCGTGACCACCAGCACCGGGTCGCCATTGAACAGGCGCGCGTCGGCGCTGACTTCAAAGCGGGCATCGACCAGGACGCGGAGGGGCTGACGGCTGCACGGCGCGTCGCGCACGGTGAGCAGCGGATCGTCGGCGCGAACAGTGCCAAAACCGGTCAGGATGGCGCAGGCGCGCGCCCGCCAGCGATGACCATCCGCGCGTGCGGCACTGCCGGTAATCCATTGGCTGACACCATTGTTGAGCGCGGTCTTGCCGTCGAGCGTGGTGGCGGCTTTCAGGCGCACCCAGGGGCGCGATCGCGTCATGCGTGAGATAAAACCGATGTTCAGCTCTGCGGCTTCGGCGCTGAGTAGCCCGACTTGCGTCGGGATGCCGGCCTGTTCGAGGCGGGCGATGCCCTGTCCGGCGACCAGCGGATTCGGGTCGCCCATGGCAATGACAACACGCGCCACCTTGGCAGCGATGAGTGCATCGGCGCAGGGCGGTGTACGGCCGTGGTGCGCGCAGGGCTCCAGCGTGACATAGGCCGTCGCGCCCTCTGAGCGGGTGCCAGCGATCTGCAGGGCATGGACTTCGGCATGGGCTTCGCCGGCGCGGCGATGCCAGCCTTCGCCAACAATGGTGTCGCCCTGGGCGATGACGCAGCCGACGCGGGGGTTGGGCGTAGTTGTGGTGAGGCCGTGCTCGGCCAGTTGCAGCGCACGGGCCATGTGGCGGTGGTCGAGCGCAGAGAAGCTCATGGCGCTCAGTCGGTCTTGGGGGGGCGACCGCGGGTGCGCGACACTTCGCGCACCGCCTCAGAGAAGGCGTCGACGTCTTCGAAGTTGCGATAGACCGAGGCGAAACGTACGTAGGCGACTTTGTCGAGCTTCTTGAGCTCGCGCATCACCAGCTCGCCGACCTTGACCGAGGGCAGCTCGCGCTCGCCCATGGCCAGCAGTTTGCCTTCGATGCGGGCGGCGGCGGCTTCGATGTCTTCGACCGCCACCGGGCGCTTGCGCAGGGCCAGCGTCATGCTGGCGAGTACCTTGCTGCGATCGAATTCGGCCCGATGCCCGTTGCGCTTCACGATATGCGGCATCTTGAGATCGATGCGCTCATAGGTGGTGAAGCGTTTGTCGCATTTGACGCAGCGCCGCCGACGACGAACGATGTCGCCGTCTTCGTTTTCACGGGTGTCGGTGACCTGAGTCGAAGGGTCGGCGCAGAACGGGCATTTCATGTGGGGGAGGTGTCCGTGTCAGCGGGCGCGTGATGCGCCCGCTGGTCGGTGCTCAGGCGCCGTAGACCGGGAACTTGGCACACAGTGCGGACACTTGGGCGCGCACGCGCTCCAGGTTGGCGACGTCGTCCGGCGCGTCGAGTACGTCGGCCACCAGGTGGGCGATTTTCTCGGCTTCGATTTCGGTAAAGCCACGGGTTGTCATGGCCGGCGAGCCAAGGCGGATGCCGGAGGTGACGAAGGGCTTTTCCGGGTCGTTGGGAATGGCGTTCTTGTTGACCGTGATGTGCGCCATGCCCAGCGCCGCTTCAGCCACTTTGCCGGTGACATGCTTGTTACGCAGGTCGACCAGGAAAACATGGCTTTCGGTGCCGCCGGAGACGATGCGCAGGCCGCGCTCTTCGCCGAGCACGCGCGCCATGACGCGGGCGTTGGCCAGAACTTGTTCCTGGTAGTCTTTGAAGCCCGGCTTCATGGCCTCTTTGAAGGCAGTGGCCTTGGCGGCGATGACGTGCATCAGCGGACCGCCCTGCAGGCCCGGGAAAATGGCCGAGTTGATGGCCTTTTCATGCTCGGCTTTCATCAGGATCAGGCCGCCGCGCGGGCCGCGCAGGGTTTTGTGGGTGGTGGTGGTGACCACGTCGGCGTGCGGCACGGGGTTGGGGTAGAAGCCCGCGGCGATCAGGCCGGCATAGTGCGCCATGTCGACCATGAAGATCGCGCCAACGGCTTTGGCCACCTTGGCGAAGCGCTCGAAGTCGATGCGCAGCGAGTAGGCCGAGGCGCCAGCGATGATGAGTTTGGGCTTGTGCTCATGGGCGAGGCGCTCCATGGCGTCGTAGTCGATGGCTTCGTTTTTGTCGAGACCGTAGGAGACCACGTTGAACCACTTGCCGCTCATGTTGAGCGCCATGCCGTGGGTGAGGTGGCCGCCTTCGGCCAGGCTCATGCCCATGATGGTGTCGCCCGGCTTGAGGAAGGCCATCAGCACGGCCTGGTTGGCCTGTGACCCCGAGTTGGGTTGCACGTTGGCTGCCTCGGCGCCGAACAGGGCCTTGGCGCGGTCGATGGCCAGTTGCTCGGCCACGTCGACATGCTCGCAGCCGCCGTAGTAACGCTTGCCCGGATAGCCTTCGGCGTACTTGTTGGTGAGCTGGGAGCCCTGGGCTTCCATGACGGCGTGGCTCACGTAGTTTTCGGAGGCGATCAGTTCGATGTGGGCTTCTTGACGGCGGTTTTCGGCCGTGATGGCTTCCCACAGTTCGGGATCGGTGCTGGCGAGCGTGTTTTGCTTGGAAAACATGGTCTTGTGTCTATGGCTGGGTCAAAAACAAATTCTAGCACGCAGCTTGGCGGAAATTCCCACTGCCGGGCGCTCTCAGCTATTGGGCAATTCGTCGCGGGCGGCGCTCAGGTGCGCCTCTTCGGCCCACTGTTCAATCGACCATGTGGCGGGCGGCTGGTGGCGGATCCAGTTGAGCGCGGCGTTCGGGATCTTGAAGTCGCGTGTTTGGCTCAGCGATCGGCCGCTGGCGATGCGATAGATGATGTCGAGCACGCCGCCATGTGCGACGACCAGAATCTGCTGGCCGGCGTGGCGTTGCACGAGCGTGTCGAGTGCAGTGGCAACGCGCTGGGCGAAGGTGCTCAGGCTTTCGCCGCCCTCGGGCAGCGGATGGTCGGGGGTTCGGGCCTTGAAGTGTGAATAGGCCTCCGGGTGCAGGCGCTGCGCTTCATCGTAGGTGAGTCCCTGAAACGCGCCGTAGTGACGTTCGCGCAGTGCTGCGATCGGTGTGGCATCGAGCCCGATGCGCTCGCCAATGGCGCGTGCGGTGTCGGCGGCGCGGGCAAGATCGCTCGTATAGGCGGCGTCGAAGCGATGCGCTGCCAGAAGCCCGGCGGTGGCAGCGGCCTGGGCGCGACCCGTGTCGTTCAAGGGAATGTCCGTATGGCCTTGCAGGCGACGCTCCGCGTTCCAGGCTGTTTCGCCGTGGCGGACGAGGCAGATGGTGAGAATTTGAGTCATGTGTTCGTTTGATTGTCCGGGGTGCTTAGGCGTTTCCCCTGATATGCCTGAGGGTGGGGAGTCGGGGATAATGCGGCCCGTTAAAAGCCGGATTCTGCGAGTCAGTGTTCGGCCATTCTAAAACGAGTCGGGAGGGGACGATCCGTGTCCTTATTATTGAAACTTGCTGCGCTGATCGATTGGATCAACACACGCGTCGGGCAAATCACGATCTGGCTGGTATTGGTCGCATCGGTGATCAGTGCCGGCAACGCCTTCAGCCGCTACGGCTTCAGTCTGAGTTCCAATGCGATGCTGGAAGTCCAGTGGTACTTGTTCGCCGCGGTGTTCACCCTGTGTGCCGGATACACCTTTCTGCGCAATCAGCACGTGCGGATCGACCTCATCTCCAACCGCATGTCTGCCAAAGGCCGCAATTGGGTGGATGTGATCGGCATTGTGGTTTTCCTGATTCCCGTCGCGACCATGATCATGTGGATGTCGTGGCCGGGCTTTGTCGACTCCTACGTCAATAACGAGCAGTCCTCCAACGCCGGCGGTCTGATCCGCTGGCCGGTGCGTTTGTTGATCCCTGTGGGCTTTGGTCTGCTGGCGCTGCAAGCGCTTTCCGAACTCATCAAGCGGGTGGCATTTCTGGTCGGGGCTGGCCCCGATCCGCTCGCGAAGCCGGTTGAACATGGTGTGGCTGCAGGCGGTGATGCTCAGGAGGGCACGAAATGACTGAGTTTCTGATCGCCAATATGGCACCGTTGATGTTCGGTTCGCTGATCATCTTTTTGCTCAGTGGCTTCCCCGTGGCCTTTGCGCTGGCTGCCAACGGTCTGTTTTTTGGTTTTGTCGGTATCGAGCTGGGGCTGCTGACGCCGGCCTTGCTGCAGGCGCTGCCTGAGCGGGTGCTCGGCATCATGTCCAACGACACGCTGCTCGCCATCCCGTTCTTTACCTTCATGGGCATCATCCTCGAGCGCTCCGGCATGGCCGAAGACCTGCTCGAATCAGCGGGTCAGCTGTTTGGCCCGATTCGCGGCGGTATCGCCTATGCCGTGATTTTCGTTGGCGCACTGCTGGCGGCAACCACCGGTGTGGTGGCGGCGTCGGTGATCTCGATGGGCCTGATTTCGCTGCCGGTGATGCTGCGTTACGGCTACTCGCGAGAGGTGTCTGCGGGCGTGATCTGCGCCTCGGGCACGCTGGCTCAGATTATTCCGCCGTCGCTGGTGCTGATCGTGCTGGCCGATGTGCTCGGCGTGTCGGTGGGTGATGCTTATGCTGGCGCGATCATCCCCTCCTTGATGCTGGTCGGTCTGCTGGTGCTGTACATCTTTGTGATGACCTTCATCCGTCCGGATGCTGTTCCTGCGCTGCCCAAAGAGGCCCGTACTCTGCAAGGCAAGGCGCTGCTGATGCGCGTGCTGGTGGCAATGGTGCCGCCGGTGGTGCTGATCTTCCTGGTCCTGGGCACGATTTTCATCGGCCTGGCAACGCCGACCGAAGGCGGCGCCATGGGTGCCGTGGGTGCGCTGGCACTGGCGTGGATTCGCAAACGTCTGAAGTACGAAATGGTGCGCAGCGCGCTGGAAACCACCGGCAACCTCTCCACCTTCGTGATGTTCATTCTGATCGGTTCGACCATCTTCGCGCTGACCTTCCGCGCCGTCGATGGTGACCTGTGGGTCGAGCATCTGTTCAGTCTGGTGCCGGGTGGTCAGTGGGGCTTCTTGGTGGTCGTCAGTGCAGTGGTCTTTATCCTGGGCTTCTTCATCGACTTCTTCGAGATCGCCTTCATTCTGCTGCCCTTGTTTGCGCCGGTGGCCGAAAAAATGGGCATCGACATGGTCTGGTTCCTGGTGCTGATCGGCATGAACATGCAGACCTCGTTCCTGACGCCACCCTTTGGCTTCGCCTTGTTCTACTTACGAAGTGTGGCGCCATCAACATCGTATGAGGATACCCAGACGGGCAAGACGATTGCCGGCATCAAGACAATGGCAATCTACCGTGGCGTGATTCCGTTCATCGTCATTCAGATCTTTGCGCTGATCATGATTCTGGTATTCCCGCAGCTCGTGACCGGTGGTCTGGATGAGAAGGTCGAGATCGATCTCGACGCGGTGGAACTCAACATCCAGCAGAACACATACGGTGGCGGTAGCGCCTATGACACGCCGACCTTCCCCAGTCTGCAGGACAGCGATGGGGGTGGCGCGGCACCGGCAGCCGAGCCGGATCCGAACGCCGCGTTGATGGATGCGCTGCGCGATGCACCGGCGCCGGACAAGCAGTAGGTTCGACGCCTGATGCAAGGAAACAGAAAGGGGCCGATATCGGCCCCTTTCTGTTTTTTATATTTCCCGTTCCTAGATACTGAAGCTGGCAACCGCGCCCTTGAGCTCTTCGGCCATGTGCTTAAGATTTCGTGCTGATTCGGCCGTTTTCTGAACAGTGGCGTGATTGTGTTCGCTCATTTGCGCAATCTGCTCGACATTGCGGGCAATGTCATTGCTTGCTGCTGATTGATCGCGTAGGGCGGACGAGATGTCATTGATGACATCCACGACCTTGCGTGAGCCGCCACGAATTTCATTGACGGAGTCACCGGCCACTTTGCTCATTTCGGCGCATTTGGTGACCAGCTTGACCTGGGTCTGCATGCGCTCGACGGCGTTTGCCGTCCCCGAGGAAATACGCTCAACAATTGACGTGATTTCTTCTGTCGACTTCGATGTGCGCTCGGCCAGTTTCCGGACCTCGTCGGCCACCACGGCGAAGCCCCGACCCTGCTCGCCGGCACGTGCCGCTTCGATGGCTGCGTTAAGCGCCAGCAGATTGGTTTGATCGGCCACTTCGCGGATCACGCTGACGATGCCGCGGATCTCGGTGGACAACTCGCCAAGCTGCTCAACCGAACGGGCGGAGTCATTCGCGGCATTGACGATGTTGGCGTTGTCCTCGACGACACTCTGAATCGTGGCGCCGCCGCGGTCGGACAATTCGCCGGCCTGAATCGACTGGGTGCGGGCTTCGTCGGCGTTCTGCGAAATTTGCTGGACGCTGACGGTCAGCTCTTCGACGGCCGAGGCCATGGAGGAGGCGGCGTCAGACTGTTGTTCACTGGCGCTCAGGACGCTATCGGTGCTTGTCGTCAGTGTCGTGCTCGCCTCATTCAAGGCCGTCGCGTTCGACTGTATCGTGCTGACGACATCACGCAGACGCGACTGCATGGTGCTCATGGCATTGAGCAACAGCCCGACTTCGTCCTTTCGACGCGTATCGATGGTGTTGGTCAGGCACCCCGCGGCAATTGCCTCGGCCAGTTGCTGTGCGCTGCTGAGGGGGCGGGACACGCGCGTCTTGATCGTCCATACGGCAATTGCAATTGCGAGCGCGCTTCCAAGAACAATGATCAGAATCAGGGCAATACGTGCCTCGGCATAGCGGCTGGACTCCTCTTCGTACTCGCTGTGTGCGACGTCGAGCTGTACCTTGATCAATTTGGCAAATTCGTCCGAGAGCGGATCCATCACCGGGTACAGAGATTCGCGTGAAAATTGTGTGATTCCTTCGGTATCCCTGTTTGACAGCAACTCTTTGAGGCGACCCGTGGCGATGTCGCCGGCATCCATCAACAGCTGTGTGGCTTTGACAATGCGTAGCTCTTCTTCAACCAGATCGGTGGCCAGGAATTTTTTCCATTTAGTGTCGATGAGCGCCTGGGCGTCGCTGACGTTCTTGAGGCCTTGCTCGAACGTGAGCTGGCCGTCGCGGACCTTGTGTGTGGTGTCGACGATGTTGACCGCATAGGCATCGACAACTTCTTTCAGGTCGCTCAAGGGCACGACGCGGTCTTTGTAGACGCGGTCGAGTGTGGCAACTGAATGGGCGGAAGTGTTCAGCCCGATGATTCCCAGCGCAATCATGAACAGGACCATCAGGCCGACAAGGCCATACAGGCGTGCTCGAATTGTTGTTAGCATGACCGTCTCCGTGGGGTTTTTTTAAGTAGGTTCACGGACTTGCGGCAGTTCAATGTATAACTTTAGGTGTATTTTTGTGTCGCGCGCGGTACGTGGAATATTGGCCGCGGGTGTGGCGGATTGACCGCCGATCGCGCCCACCAAGGCGATGGTGATGCGCTTAGTGCAGGTCGGCGATCAGGGCAAATTGTGTCTCCGGCGCGATTTCGTCGAGCGCCACGGCGTAGGCCGGGTGCTCGATGCCCATCCCGAGCGCAGCACCGTTCTTCAGGGCGGCAATCGCGGTCTTGCTGAGCTCGAAGCGCAGGAAGTGCACTGAGGAGGTCTTGGTCTCGTTTTCGCGTTCCAGGTCTTCGTCGGCGATGGCAAACACCGGCGCATGGCGCTCGACGCGCAGCCAGACTTTGCGCTCAATGCCCTTGAGCACCTGTAAGCGCTGGGCCCGCTCTTCCGGGTCGGGATACTCGATGAGCATCGTCGCCTTGAGGTTGCTGCCGTCCGGAATCAGCGGGTTGTAGACGTCGAGCTCGTCCTGAATGCCCGCCGCCTCGAAGGTGCGTTCGATGCGCAGCATCTCCTGAATCTGATAGCGAACCGTGGTTTCGTCTTCGAACAGCAAGGTCACGTTCGGGCCCAGATGCACGGTGCGCAGGCGTTTGTGCGCCATCACCTCCTGGCGGAAGGCGGGGCGGCGCTCGGCATATTCTTCGAGCGACCAGAGGGCAGAGCGGGTCAGATGCGGCATGGCGGGGCTTCCTTCAAATACCGTAGGCGCGCCGCACCAGGGTGATCGGGTGGGCGAGTTCCGGCGTTTTCTGATGGTTCTGTTCGATCCCCTGAGCCAGGTGATGGCCGCCCAGCGGACAGTCCGAGCTGATGAAGTCGGGCTCGAACTCGGCCATCTTGCGAAACACCGGACGGCCGATCTTCATGGCCATGGCGTGGAATTCCTTCTTGACGCCAAAGGTGCCGGCGTGGCCCGAACAGCGCTCGGTAGTGTCGACTTCAAGCCCCGCGATCTTCTTCAGGAACTCTTCGGTCTTGCGGCCAATGGCCTGCACCCGGCCGTGGCAGGGCACGTGGTAGGCAATTTTCCCGAGTTTCTCCTTGAAATCCGTCTTGAGCAGGCCGTCCTTGTGGCGGGCGACGAGGTATTCAAAGGGCTCCCACATGGCGTCGCGTACCGCCAGCACGTCGGGGTCGTCCGGGAACATGTGCGGCAACTCCTGTTTGAACATCAAGGTGCACGAGGGCACGCCGGTCAGAATCGCGTAGCCTTCGCGCGCCAGCGCCACCAGCTGCGGGATGTTGATGTTCTTGAGCGCCTCGACGCCGTCCAGATCGCCTTGCTCCAGCTTGGGCATGCCGCAACAGGCTTCCTTCTTGGCGATCCGCCAGGGGATCTCGTTGTGGTCGAGAATCGCCACCAGATCGAGGCCGATGCCGGGCTCGTTGTAATTGATGAAGCAGGTCGAGAACAGCACCACCTTGCCGGGTGTTCGCTGGCCGTCTTTGACTTCGGTGGCGACGGCCTCGCCAGCCGCCGAGCGAAACTTGCGTGCGGCAAAGCTCGGCAGCCAGGCCTTGGCGTCGACGCCCAGCGTCTTCTCCATGACCGCGCGCATCGTCCGGGTGCGATTGACCGCGTTGATGGTCTGCGTGACGACCGGGATGCCGGCGAACAGGCCGGTCTTGTCGGTGGAGGAGAGCACCGTGTCGCGGAACCGCGGCCCCTCGCGTTTGCGCTCGACCGCCTTGGCGCGCAGCATCAGGTGCGGAAAGTCCAGATTCCACTCATGCGGCGGCACGTACGGACACTTCGACATGTAGCACATGTCGCACAGATAGCATTGATCCACCACCTCGCCGTAGCGCGCCTTGGGCACGCCATCGACCTCGCCGGTCGGGCCTTCATCGACCAGATCGAACAACGTCGGAAAGGCGCCACACAGGCTCACACAGCGCCGGCATCCATGGCAAACGTTGAACACGCGCTCCAACTCCGCGTCGAGTGAAGCCGCGTCCCAGAAATCGGCGCTTTTCCAGTCGAGTGGGTAGCGGGTAGGGGCTTCGAGACTGCCTTCGCGCACGATTCCGTCAGACGCCATGGGGCACCTCGTTCAGGGGGCGTGAAAAAAGGGGCCGGCCGCCAGGCATCGGTGATGCCGGCGGCGGGCGATCAGGCGTTGGCTTTGACCTCGTCAAGCGTGCGCTGGAACTTGTTGGCGTGGCTTCGCTCGGCCTTGGCGAGCGTCTCGAACCAGTCCGCGATTTCGTCGAAACCTTCGTCGCGGGCTTGTTTGGCCATGCCCGGATACATGTCGGTGTACTCGTGGGTTTCGCCAGCGATGGCGGCTGCCAGGTTGTCGGCCGTTGCGCCGAAAGGCAGGCCGGTGGCCGGGTCGCCACAGGTCTCGAGATATTCCAGATGGCCGTGAGCGTGGCCGGTCTCGCCTTCGGCGGTGGAGCGGAACACCGCTGCCACGTCGTTATAGCCCTCAACGTCGGCCTTGCTCGCAAAGTACAGGTAGCGGCGGTTGGCCTGGGATTCGCCCGCGAACGCGGCTTTCAGGTTGCCCTCGGTCTTGCTTCCCTTGAGTTGCATGCTCGTTCTCCAAAGTGATCGGATGGCGCCAAACCGGCAATCGCATGCCGGAAGGTAGTTTCAACATAGGTGGCCAATCGGGGCGGATGAAATTGGAATGACCAATGGCGGACATAGGCCGTCGCTATCGCGATTCGGCAGGCTGCAAATGCGCTGCGCCGCCGCTACACTGCAGGCTTCGCGAACACCGCAGCCGACCACAAGGCCTTCAAGCATGAAAACCGAACACGCCCCGACCATTCACCGTACCGACTACCAGCCGCTGGCCTGGACTGTGGAGAGCGTCGAGTTGCACTTCACGCTCGACGCCACGGCCACCGTGGTGCGCAACCGCATGCACTGCGAGCGTCGCGGCGCCGGGCCGCTGGTGTTGATGGCCGAGGGGCTGACGCGCGTGTCGCTCACCGTGGATGGCGTCGAGGTGGCCGCTACGGCGCTGCGCGAGACTGATACAGGTTTTGAAATCGAGCTTGGCGAGCGCGACACGGCGGTGGTGGAGGTGGTCACGCAGCTCAACCCCTCGGCCAACACCGAGCTGTCCGGCCTCTATCACTCGAACGGCGGGCTCTACACCCAGTGCGAAGCCGAGGGTTTCCGCCGGATCACCTGCTTCCCCGATCGGCCGGACGTGATGGCGCGCTTCACGGTCACGCTGGAGGCCGACAAGGCCGCCTTCCCGGTGCTGCTGTCGAACGGCAATCTGGTGGACTCGGGCGAGCTGGCCGATGGTAGGCACTTTGCGGTGTGGGAAGACCCCTTCCTCAAGCCGAGCTACCTGTTCGCCCTGGTTGCTGCCGATCTGGTGGTGCTCGAGCGTGTCGTGCCGACGCGCTCGGGCCGCGAGGTCTTGCTGCAGGTGTGGGTGGAAGACGGCAATCTGGATCGCGCCGATCACGCTATGGATTCGCTGGTGCACTCGATGCGCTGGGACGAAAAGACCTTCGGCCTGGAGCTCGATCTCGATCGTTACATGATCGTCGCCGTCAGCGATTTCAACATGGGCGCAATGGAGAACAAGGGCCTCAACATCTTCAACGCCAAGTTCGTGCTCGCCAAGCCCGACACCGCCACCGATGTCGACTACGAGCACATCGAGAGCGTGGTCGCCCATGAATACTTCCACAACTGGACGGGCAACCGTGTCACCTGCCGCGACTGGTTTCAGCTCACCCTCAAGGAAGGCCTCACCGTCTTCCGCGATCAGCAATTTTCGGCCGACATGCTGGCCGCAGCGGGTGGTGAGTCGGCGCGTGCGGTCAAGCGCATCGAAGACGTGCGCGTGCTGCGTACCGCGCAGTTCCCCGAAGACGCCGGCCCCATGGCGCACCCGATCCGCCCCGACCAGTACCAGGCCATCGACAATTTCTACACCGCCACGGTGTACGAGAAGGGCGCCGAAGTCATCCGCATGCTGCACACCCTGCTCGGCGCCGAAGGCTTCCGCAACGGCATGGATCTGTACTTCAGCTACCACGATGGCGAGGCCGTGACCTGCGACGATTTTGTCGAAGCCATGTCCGAAGCCAACGGCGTCGATCTCGACCAGTTCATGCGCTGGTACAGCCAGCGCGGCACACCGCGGCTGCTGGCCGAGGGCCGGTTTGACGCGGCCGCGCGCCAGTACACACTCACGCTCACCCAGCAACGCCCGGACGGCGACGAGCCGCTGCATATTCCCGTGGCGCTCGGCCTGATCGGCCCGAAGGGCGTCGATCTGCCGCTGACGCTGGCGGGCGAGGCCACGGCGGGCACGACAACCCGACTGTTTGAACTCAAGGACACCACCACCACGCTGGTCTTCGAAGGCATTGACGTCGAGCCCGTGCCGTCCTTGCTGCGCGGCTTCTCCGCGCCGGTGATTCTCGAACTTGCCGAGGATGACGCGCGGCTGGCCTACCGCATGGCTCACGATTCCGATCCCTTCAATCGCTGGGATGCCGCGCAGCGCTTCATGGTGGGCGTGGTGCTGGCGATGGCCGCCGATGCCGCAAAGGGCGTGCTGCCGCAAGTGCCCGACGCTTTCATCACCGCCTTTGGCGCCTTGCTGCACAACGAAAAACTCGACCCAGCCTACCGCGCCGTGGCGCTCACCTTGCCGGCCGAAGCCTATCTGCTTGAACAAATGAACCCGGCCGACCCGGTCGCACTGCGCCGGGCGCTGATCGTGCTCATGCGCAGCATTGGCGAGCGCCTGGGCGACAGTTGGCTGGGGCTGGACGCGCGCCTGTCGGTGGCGGGCGAATACCGTTATCACCCGACCGATGCCGGTCGGCGCGCGCTGCGCAATCTGGGGCAGCGCTATCTGTGCGCGGCGGGGGTGGCCAAAGGCGTTGAGCGGGCACTGGCACGCGCCACCGGCGACGCGCATATGACCGACCGCTTTGGCGCGCTGGCGGCGCTGGTGCACAGCCCGGCCAGTGCCGAGGCGGCGATTGCGCTGGCCGATTTCGAGCGCCGTTTTGCCAAGGACGCTCTGGTAATGGACAAGTGGTTTGCCATCCAGGCCGGCGCCTGGCGCTGGATCGACTCGGCCGAGCCGGCACTGGCGCGCATCGAGGCCTTGATGTCGCATCCGGCTTTCAGCCTGAGCAACCCGAACAAGATCTACGCGCTGTTCGGCGCCTACTTCCGCGCCAACCCGGCCGAGTTCCACCGCGCCGATGGCGCCGGCTACCGCTTCTGGGCCGATCGCATCCGCGACCTGAACAAGCGCAACCCGCAAGTGGCCGCGCGCATGGCCCGGGTGCTGGAGAACTGGCGTCGCTTCACCCCGGCGCAGCAGACGCTGGCGCGTGCGCAGATCGAGGCGCTGGTGGGCGAAAAGGATTTGTCGCCCGATGTGCGTGAAGTGCTGGAGAAAGCCTTGGGCGACGCGCGCTGAGGCGCGACGCGGCTTATGCGCGGGGCAGGGTGATCTCGAAGGCGGTCACCCCGTCGTGCGATTCGACGGCGATGCTGCCGCCGTGGGCGACGATGATCGAACGCGTGATTGCCAGGCCCAGCCCGGCCCCCTCGCTGGTGTGGTGGCGCGAGGGGTCGGCGCGGTAGAAGCGTTCAAAAAAGCGCGGCAGTGTCTCGGCGGGCAGCGTCTCGCCGTGGTTTTCAACCCGAATGCGTGCACCGTCCGCCGTCTCGTTCAGGCGAACCCGGACAAGACTGTCGGCGCTGGCATGGCGCACCGCGTTGGACAGCAGATTGCTCAATGCCCGGCGCAGCATCAAGGGGTCGCCCGAGACACTGACCGATCCGTCTTGCGTGAGCGTGACGCCTTTGTCCTCGGCCAGTGCGTCGTAAAACTCGAACAGCGCGGCCACCTCCGC
>JBFIJC010000067.1:0-14565 GCA_041600915.1 Nitrogeniibacter sp.
AAAGGCATCGGCATTGAGCCGGGCGCGCTAGCCCGGCTGTTCGCCAATTTCGAGCAGGCCGACAATTCGACCACCCGCAAATACGGCGGCACCGGTCTGGGCCTGGTCATCACGCGGCGGCTGGCTGAACTGATGGGCGGTCATGCCGGTGTTGGCAGTGCGCCCGGACAGGGCAGCACCTTCTGGTTTACAGCGAGGCTGCGGAAAGACGCTGCGGCCACGGCGGTTTTGTCCGATCCTCCGGAAGGCGACGCTGAACAGGTGCTGAAGCGTGATTTTGCCGGCCAACGCATCCTGCTGGTTGAGGATGAGCCGATCAATCGTGAAATCGCGCAGACCTTGCTTGAAGAAGTCGGACTGCGGGTTGATACGGCCGAGGATGGCGACATCGCTGTGGATCTGGCGGCGCGCGTCGACTATGCGCTGATCCTGATGGATATGCAGTTGCCGACCCTGGACGGGCTGGATGCCACGCGCTTGATCCGGCGCTCAGCTCGGGGCGCTCAGGTGCCCATCCTGGCCATGACGGCCAATGCTTTTGCCGAAGACAGAGAACGCTGCCTGGAGGTCGGAATGAATGACTTTCTCGCCAAGCCATGTGTGCCGGATGATCTGTTTTCGACGGTTCTCAAGTGCTTGTCGCTCGATAAGCGCTAGCGTCGGCGTTTTTTTGCGCCGAAGTGTTGCAGCGCGTCCCATGGCGGTATCAGGCGATCGGCTCGGCATCTGTCATGTCCGACCGACATGTTGATGTCGCAAACGCGATTCCCGATGGGTTTTTTTGGTGGTTTTTCCAGAGTGATTGTGACTTTGTCGTCTCCCAAATTTACTTCCGGGCAACTCCATGCGACTGCCAAACTCGCAAGGAATGAGGCTCAGAGGAAAGCGTCTGCCGATGAACTTGACACGTTATCGCGCGCGTTTCACGGGAGCCTCGCTGCGTCCCGTGATCGCTTCGAAAAAGATCGCGCCGCCGAAAAGCGGTTCGGACGCTGGATCGCCAGTGTCTTTCTTATTCCATGCTTCGTACTGGCATGTGGTGTGACGTTCATTCTGATTCACGGCCTTGTGGCAGGCGACATCATCGGCGGCACGCGCTTTAGTCGCACGGTGTACTCACTGGCAGAACAGCCGTTCCAGTATTGGATTTCGGTTGTTGTCCATGCCGGTCTTGTTGCAAGCAGTTGGGGACTTACGGCTTTTGCGTGGCGGCACTCAAAATGGCCCAATCGCTGAGATGGCAGCGTGCGTATCGCGGACAAGGGCTCAGGCCCGTCTGCGGGGCTTGGTGTTTGATTCACCGCTGACCCCGGATTCCGCTTTGCTGCATCCGGGTTACGGCCTGGGGTTGGCGGTGAGGTGTGTGATACACGCGAGCTGTGGTCGGCCATTCCACGCTGCCGACACCCACTGACCGTCCAACTTGCCCCGATTGTGCCGGGACGTGTTTGGCTCGCCTCTGGTATCGTGCCGGCCATGACGACCATGCTTTCCGTTTCCAATCTCTCCAAGGTCTATGAGGGCGGTTTTACTGCGCTCAAGGACATTAATCTCGACATCCGCCGGGGCGAAATTTTTGCGCTGCTGGGGCCGAACGGCGCGGGCAAGACGACGCTGATCAGCATCATCTGCGGGCTGGTGAATGCCTCGGCCGGCAAGGTGACGGTGGATGGGCATGACATCGTGGACGACTACCGGGCGGCGCGTTCGCTGATCGGGCTGGTGCCGCAGGAGTTGACCACCGACGCCTTCGAGACGGTGTTTTCGGCAGTGAGCTTTTCGCGCGGGCTGTTTGGCAAGGCGCCGGACCCAGCCTATATCGAGAAGGTGCTGCGCTCGCTGTCGCTGTGGGAGAAGCGCGAGAACAAGATCATGACGCTGTCGGGCGGCATGAAGCGGCGGCTGCTGATTGCCAAGGCGCTGTCGCACGAGCCGCGCATGCTGTTTCTGGATGAGCCGACGGCAGGCGTGGACGTGGAGCTGCGGCGCGACATGTGGAATCTGGTGCGCGGTCTGCGCGAAGATGGCGTGACGATTTTGCTGACCACGCACTACATCGAGGAGGCCGAGGAGATGGCCGACCGCATCGGGGTGATCCGCAAGGGCGAGATCATTCTGGTGGAGAACAAGGCGACCTTGATGCACCAGTTGGGCAAGAAGCAGCTGACGGTGCATCTGCAATCGCCGCTCGACGCCGTGCCCGACTCGCTGGCCGCCTATGCGCTGGAGCGCGGTGAGGACGGCCACGCGCTGACCTACACTTACGATACCGAGCGCGAACACCCCGGCATTACCGATCTGCTGGCCGATCTGAACGCGGCGGGCATCGGTTTCAAGGATGTGAACACGACACAAAGCTCACTCGAAGACATTTTCGTGAGCCTGGTAAAGAAATGAATCTCTACGCAATCAAGGCCATTTATCGTTTCGAAATGGCGCGCGCCTGGCGCACGCTGACGCAAAGCATCATCTCGCCGGTGCTGTCGACCTCGCTGTACTTTGTGGTGTTTGGCGCGGCGATTGGTTCGCGCATTCCGGAGGTGGAGGGGGTGAGCTACGGCAGTTTTATCGTGCCGGGCCTGATCATGCTCTCGCTGCTCACGCAGAGCATTTCGAACGCGTCTTTCGGCATCTATTTTCCGCGCTTTACCGGCACGATTTACGAGGTGCTGTCGGCGCCGGTGTCCTACCTTGAGATCGTGGTGGCCTATGTGGGCGCGGCGGCGAGCAAGTCGCTGATTCTCGGGGTGATCATCCTCGCCACGGCGGGCCTGTTCGTGGACATCCGCATCGAACATCCCTTCTGGATGGTGTTGTTCTTCGTGCTCACGGCCATTACCTTCAGTCTGCTCGGTTTCATCATCGGCATCTGGGCCGATGGCTTCGAGAAGCTGCAGCTGGTGCCGATGCTGATCGTCACGCCGCTCACTTTTCTGGGCGGCAGCTTTTATTCGATCAACATGCTGCCGCCGTTCTGGCAGACGGTGACGCTGTTCAATCCGGTGGTGTATCTGGTCAGCGGTTTTCGCTGGAGCTTTTACGGCATCGCCGACGTGAGCCCTGCGCTGAGCCTGGGCATGACGGTGTTTTTCCTGGTCGCGTGCATCGCTTTGGTGGCGTGGATTTTCAAGACTGGTTACCGCCTAAAGCCGTGAGACCCATACTGTATTCCTTCCGCCGCTGCCCCTACGCCATCCGCGCGCGGCTGGCGCTTTGGCAAGCGGGCGTGGTGGTGGCCTTGCGTGAGGTGGTGCTGCGCGACAAGCCGGCGCATATGCTGGAGATATCGCCCAAGGGCACGGTGCCGGTGATGCGGCTGCCCGATGGGCGGGTGCTTGAAGAGAGCCTGGACATCATGCACTGGGCGCTGCAGCAGAACGACCCGGATGGCTGGCTGCACGCCGGCGACAGCGCCGAGCAGGCGGCGCTCATCCTTCGTAATGATGAGCTTTTCAAGCCCTTGCTTGATCGCTACAAGTACGCCGAACGCTTTCCCGAGAAGCCCGCTGCGGCATGGCGGGGCGAAGCCATTGCTGCGCACCTGGCCGATCTCGACGCACGCCTCACCGACCGCGCGTTTCTCTTCGGTGAGTCGCCCTCGCTGGCCGATGCGGCGCTGCTTCCCTTCGTGCGCCAGTTCGCTGCGGTCGATCCGGCGTGGTTCGAGAAGGCCCAACTGCCGGCCTTGCGTCGCTGGCTCAAGGCCTGGCTGGATTCACCCTTGTTTGCGGCGGTGATGGTGCGTCACCGCACCTGGCAGGAGCCCCGCTGAGTCAGTTTTGCGCTGGCTCCAGCACCGCCAGCAGCTTGGCGAGCTGCGTGTTGAGCACCTCGATTGATTCGGCGTCGAGCGGCGCGAGGATGCGCCGCTCGTTCTCCAGGTGCGCCTCCACTGCCTTGTCGATCAAGCTCAGGCCGTCCTGTGTGAGCTTGACCCGCTTGCTGCGTGCGTCTTTCGGGTCGGGCAGGCGCTCGATCCAGCCGCGGGCCTCCAGGCCTTGCAGGCGGTGGGTCATGGTGCCCGAGGTGATCATCAGCGAGGCAAACAGCGCGGTCGGGCTCAGGCAGTAGGGGGCACCGGCGCGGCGCAGCGTGGCCAGTACGTCAAATTCCCAGCGGCTCATGTCGAAGGCGCTGAATGCCGTGTCGAGCTCGCGTTGCATGAGTGCAGAGCATCGCTTGAGGCGGCCGATCACCCCCATGGGCGCCAGATCGAGGTCCGGTCGTTCGCGACGCCACTGCGCCAGGATGCTATCGACTGCGTCGCCCTGCGTGGGTCCGTTCATCGGCTTTCCTTCATATTGTCTTGAGTTCAAGATAAATCCATGTCAGGCTTTATTTTATCTTGACGTGAAGATAAAGCCATGAAAACGACACAAATCCATTCTGCGTGGGCCGATGCGCTGCTCACCGCCTTGGCGCCCATCATCTGGGGCACCACCTATATTGTGACCACCGAGTTGCTGCCGCCCGACCGGCCGCTCACCGCTGCCTTGCTGCGCGTGCTGCCGGCCGGGCTGCTGCTGGTGTTGTGGTGCCGCCGCCTGCCGGTAGCCAGTTTCTGGGGGCGGCTGCTGGTGCTCTCGGCCTTGAACATCGCGGTGTTTCAGGCGCTGCTGTTTGTGGCCGCCTACCGCTTGCCGGGCGGACTGGCGGCGGTGCTTGGCGCCATCCAGCCGCTGCTGGTGATGGCGCTGGCCTGGTCGGTCGACCACCAGCGGCCGGTGCGGCTGGCGGTATGGGCGAGTGTGGCGGGGGTGCTGGGCATGGCAGCCTTGCTGCTGTCGCCCGATGCGGCGTGGGAGCCGGTGGGCATAGCGGCCGCGCTGGCCGGTGCAGCCTGCATGGCGGCGGGCACCTTTCTGGCTCGGCGTTGGCGGCCCGAGCTGCCGGTGCTGGCCTTCACCGGTTGGCAGCTGCTGCTCGGCGGCCTGATGCTGGCGCCGCTGGCGTGGGTGATCGACCCGCCGCTGCCGACGCTCAGCCCGGCAAACATCGCGGGTTATGCCTATCTGGCGGTGTTTGGTGCGCTGGTCTCTTACGCGCTGTGGTTTCGCGGCGTGGCGCGGCTGTCGCCGGTGGCAGTGTCCTCGCTCGGCCTGCTCAGTCCGCTGACAGCCGTGCTGGTGGGCTGGGCGCTGCTCGACCAGAGCATGCGCGGCCTGTCGCTGGTGGGGCTGGTGGTGGTGCTGGGCAGCGTGCTGGTGGTGCAGCGTGCGATGTCGGTGCCGCAGCGGCCGCCCCAGCCGGCGCCGCACAGCAGCGTGCCGGCGGCGGCCAAGGCCTGAATATTTAAGGCGCGATGGCGCGCTGCCAGGCGTCGAGCTTGGCGTCGAAGCGCAGGCCGGCGTGCGCCGGGCTGGTTGACGGCAGGCGGCGATGCCGGCGGATGGCGGCGTGTGCTTCACTCAGCGTCGGCAACACATGGGTGTTGAAGCTGCTCTCGGCCTTGGCGCCGTTGAAGTAGATGGCCTGAATGCCGGGATGCGCGTTCAGGAAGCCGGCGAAATCATTCGGTACGATGCTCGATTCAACGATGTCCGAGTCCAGGCTGGACTCGCGGGTGCAGGCGGCGAGCACGTCCCATACCGCGATACCGGCCGCGGTGAGCACGGCGCATCGTTCGGTGTAAGGCGCGGTCACGTCGATGTTGAACAGCTCGGCCATGATCGGCCAGAAGGCGTTGTGCGGATGGGCGTAGTACTGCTGCTCGGCCAGTGAGCGCTTGCCGGGCATGCTACCGAGGATGAGCAGGCGGGCATTGGGTGCGGCGAGAGGCGGAAAACTCTGGATGGTGGGCGTGGCATTGTCGGTCATTGGGAGTCCAGATGGGCGTAGGGCGGCAGGGTTTGCAGGCGATTGTCGTCGATCGGGCCGCCGACGGTGAAGTGGTAAAGGCTTTGCCAGGTGGTGTCGGTGAGGCCCATCAGCGCATGCATCATGTCGTCGAAGAAGCAGCCAATGCCGGTGCCGCGCAGGCCGGCGGCTTCGGCTTCCAGATACAGCACCTGGCCGATCAGGCCGGTTTCCCAGAACAGGCGGGGGTAGGCGCGGGCACCGCCGGCGGCCAGCGCCGCATCGAACTGCGCGAGCATACCGACCGCAAAGGCACCGTCTGGGGCGATGGCTTGCTGGCAGCTGACGGTTTGCGCCGCGCGGCGGGCGTCGTCGTCAATCAGCCGGAACAGCGGCAGATCGGGCGGGCAGCCCTCGGGTGTTTCCCACACGAATTGATCGGACAGCGATTTGCGCAGGCTGGCTTCGTGCGCCGGCTCGCGCACCAGCAGGTAGAAGCCGGGCGACAGATCGGTGACCCGGTGCACCATCAAGGCGAGCGAGACGCGCGGCGGCCACGGCAGGGCGTCGGCCACAAAGGCGCCGGGCAGGGTGCGCCCGAGCAGGCGGTAGAAGATGTCGCGGTCGATGGGGCTGCGGCCGTCCATGTCTACGGCGCTGCGTCGCTGGCGGATGATCTGTTCGGCGCTGTGACCGCGGTCGGGCGAGGTGTCGGTGCGGGGCAACGATTGCGCAGCGAGCACGGGGCCGGGCGTACACACGGCGTCGGCCACGGCATCGATGATCGGCCATGGATGGTGCTCGCGGCTGAGCGTGTTGGGGGTGCCGAGCAAGTCGAGTGCAGGAATGCGCGCTGGCCAAGCCTCGGCGCCCGGCGCGGGTGTGAGGCTGTCGGCCGGGCTGAGCAGGATCAGGCAGTCGGCGTGTTCGGCCTCGGGGCCGGTTTGCTGATCGCTGCCAAGCAGGCGGTCGAGCTCGGCATCGGCCACGCTGTCGAGCACGCGTGCCTGCCAACCGAGCGTTCGCGCGGCAAAGGCGATGGCGCCAATGGCGTGGCCGACATCGTGCTGACAGTAGCGCCAGGCGCGCTCGCCGTACTTCCAGGCCTCGCGCCAGTGGATGGAGGTGAGGCCCATCAGCAGACAGGGCTTCGGCATGCCGGCCGTCAGCGCCGTCCATTGGGCTTCGCTGAGCATGGCCCGGCGTTCGAGTTGGTGGCTGAAGGGCGCGTAGTGAAACACGCCCGGGGCGTCGATCAAACCGGGCACGGTGCCGCTGATCAGGTAGCCCTCGGTGGGGTGCAGCGCGCCGCTGGAGGGGTTGATGCGCAGCGACCACGACTGCCCGGGGCCGACCTGCTTCCAGGCGGACAGCGCGAGGCTGTGCAGCAGCAGGCGGCCGACGGTGTCGGCATTGAGCGCGGCGGCGTCGGGGGCGGCGGCGAACAGGCTGTCGTAGGTCGGTGTTGGGCGTAGCGGCGGGCGGGGGAGGTCGACCGTCGGCGCGCCGTCGAAGCGGCGGAAGGGGTCGGGCTGGCTGGCCCAGTCGAGGTAGCCGAGCGAGGCGGCGTAGCGCTCGGGGCGGTGCTTGGTGCGCTGGTGGTAGTGGCGCACGCGCGCCAGCGGATCGGTTTGGGCGGTCATGGCCGGAATGATCGCATACCGCCTTGATATGTCGGGTGTCGGACACGCGCTGAAATCGTGTAGGATCGCGGCCCCGCTGGGGCGGCCTGTCTGACGGCCCGGCGTTTCGCCCGGATCTGCCCCGGCCCACCCGCCGGTGCAGATCTTTCTGTTTGATGCGTCGTTGCGGACCACCCCTCCGTGCCGGCGCACGCGCGCCCGGGACCCGGGCCGATAGGAGTCAATCCGCGTGAACGAGTTTGTCAGCATTCTCAACAGCTATATCTGGAGTCCGGCGCTGGTGTATCTGTGCCTGGGCGTGGGACTGTATTTTTCGATCCGTACCCGCTTCATGCAGGTGCGCGGTTTCAACGAGATGGTTCGCCTGATCTTTGAAGGGCGCAGCTCCGAGAGCGGCGTGTCATCCTTCCAGGCGCTGGCCATCGCGCTGTCGGGCCGGGTCGGTACCGGCAATATCGCCGGCGTGGCCACGGCCATCACCTTTGGTGGCCCGGGGGCCGTGTTCTGGATGTGGACGGTGGCCTTTCTGGGGGCCTCGACGGCTTACATCGAATCGACGCTGGCCCAGATCTACAAAGAAAAGGACGACAACGGCCAGTACCGCGGCGGCCCGGCCTATTACATCGAAAAGGCGATGGGCCAGAGCTGGTATGCATGGATCTTTGCGCTGGCGACGGCAATCGCCATGGGCTTGCTGCTGCCCGGCGTGCAGGCCAACAGCATTGCCTCGGGCATCCAGACCGCGTGGGGCATCGAGCCGGCGGTGAGTGCGGCATTTGTGGTGGTGTTGCTCGGCTTCATCATCTTTGGCGGGATCAAGCGCATCGCCTTGTTTGCGCAAGTCGTCGTGCCCTTCATGGCCCTGGCCTACATTCTGGTGGCGATGGTCATCGTGTTGCTCAATGTCGAGCAGGTGCCGGCCATGGTGGCGCTGATCTTCAAGAGCGCCTTCGGGCTGGAAGCCGGCTTTGGCGCGGTACTCGGTCTGGCGGTGCAGTGGGGCGTGAAGCGCGGCGTGTATTCGAACGAGGCCGGCCAGGGCTCGGGCCCGCATGCCGCCGCCGCGGCCGAGGTGTCGCACCCGGCCAAGCAGGGCTTTGTGCAGGCCTTCTCGGTGTACATCGACACCTTGTTTGTGTGTTCGGCGACGGCCTTCATGCTGCTGTCGACCGGCAAATACAACGTGATTGGCGCGGACGGCGTGGCGATCGTTAACAACCTGCCCGGCGTCGAGGCCGGCCCGGCTTACACGCAGGCGGCCGTCGAATCGATGATGCCTGGCTTTGGCGCTACGTTTGTCGCCCTGGCACTGAGCTTTTTCGCCTTCACCTCCATCGTGGCCTACTACTACATCGCTGAAACCAATATCGCCTACATCAACCGCAAGGTGCATCGCGGCTGGTTGTATTTTGTGCTGAAGGTCGGCCTGCTGGCGACGGTCACTTACGGTTCGGTGCGCACCGCGGGTGCGGCGTGGGATCTGGGCGATGTGGGCGTGGGCATCATGGCCTGGCTGAACATTGTGGCCATCCTCATTCTGCAAAAACCGGCCCTGCTGGCGCTCAAGGATTATGAGTCGCAGAAGAAGGCGGGCAAGGAGCCGGTCTTCGACCCTGATGCCTTGGGTATCAAGAATGCGACCTTCTGGCAGAAGCGCTTGAAGGCGTCGAAGCCGTCCGTGGATCAATCCAAGGCCTGACCGGCGTTAGCTGGCGTGTCGACGTGCGTGGACGGCCGGGTCGCCGATCCCGAGGGTTTTGCGGTCGGGGCCTCGGGGGGTGTGCCGTCCACCGAAACATACGGGCCGATGCTCACCGCGCAGCTGAAGCCGGTGCGCTTTTCCATCGGGCAAGCATTCGAGATGAGAGCGCGTCGCATGCGCTGCTCAAGGGTTTCTTGTAGAAGCTTTGCTGTGGGTGATGCTCGCGCATTGGGCAAGCGGCCAGTCGCGTACACTGCGGGCTTCTTTCCCATTGCGATGTACACATGGATCTGTTCGCGCGCCTTTTTGCCGATCTCCCCCTAGTCGTTGTCATCGTGTTGCTCGCGAGCGCCTGCGTGACGTCGATGTTGACCGCCAGCCTCGGCGCCGGGGGCGGGGTCATGTTGCTGGCGATCATGGCGCAGGTGCTGCCACCGACGGTGATCATCCCGGTGCATGGTGTGGTGCAGCTGGGGTCGAACGGTGGGCGCGCGATCATGAGTTGGCGCCATATCGATTGGCGCGCGATTGGTGCCTTTTTACCCGGCGCGATCGTTGGCGCATCGCTCGGTGCTTTGGTGTTGGTGAGCCTGCCGCCTCGCGTCACTTACCTCGCCATCGCCGCCTTCACGCTCTATCTGTGCTGGGGGCCGGCGCTGCCCAAGCTGGCGTTGCGCCCGGCAGGTACGGCAGTGGCGGGGGCCGTGACCACTTTCATCACGCTGTTTGCCGGCGCCACGGGCCCGTTGGTGGCGGCGTTCATCAAGCAGATGCATACCGATCGCTTTAAAACGGTGGCGACCTTTGCGGCCGCCATGTCGGTGCAGCACAGCCTGAAGGCAGTCGTTTTTCAAGGGGCGGGCTTCAGTCTGGCAGCCTGGCTGCCCCTGATCGGGGGCATGATCCTGAGCGGCCTGGTCGGCACCTGGATGGGCTTGCATCTGCTCAGGCGCATGAAGGATACGCATTTCGCGATGCTCTTCAATCTTGTGCTAACGGCGCTGGCCTTGCGCCTGATCTGGCAGGCCATGTCGGTCTGAGTTGGCTTTGGCGCTCGCGCCGGGGGGCGTGCTGGTCTATAGCGGTAGTGGGCCAGAACGTTCGGAGCGTGCGCAATGAACAGCAAAGCGAAGCCGTTGATGTTTTCCGGCAAGATCATTGATGTGCAATGGGACAGCCGTTTGTGTATCCATGTGGCCGAGTGCGGGCAAGCGGCCGGCGACCTGTTTGTTGGGGGGCGCAAGCCATGGTGCCAACCCGACCTGTCCGATGCCGGCGAAGTGAGAGAGATTATCGAGCGCTGTCCGAGCGGCGCTCTGGCGTATCGCGACAAGGCGGGCGGCCCGGCCGAATCCGCCCCCGCCGAGAACACGGTGTTTGTGGCGTGCAATGGGCCCTTGTTTGTGCACGGTGAGTTGCAGATCGAGGGCGTTGATCCGGTGGCGCAGCCCGGGCTTCAGTTTCGCGCAGCCTTGTGTCGCTGCGGCGCCTCCCGAAACAAGCCTTTCTGCGATAACAGCCATGAAGAGATCGATTTCAAGGACTACGGCGCGGTCGGCGAGCGCGGGGAGGGCGCCGCTGGCTTGGGCGGCGCGCTGCAGATCACACCGCTCAAGGATGGCCCGCTCCTGTGCAAAGGCAATCTGTGCCTGCACGCGGCAAGCGGGCGGCTCGCCTGGCAGGGAACAACGGCGGCGCTATGTCGTTGCGGCGCGTCGAAGAACAAACCCTTCTGTGATGGCAGCCACACGAAAATCGGGTTCAAGTCGGACTAGCTTGAAAGTCAGCGGATGCCCCGAAGGGCATCCGCTGTGACTGTGCCGCCCTGATTTATTGTGCCGGCGGACCGGGGCGATGGTTTTGCTGATGGGCGGCGAACTCTGCCGCGCTGATGGCGCCATCGCCGTCGCTGTCGATGTCAGCGAAGGCCGGCATATTGGCCAAGCCCCGCATCTGGTAACCCTGTTTGGCGCGCTCACCCACACGTTGGTTTCGTGCCTCGGTGAGTTCGTCGGGCAGTATCTTGCCGTCGCCGTTCAGATCAAAGTCGGCAAACGCGGGCTGGTTCTGACCCATGCCGCCGCCCGGCCCCATGCCAGCGCCGGGGCCGCGGCCGGCACCCGGACCCATCCCGCCGCCCGGGCGGTTCTGGCGCTGCATGCCTTGCCCCGCAGCCAACTCAGCAGGGCTCAGGCTGCCGTCGCCATTGGTGTCGAGGCTGCTGAATGCCGGGGCATCGGCCGCACCGCGCATGGGTCGGCCTTCGGCGGCAGCGGCACTCTGGCGGCTGGCACGGAAGGCGTTGAATTCAGCCTCGCTCACCGCGCCGTCGCCATTCTGGTCGTAGGCCGAGAACGGCGCGGGGCCGCGCGGTGGCGGGGTTTGCGCCTGAGCCGGCAATGCAAATGAAAGGCTCAGTGCTGCGGCCATCAGGCCCATCGAAAGCATGTGTGTTTGATATCGCATGATTCACCTCCACAAGACGCAAATCCAGGCGCAAGGCGCCGGGTTGATTGCAGCGTTCCGGATCGCTGGAAATGCGATTGTCGTGGCGGGTGAACTGCCTTGAGCGCCCGCCCGATGCAGCATTCGGGGCGATCTCGTCAGTTCCATTGTCGCGCTGCGCTGCGTCAAAGTGTTGCGCTGAATCAAGGGCGATACCCTATCCGACCGATGGTTGTGTGTCGGCGGAAATGTCGCGGCAAGGGGCCGCTTGCGCGGCTCAGGGGCGTTTAGCCGAGTAGGCCCGGGAAGAGCGTGGTCAGGCCGTCGGCCATGACTTCGACCGCAATCGCGGCGAGGATCAGGCCCATCAGGCGGGTCATGACGTTGATGCCGGTCTGGCCGAGAAAGCGGCCAATGCGCTCGGCCGCCGAAAACACCGCGAGGGTGGCCAGGCCGACGATGACGCCGTAGAGCACGAGCACGCCGAGCTCCCACCATTTCACGGTTTTTTCGGCGTAAATCACCATGGTCGAGATGGTGGCCGGGCCGGTGAGCAGCGGGATGGTGAGCGGCACGACGGCGATGCTGGAGCCCGCGTCGGCGCGGTGGGCGCCTTCGTCGATGTCTTGTGGCTTGGATTCGGCCGGCTCGGCGCCGAGCATCTGGATGGCGCTCATGAGCAGCAGCAGGCCACCGCCGACCTGAAAGGAGGCCAGCGAAATGCCGAAGAAGCCGATGATCTGCAAGCCCAGCAGTGCGCTGAGTGAGATCACCACAAAGGCCGAAAACGCGGCGACTCGAGCTGTTTGGGTGCGGTGGCGCTCGGAGAAGCTGCGCGTGAAGTGAATGAAAAACGGCACCACGCCGATCGGATTAACGATGGCGAGCAGCGTGATGAGGGGTTTGATGAGCGATTCCATTGGGGGCGGATGGTGGCACCGATCGGGCTGGGCGGCAAGCCACCCGGGCCGGTGCGCCGATCAGCGGTCCTCCAGTTGGTGGCGGAAGTAAGCGACATTGGTCATCAGCCCCGGCAGCAGCCATTGGAACAGCCGGCACACTTCCATGACTTCGTCGATCGGCGCGTCGGCTTCGGCGGCCTGACGCAAGGCGGTGGCCGAAAGTGCGCCCGGGTTGGGCAGCGCGGCAACAAGCGCAGCGGCCTGGTCGTGGCAGGCCTGGCAGACGGCTTCGTGCGCTGGTGTGCCGACGATGTCGCGCAGGTCGTTCCAGGCCAGTGCGAAGTAGCTCGGCCAGCGGGCGAAAGCGCGGTAGTCGGTGTTGACAAAGGGCAGGTCGAGCGTGGTTTTGATGTCGGCGTAGATGGCCTGGGTGGGGGCGTCGGCGTGGTGGGCCTCCATCAGCACCAGCGGCACGGACACCTCGGGCGCATGGCGGCCGGTGAAGGGCTCGGCGCTGGCCTTGCCGGCGAGATCGCCCAGTTCGAGCAGATGGCGGGCGAGCGTGGCGATGAGCAGGTAGGGCGGGTTGCCGTGCGAGAACACGGTGTTTGCATCCCGCAGGGCGTCGATCTCGCGCGGGGCGTAGCCGTGCCGGGCCAGTGCGGCGACCAGGTTCTGCGGCGCGAGGCCGGCGCTGCGTTGCTCGACCTCGGCGCGCAGGGCACGGCAGGCGTCGACAAAGGCCGTGCTTTCGCTCAGCGGCTTGAGGCCGCGCCAGAGCTCGCCGAAGAAGCTGGGGTAGTGGGCAAAAGCCATGGTGACCACGCCCATCCACGGTACTTGCAGCGCGTGCTTCATCTCGGCATACCAGATGGCGCGCTGGCCGGAGGCGAGGTACTCGGGCAGTGGATGAATGGCGGGAATGGTGTCGGGGCGCTGGCGTGGGAGGGCAATCATGGTCTGTCCTTGTCGGCGGTGCGTGTCTGATCTTAGCCCCTTGGCGGGGATGGGGCGACGCTGGTAGCGTGTCAGCCACCATCAACAGGAGAGTGGCATGAGCCCCGAGCGCTATCTGGATGACTTCGCTGTCGGCGAGCGTTTTATCTCGCCCGGCATTACCGTGACCGAGGCTGCGATCATTGATTTCGCCAGCCAGTACGATCCGCAGGCCTTTCATCTGGACGTGAATGCGGCCGCCGAATCGCTCTACGGTGGGCTGATCGCCAGCGGCTTTCAGACGCTGTCGCTGTCTTTTCGGCAGTTCATTCAGAGCGGGCTGCTGGCCGCGTGCAGCATGGGTTCGCCTGGCATCGACGAGTTGCGCTGGCTGGCGCCAGTGCGGCCGGGCGATACGCTGCACACCGAGGTGGAGGTGATCGAGGTGACGCCTTCGCGCTCAAAGCCCGATCGCGGCATTCTCAAGCTCAAGTACATGGCGGTGAATCAGCACGGCGATACGGTGCTGAGCTATCTGGTGAATCACTTCGTCAAGCGACGCAGCTAAGCCCGATCAGCCGGTCATCAGAACGACGGCGAGTCCGATCAGCGCGGCAATGGCCAGGCCGAGCGCCCATTGGGTGTTGCGTTTCTGGTGGTCCAGCGTGGCGACGAGGCGCTCGTTTTGCTCGGCGAGCTGGGCGATGAGCTCGGAGCGTTGTTCGGCTTCTTGTGTCAGATCCGCCACGTTGCGTTCCAGTGCGGCGAGGCGGGCGACCGGGTCGTCGATGACCGTGTCGGGGGCCGATTGCGCCTCTTCACGGGTTTTCGTGCGCTTCCACAGTTCGCGCGCACCACGGGCGATGCCGGGCGCGGCAGCGATGACTTCGGTCCAGGGGATGATCTTGGCGGCGGCGAGCCAGGGAGTGGGCATGGGGCGGCGCTCGGTGAGATAGACGCAAGTGAGACCGCGAAATGCGCCCCCGGTTCCGGCATGGCGCCGGAACCGGGATGCAGACTTAGAAGTTGTGAAGAAATCGTAGCGAGCGCAGGCAGGTCGGGGGCGGCCGGCGCGCAGCAAGCGGAATGTACTTAAGTACATGAGCATTGCGAGCACCGCCCAACCCCGAGATGCCAAGCG
>JBFIJC010000068.1:0-14527 GCA_041600915.1 Nitrogeniibacter sp.
CGGTCAGCCGCGTATCGAGCCGAAAGCCGACGCCGAAGAAGGCGCAATGGCCTTCACCGCCGTGTTCGAGGTGTACCCCGAAATCACGCTGGGCGAAGTCAGCGACAAGTCCATCGAGCGCCCCTCGCTGACCGTGAGCGACGTCGAAATCGACAAGACCATCGACGTGCTGCGCAAGCAGCGCACCACCTACGAAACCGTAGAGCGCGCTGCTGCCGCCGACGACCGTGTCGTCATCGATTTCACCGGTCGCAAGGATGGCGAAGTGTTTGAGGGCGGTCAGGCCAGCGACTTCCCCTTCGTGATCGGCGCGGGCAGCATGCTGAAGGACTTCGAAGACGCCGTTGATGGTCTCAAGGCCGGCGAGTCCAAGACCTTCAACATGACCTTCCCCGAGGACTACCACGCAGCGAACCTGGCCGGTCAGACCGTCGAGTTCGAAATCACCGTCAAGGAAGTTGGCGCTGCCAAGCTGCCGGAGATCGACGCCGAGTTTGCCAAGTCGCTGGGCGTTGCCGATGGCGACGTCGCCAAGATGCGTGAAGAAGTCAAAGCCAACCTTGAGCGCGAAGTCAGCCGTCGCATCAAGACCCGCATCAAAGAGCAGGCCATGGATGCACTGCTCGCAGCCAACCCGATCGAAGTGCCCAAGGCACTGGTGACCCGCGAAGCCGAGCAACTGGCTGAAAACGCCCGTCGCGACATGGAAAGCCGCGGCATGCAAACCAAGGACCTGCCGGTTTCCGCCGACTGGTTCACCGAGCAGGCCGTGCGTCGCGTCAAGCTGGGTCTGGTGCTGGCCGAACTGGTTGCCGCCAAGGATCTGTACGCCAAGCCGGAGCAGGTTCGTGCCTTGGTCGAAGACTTTGCCCAGAGCTACGAAGACCCGAAAGAAGTCATCGACTGGTACTACAGCCAGCCGCAGCGCATGGCGCAGGCCGAGGCCTTGGTCATCGAAGAAAATGCGGTTGACTGGGTGCTGAACAACGCCAAGACTGAAGACAAGGTCGTCGACTTTGACGAACTCATGGGCGCTACGGCATGATCAGGGTCGGACATCCGACAACTAACCATTCAGGCACGGCAATGACCAGTGATTGGAATCCCGTTGGCCTCGGCATGGTGCCGATGGTCATCGAGCAAAGCGGCCGGGGCGAGCGCGCCTACGATATCTATTCGCGCTTGCTCAAGGAGCGCGTCATTTTCCTGGTCGGCCCGGTCAACGACACGACGGCGAACCTGATCGTGGCGCAGATGCTTTTCCTTGAGTCGGAGAATCCGGACAAGGACATTTACTTCTACATCAACTCGCCGGGTGGTGCAGTGACCGCCGGCATGGCGATCTACGACACCATGCAGTTCGTCAAGCCGAACGTCAGCACGCTGTGCATCGGGCAGGCGGCCAGCATGGGCGCCTTCCTGTTGGCCGCGGGTGAGAAGGGCAAGCGCTATTGCCTGCCGAACTCGCGGATCATGATTCACCAGCCGCTGGGTGGTTTCCAGGGGCAGGCGTCGGATATCGAAATCCATGCGCGAGAAATTCTGACCTTGCGCAGCCGGCTCAACAAAATGCTGGCTGACCATAGCGGTCAGAGCATTGAGCAGGTCGAGAAGGACACTGATCGCGATAATTTCATGTCGGCCGAAGAGGCGACGCGCTACGGCATCGTCGACAAGGTTCTGACCAGCCGGGCCGATACGGTCTGAGCGCCAACGAGAGAGTGTTATGACTGAGAAGAAAACGGGCGGCGAAAAGCTCCTGTACTGCTCGTTTTGTGGCAAGAGCCAGCATGAAGTGCGCAAGCTCATCGCTGGCCCTTCCGTTTTTATCTGCGATGAGTGCATTGAGCTTTGCAATGACATCATTCGCGATGAACTGGCGGGTGACCACGGCGGCGAAGAAGGCCGCGCTGACCTGCCCACGCCGCTTGAGATCTTCGAGATCCTCAATCAATACGTGGTCGGCCAGCCGAAAGCCAAGCGCATTCTGGCGGTGGCGGTGTACAACCACTACAAGCGTCTCAAGCACCTCGAAGCGACCAAGGACGACGTCGAACTTGCCAAGAGCAACATCTTGCTCGTCGGTCCGACCGGTTCGGGTAAAACGCTGCTGGCCCAAACGCTTGCACGTTTGCTGAACGTTCCGTTCGTGATGGCCGATGCCACCACGCTGACCGAAGCCGGCTATGTGGGTGAGGATGTTGAAAACATCATCCAGAAGCTGCTGCAAAAATGCGACTACGACGTGGACAAGGCCCAACGCGGCATCGTCTACATCGACGAGATCGACAAGATCTCGCGCAAGTCCGACAACCCTTCCATCACGCGTGATGTGTCGGGCGAGGGCGTGCAGCAGGCCCTGCTCAAACTGATCGAAGGTACGGTCGCTGCCGTGCCGCCGCAGGGCGGGCGCAAGCACCCGAATCAGGACTTCGTCCAGATCGACACCACCAATATTCTGTTTATTTGCGGTGGTGCTTTTGACGGGCTTGAGCGCGTCATTCGCGATCGCACCGAACAGGCGGGTATCGGCTTTGGTGCCGAGGTGCGCAGCCGCGAGGGCAAGCCGGCCTCCGAAACCTTGTTGAACGTCGAGCCCGAAGATCTGGTCAAGTTCGGTCTGATCCCCGAGTTCGTCGGACGTTTGCCGGTGGTGGCGAGTTTGCAGGAACTTGACGAAGAAGCCTTGGTCAAGATTCTTACGGAACCCAAGAACGCGCTGGTCAAGCAATACGGCAAGCTCTTTTCCATGGAAGGCGTCGATCTTGAGTTTCGCGAGCCTGCGTTGCGTGCGATTGCACGGCGCGCCTTGAAGCGCAAAACCGGCGCACGGGGTTTGCGTTCGATTCTTGAAGCCACGCTGCTCGATGTCATGTACGACTTGCCGACAATGGAAAACGTCGAAAAGATTGTCATTGATGAAGGCGCAATTGAAGGCAGTGCCCAGCCCATTCTGATCTTTGCAGATCAGCAAAAGGTTGCCGGTTCCAACTGAATTCGGGGTTGCTATCTTGAATTTGCATCACGGGCCCCCATCTGGGCCCGTGATCCCTTTCTGAAGGAAAAGTCATGTCTGGCACCCAGGAGTTGCCGCAGGAGCAGATGGAATTCCCGCTTCTGCCGCTGCGTGATGTGGTGGTATTCCCCCACATGGTGATCCCGCTGTTTGTGGGACGCCCGAAATCAATCAAAGCCCTTGAGATGGCCATGGAAGGCGCCAAGAGCATTTTGCTCGTGGCCCAGAAGTCCGCTGCTCAAGACGAACCCGGTGCTCAAGACCTTTACGACATCGGCTGCGTTGCCAATATCTTGCAGATGCTCAAGCTGCCGGACGGCACCATCAAGGTGTTGGTCGAAGGCGTTCAGCGGGCAAAGCTGGATTCGGTCACCGATCTTGACAGCGTATTCACGGCGAAAGCGACACCGATCCCGATTGGTGAGGTTGCCTCGCACGAAGTCGAAGCGATGCGCCGGGCGATCATTGCCCAGTTCGACCAATACGTAAAACTGAACAAGAAAATCCCCCCCGAGATTCTGACCTCGCTGGGTGGTATCGAAGAGTCGGGCCGCCTGGCCGACACCATCGCCGCG
Source organism: Nitrogeniibacter sp. (assembly GCA_041600915.1). Taxonomy (GTDB): domain Bacteria; phylum Pseudomonadota; class Gammaproteobacteria; order Burkholderiales; family Rhodocyclaceae; genus Nitrogeniibacter. The sequence goes on from JBFIJC010000068.1 coordinate 3,592, forward strand.
CACCTGCCGCTCAAGCTCGAGCAGAAGCAGGAGGTGCTCGAGATGTTCGACGCCACGGCGCGTCTCGAGCGTCTTTTGGCTCAGCTGGAGTCCGAACTCGACATTCTGCAGGTCGAAAAGCGCATCCGGGGCCGTGTGAAGCGGCAGATGGAGAAGAGTCAGCGCGAGTACTACCTGAATGAGCAGGTCAAGGCGATTCAGAAAGAGCTTGGCGAGGGTGAAGACGGCGCCGACCTTGAGGAGCTCGATCGCAAGATCAAGGCCTCCGGGATGAGCAAGGAGGCCTTGGCCAAGGCCAATGGTGAACTCAAGAAACTGCGTCTGATGTCGCCGATGTCTGCCGAGGCGACCGTGGTCCGGAACTACATCGAGACCGTGATCGGCTTGCCGTGGAAAAAGCGTTCGCGGATCCACAAAGACTTGCTCGAAGCGGAGAAAGTGCTCGACAAGGAGCACTACGGCCTCGACAAGGTCAAAGAGCGCATCGTCGAGTACCTCGCGGTTCAGCAGCGCGTCGATAAGCTTAAAGCGCCGATTCTGTGCCTTGTCGGCCCTCCGGGCGTTGGCAAGACCTCGCTCGGCCAGTCGATCGCCCGGGCAACCAATCGCAAGTTCGTGCGCATGTCGCTCGGTGGCGTTCGGGACGAGGCCGAGATTCGCGGCCACCGCCGGACCTATATCGGCTCCATGCCCGGCAAGATTCTTCAGAACATGACGAAGGTTGCGGTCAAGAACCCGCTCTTCTTGCTCGACGAAGTCGACAAGATGGGGCAGGACTTCCGTGGCGATCCGTCCTCTGCGCTGCTCGAAGTGCTTGACCCCGAGCAGAACTCGACCTTTGTCGATCACTACATCGAAGTCGAATACGACTTGTCTGATGTGATGTTTGTGGCCACGGCAAATACACTGAATATCCCGGCTGCGCTGCTCGACCGGATGGAAGTGATTCGCCTGTCGGGTTACACCGAGGACGAGAAGGTCAACATCGCACAGCGCTATCTGGTGCCCAAACAGCTGAGCGCCAATGGCCTGAAAAAAGATGAAGTAACCATCACTGAAGATGCGCTGCGCGACACCATTCGTTACTACTCGCGTGAGGCCGGTGTGCGCAGTCTGGAGCGTGAAATCTCCAAGATCTGCCGCAAGGTCGTGCGTGCGCTGGTGCTGCGCAAGCGGGCGTCGAAAGTCGTCGTCAATGGCAAGAGCCTCGACAAATACCTTGGCGTTCGTCGCTACAGCTTTGGCATGGCGGAGAAGGAAAACCAGGTGGGTCAGGTCACCGGCCTGGCCTGGACCGAAGTCGGCGGCGAGTTGCTGACGGTTGAAGCCGTCGTCTTGCCGGGTAAAGGCAAGGTGGTCAATACCGGCAAGCTTGGCGAAGTCATGCAGGAATCGATTCAGGCGGCCTTGTCGGTGGTGCGTCGTCGTGCGCGATCGCTCGGCATTGCAGAGGACTTCTATCAGAAGAGCGATCTGCACATTCACTTGCCGGAAGGCGCTATTCCCAAGGATGGTCCGTCGGCGGGCGGGGCGATCACGACCGCCATGGTGTCGGCGCTGACCGGTATTCCGGTGCGTTGCGACGTTGCGATGACGGGTGAAATCACGCTGCGTGGCGAGGTGTTGCCGATCGGTGGCCTCAAGGAAAAACTGCTGGCCGCCGTGCGGGGCGGGATCAAGAAGGCACTGATCCCGGAAGAGAACGTCAAGGATCTGGCGGAGATGCCCGACAACATCAAAAACGCGCTGGAGATCGTGCCAGTGCGCTGGATTGACCAAGTGCTGGAGCACGCACTTGAGCGTCATCCGGAGCCTTTGCCGCCGGCGTCCGCCGATGGCGGGGCGACGGTTTCTGAGCCTGAGAAGGCATCCGATCCGCAGAACCTGCGAGCGCATTAAGCGTTCGAATATAAGAAAACGGCCGCTTCTGCGGCCGTTTTCTTTTGCACCTTTGCGCTGCACCGCGGCTTGACAGTCATAAAAAGCCCACGCTATAAAACCACAGCGTTACCCGCCGGCACAGCCGCGATGCCGCACCCGCAAGGGGCGGAGTGGTGGTGGTTGCCCACACCATAAAACGAAAGGGGACATCCGTGAATAAATCCGAACTGATCGATCAAATCGCTGACCAGGCTGATCTGTCGAAGGCGGCTGCCGGCCGGGCACTCGACGCCGCAATCGGGGCCGTATCGACGGCGCTGAAAAAAGGCGGCACGGTAACGCTGGTGGGCTTTGGCACCTTCTATGTGGGCAAGCGGGCAGCCCGGACGGGGCGTAATCCACGCACAGGCGCGGCCATCAAGATCAAATCAGCGAAAGTACCGAAGTTTCGCGCTGGCAAAGCCCTCAAAGATACAGTAAACTAGCGCGCTTTCGGGCCTTGCGGCTCGAGCGCGGGTGCTTAGCTCAGTTGGTAGAGCGTCGCCCTTACAAGGCGAATGTCGGCGGTTCGAACCCGTCAGCACCCACCAGCGCACAGCGGAGTGGTAGTTCAGTTGGTTAGAATACCGGCCTGTCACGCCGGGGGTCGCGGGTTCGAGTCCCGTCCACTCCGCCAGACCGAACAAAGGCGAGCGTTGCGTTCGCCTTTTTTTATGCAAGTTTCGCTTTCGCGATACCATCCGCCTTTCAACGCTCTACTTGGTCATAAACATGTTTGAGGCAGTTCGAAACAACAAGCGCATCGCGCAAGTCATTCTCGCCCTGATCTCGGTGACGTTTGCATTCTTCGGTATCGAGTCTTATCTCAACAACAACGGTGCTGTTGGTGAGGTCGCGACGGTCGGCGGTACGCCGATTTCCACCTACGAGTTCGAGCAAGCGGTTCGGGAGCAGCAAGACCGCATTCGCTCCTCAAGCGAAGGGCAGGTCGACCCGGCAACCTTCCAGGACCCGCTGTTTCGCCGTGCCGTGCTCGACAACCTCGTGAATCAGCGCCTGCTGTCCTTGTTTGCAAGCGAGAACCGTTTGTCGGTGTCCGATGATCAATTGCGCCAGACAATCGCCAGTATTCCGGCCTTCCAGGAAGACGGGCAGTTTTCCAATGCGCGCTATCAGGCTGCGCTGCGCGGGCAGGGCATGAATGATTTGAGCTTCCAGGAGCGTCTGCGCGGCGAGTTGGCCTACCAGCAGGTGCTCAGCGCCATGGGTGAGGCCGCGATGGTGCCCAAGGCGGCAGTGTCGCGCGTGCTCTCAGCCCAGCTGGAAGAGCGCACTGTGCATATGGTGCGTTTCGAGCCGGAATCCTATGTCAAGTCGCTGGAGATCTCACCTGAGGCGGCGACGGCCTACTACGAAGCGAACATCGAAAGCTATGCCGTGCCTGCACGGGTCAAACTGTCTTACCTGGTTCTGAGCGCCGATACGCTGAAGGCTAAGGTCAGTGTGTCTGAGGATGAGCTGCGTGCCGAGTACGAGCAAACCAAACTGAATCTCGGATCGCCCGAAGAGCGCAAAGCGCGTCACATTCTGGTTCAGGTCGCTGCTGATGCGTCAGACGAAGATGTGGCGGCCGCGAAAAAGAAGGCGGAATCCCTGCTGGCCGAGATCAAGGCTGACGGCGCGCGCTTCGAAGCCCTTGCCAAATTCGCCTCCGATGATCCGGGGTCGTCTGCCAATGGCGGCGATTTGGGTTTCTTCGGTCGTGGTGCCATGCTCAAACCCTTTGAAGACGCCGCATTCGCGTTGGCCGCGGGTGAGGTAAGTGAGCTGGTGCGCTCCGATTTCGGTTTTCACATCATCCGTGTAGACGAAGTTCGCGAAGCGACGATTCCGTCCTTTGATGAAGCGCGCACTCGTCTGGAGGCGACGCTGCGCGAGCGCGGTGCCAGCCGTCTTTTTGCAGAGTCTGCCGAGCAGTTTGCCAATCTGGTGTATGAGCAACCCGACTCGCTTGAGCCGGCTGCGAACCAGTTTGGGCTTGAGATTCGCTCGACCGACGACTGGATTGAAAAGGGCGCGACAAGGGTTGCGGGCTTCGAGTCCCCCGCACTGGCCGAAGCGGTGTTTTCGCAATCGGCCGTGAGCAGCAAGCACAACACGGATGCGATCGATATTGGCAACAACACCATTGTGGCTGCCCGGGTGTCGGCGTATGAACCTGCGCAGCGACGCAGCTTCGATGAGGTCAAGGCCGAAGTCGAGTCGCAACTGCGACAGCAGCAAGCGGCGGAAGCGGCAGCGCAGGCTGGTGCAGATCAGTTGGCTGCGCTCACCAAAGGTGAGAAGGCTGATTTGAATTGGGGGGAGCCGATCAAGCTTCAGCGTGGCGTGCCGATGTTGCCGCCGAATGCGATGACCTCCGTGTTTGCCGTCGCGTCCGATAGTCTGCCGGCGTATACCGGGGTCAGCGTGGCGGGTGCTGGTTATGCGCTGTTCCGGGTGGATGCGGTCAAGAAGGTCGTGATCGAAGATACGGACCCGCGCTTGACGACCATGGCCGGTCAGTACGCCCAGCTTATGGGTGCGCAGGACTTGCGGGCATTCTTGAGCGCGTTGCGTGAGCGCTATACCGTGAAGATCAACGCGGCAGCCTTGTCGACCGATAGCAACGGCTAAGGGCGCCAGTCCGATCGCTTGAGTGACGGCCGGCCTCAGGTCGGCTTTCAAAGAAGAGACTCCCGATCGGGGGTCTTTTTTTTGCCTACGGATTCACTCAAAAAAATACCCCGGCCAACAGCACCGGGGTATTTCCTTGGCCGACGGGACAATCAGCCTTGATCGGGATTGCCCAGCGCCGTGGTGTTGAAGCCGCCATCGACGTACATGATCTCGCCGGTGATGCCGCTGGCCAGGTCAGAACACATGAAGGCGGCAGCATTGCCGACCTCATCGATGGTGACGTTGCGACGCAGCGGTGCGTTGCGCTCGTTGAAGGACAGCAGCTTGCCGAAGCTGCCAATGCCAGAGGCTGCCAGCGTCTTGATGGGGCCAGCGGATACGGCGTTGACACGCGTACCCTCGGGGCCCAGGCAGGCGGCCAGATAGCGCACGGAGGCTTCAAGGCTCGCTTTGGCCAGGCCCATGATGTTGTAGTTCGGCATGGTGCGAACCGCGCCGAGGTAGGACAGCGTGAGCAGTGAGCCGTTACGTCCCGCCAGCAGCGGACGTGCCGCTTTGGCCATGGCCGGGAAGCTGTAGGCGCTGATTTCTTGTGAGATGCGGAAGGCATCGCGTGAGATGCCGTCGAGGAAGTCGCCTTCCAGTGCATCGCTGGGTGCGTAGGCAATTGAGTGTACGACGCTGTCGATACCGCCCCAGGCATCGCCGATCTGTGAAAAGAGATCGTCGATCTGTGAGTCCTCCTGGACGTCACATGGCAGAATCAATTCGCTGCCGAAGTCTGCGGCAAGTTTGCTGACGCGTTCCTGGAAGCGTTCGTTCTGATACGCAAACGCCAGCTCGGCGCCTTCGCGGTGCATTGCACGCGCGACACCGTAGGCAATCGACCGGTTGCTGAGCAAGCCGGTGACCAGAATCCGCTTTCCTGTGAGAAGCCCCATTTTTTTCTAATCTCCGTTGAGCCAATCGTCGAATTATAGCCGAACCCACACAGACCGAGGGGTTGTGGGGTTTAACCAACGGGAGGCGATAATTGTTTGACTGAGGTGAGGGCATGTCCGCGTGGCCTGGACGAATCCCCGCTCATGGATAGCCGCGGCGGCGGCTGTTCTCTGGCAGCTACTGCGAGCCAATGCCCGTCAGCCGCTGCTTGGGCTAAACTGCCGCCCATGCTCAATCGCTTGCGCGCAATGCGCCTTGTTTCGGAATGTCACGTGTTCTCATTGCCGCTGGCCGGTGCGGGGGCGCTTGCCGGCTTGGGGCTTCGTTTGAGCAAGGTGTGGGTCGCGCTGTGTTTGACCGCGCTCGTCGGTGCGTTGAGCGGTTGTGGCAACGCATGGAACGACCCCTATCCGGCGGCGGAGTCGGGTCAGAACATTCTCTATTCGGCCTTTGTGAATCGACCAAAGCACTTTGATCCGGTGCAATCGTATTCGGAAGACGAGGCAACTTTCCTTTACCAGATCTATGAGCCGCCCCTGCAGTATCACTATTTACAGCGCCCCTATACCCTGATTCCTGGCGCCGCTGAGCAGATGCCGGTGTTGTCGCGCTATGACAAGAACGGTGCGCGCCTGCCGGACGATGCCCCGCCAAGCGATGTGGCCTATACGGTGTATGAGATCCGGGTGCGCCCCGGCGTGCTGTATCAACCTCACCCCGCGTTTGCCAAGGACGAGGCGGGTCGGCCGGCTTACGTGCCGATGCCGGCTTCTGTGCTCGAGGCGGCAACGGCGATTCCCGATTTCCCGCTGACGGACACCCGTGAGTTGATTGCCGAAGACTTCGTCTATCAACTCAAGCGCCTTGCGCACCCGCGCCTGCATTCGCCGATTTTCGAGTTGATGCGTGGCTACATTCGTGGTTTGAGCGGCTTGCACGAGGCGCTTTCGACGGCGGCCGAAAAGGCGGGGCCGGATGCCTGGCTCGATCTGGATCAGTTCGCGCTTGACGGGGTGGAGGTCGTGGACCGCTACACCTACCGGATTCGGGTCGAAGGGACGTATCCGCAACTGTCTTACTGGATGACGATGCCGTTTTTTGCGCCGGTACCGCGCGAGGTCGATCGTTTTTATGCCCAGCCAGGCATGGCAGAAAAGAATCTGACGCTGGACTGGTGGCCGGTCGGAACGGGCCCCTACATGCTGGTCGAGAACGATCCGAACGCGCGCATGGTCCTGGCGCGCAACCCGAACTATCGCGGCGAAACCTATCCGTGTGAGGCCAGCGAAGATGACATCGCGGCCGGGATGGTGGCCGATTGCGGCAAGGCGATCCCGTTCATTGACCGGGCGGTGTTCTCCCGCGAGAAGGAGGGCATTCCGTACTGGAACAAGTTTTTGCAGGGCTATTACGATGCCTCGGGGCTGTCGTCCGACAATTTTGATCAAGCCGTCCAGATGGGAGGGGAAGGCGAGGTTGGGCTCAGCGACGCGATGCGCGCGCAGGGTATCGATCTGATTACCTCCGTGTCGCCCACGGTGATGTATCTCGGTTTCAACATGCTCGATCCCGTGGTAGGCGGCACAAGCGAAGCGGCGCGCAAGCTGCGTCTGGCGCTCTCGATTGCCATCGATGAAGAAGAGTTCATCTCGGTGTTCCTCAACGGCCGCGGCTCGCCCGCAATGCACCCGGTGCCGCCGGGCATTTTTGGTCATGAGACCGGGGAGGCCGGTATCAACCCGATGGTCTACGATTGGGGCGATGGCGCGCCAGTGCGAAAATCAGTCGAGCAGGCGCGTCAACTCCTTGCCGAAGCGGGCTATCCGGGTGGTCGCGATGCCAAGACCGGCGCGCCCTTGGTGATCCATCTGGATACCACCTCGTCCGGCATGGGGCAGAAATCGTACGTCAATTGGCTGACCAAGCAACTCCGAAAGATCGATCTGCAGCTGGTGGTGCGAGACTCTGACTGGAACCGTTTGCAAGACAAGCTGCGCAAGGGCAATGCCCAGGTGTTTTTCCTGGGGTGGAATGCAGACTATCCGGACCCGGAGAATTTCTATTTTTTGCTTTACGGACCGCAGGGGCGGGTGGCGACGCAGGGTGAGAATGCGGCCAACTACCAAAACGCCGAGTACGACCGGCTCTTCGAAGCCATGAAAGTGATGCCGAACAGCCCGGAGCGTCTGGATATCATTCGCAAGATGAACCGCATTCTGCAGCACGACGCGCCCTGGATCTGGGGCTTTCACCAGAAGGCCTTCGTGCTTCAGCACGGTTGGCTCAAGAACCGGAAGCCCGGCGCGATTGTGCGCAATACGCTGAAGTATCAACGCATCGACACCGTGCAGCGAAGCGAGCTGCGTCGCGCGTGGAATCGCCCCGTGATCTGGCCGCTCGCCTTGATGGCGGGTTTGCTGGTCATGATGTTATGGCCCATGGTGCGTCGTTATCGCCAGCATGAACGGCAAACGGTCCGTGTGACCGACGTGGCGGGAGGCTGAGCCATGTGGGCTTATCTCGTACGTCGTCTTGCCTATGCGCTTCCGATTCTTATGGGGGTCAATCTGCTCACCTTCGCCTTGTTCTTCGTGGTGAACACGCCGGACGACATGGCCCGCATGCAACTGGGCGTCAAACGCGTAACGCCTGAGGCCATTGAGCGCTGGAAGGCCGAGCGCGGCTATGACAAGCCCTTGTTCTTCAATGCAAAGGCCGAGGGCAGCGGTCAGCTGACCGAGACTGTGTTCTTCGATAAATCCTTGCGGATGTTTGTGTTCGATTTCGGCGCAGCAGACGACGGCCGGAATATTGCCCGCGAGATCCAGCAGCGCATGGGGCCTTCGCTGGCGATCGCACTGCCAACCTTTGTGCTGGGTTTGTTTGTGACCGTCAGTTTTGCGCTGATGCTGGTGTTCTTCCGCGCCACGCCACTCGACTTCTGGGGGGTGGTGGTGTGTGTGGCGATGATGTCGATCTCAAGCCTGTTTTACATCATTGGCGGGCAGTGGTTGATATCGAAAGTCTGGCATCTGGTGCCGATTTCCGGCTACGGCGGCGGTCTGGACGCGCCGCGCTTTCTGGCCTTGCCGGTAATGCTCGGCGTGATCGGCGGTATCGGCAGCAGTACCCGGTGGTACCGCACAATCTTTCTTGAAGAGATCTCCCGCGACTACGTCAGGACAGCGCGTGCCAAAGGCGTGTCAGAGCTGACAGTGTTGTTCCGGCATGTGCTTAAAAACGCGATGATTCCGATCCTCACCGGCGTGGTCGTGGTGATCCCGCTCTTGTTTATGGGAAGCCTGATCATCGAATCCTTCTTCGGCATTCCTGGCTTGGGCAGTTACACCATCGACGCGATCCAGGCGCAGGATTTTGCCGTGGTGAGGGCAATGGTGTTTATCGGTTCGGTGCTCTACATCGTGGGTCTGATCCTCACCGATTTGTCCTACACCCTGGTGGATCCGCGGGTGAGGTTCGAATGATCGCGCACGGATTCGAAATTGTTCTGTTGTGGACTGACGCCTGCTTTTTCTTGCTGCTCGGTGCCTTCGTGATCGGGGGGCTGCATGCCTGGCGAAGCCCGCATCTTCGCCGCTCGTGGGCGCGGGTCGGGGAGCGGCCTGCTGGTATGGCCGCAATTGTCGTGCTCCTGGCTTTTCTGCTGGTGGGCATTCTCGACAGTCTGCATTTCCGTGCCGCCTTGCCGCCCACCGAGGGGCAGACCGAGACGGTCTACGCCACCGAAGTGACGAGCGTGCTGGATGTTGTCATGCATCATCAGCGGACGGATGTGGAGCGCACTTACTCGGCGCCGCTGGCGACGCATGCCTACGTGAAAGACACGATAGAGCTGCCAGATGGCGGACAGCGGCGCGACTTTCCTCGCCTGGTTCACGGCGGCGCTCATCTTGAAGACGCCACGCGAGATTACACCAGCGATATTGCCAGCCGACTCCTCCTTGGCGCGGCGGTAGGTGTTGCCTTGTCTTTGCTGGCTGCCGGTGTGCTCAGCGTGTTCAACGGCGGCATGAGACGGCTGGTGCGTGGCGATACGCAGCTGGCCTGGCGTAGCGCCTGGCTCACCTGGTCGATCCTGGCCATTGTGGCGGGCATGCTGGTGTCGCTGGCTCAGGGCTATCACGTGTTTGGCACCGACAAGGTCGGGCAGGACGTCTTCTACCTCACGCTCAAGAGCGTGCGCACCGCACTGATGATCGGCACGCTCACCACCTTGGTGACGCTGCCCCTGGCGATCGCGCTGGGCATTCTTGCCGGCTATTTCGGCGGTTGGGTCGATGATGTCATCCAGTATCTCTACACCGTGCTCAACTCCATTCCCGGTGTGCTGCTGATTGCTGCAGCGGTGTTGATGATGCAGGTTTTCATCGAGAACAATCCGCAGTGGTTTGCCACGGCGGCCGAGCGTTCTGATGCGCGCTTGCTGGCGCTATGCTTCATTCTTGGCATGACGAGCTGGACCGGGCTGTGCCGGCTGCTGCGCGGTGAAACATTGAAGCTGCGGGAGCTCGAGTATGTGCAGGCGGCGCGTGCCTTTGGTGTGCCCACCGTGCGCATCCTGCTGCGTCACGTGCTGCCCAACCTCATGCACATCGTGATCATCGCGCTGGTCATGGATTTTTCAGGACTGGTGCTTGCCGAGGCGGTGCTGTCCTATGTGGGCATTGGCGTCGACCCCAACATGGCGAGTTTTGGCACCTTGATCAACGCCGCTCGCATGGAACTCGCACGCGACCCGATGGTGTGGTGGTCTTTGGCCGCAGCCTTCGTATTCATGTTTGTGCTTGTTCTTGCCGCTAACCTGCTTGCTGACGTGGTGCGTGACGCGTTTGACCCTCGCGCGGGCTAGGCCTCGCCACGACGTCTGAGCCCGCGACTGCACCGATGACACCGTTGCCAGACAAAGGCTGGCAAGCGGTTTTAACGATAACTGCGAGATACGATGGATTGCCCCAAGTGCGGACATAGTCAATCGAACACCGAACAGTGCGAATCCTGCGGTGTGTTTTTCGAGAAATATGCGCAATATCTCGCTGACAAAGAAGCCATGGCGTCCGCCAGGCGCGCGCCGCGGGCCGGCGGCAGTGAGATGGCAGGCTTCCCGTTAGCCAAGGGGGCGATCGCGCTTGTTGTCATTCTGGCTGGCGTGTTTGCCCTCTTCGGCCGCGATGATGTTGAAAACGCCCCGACGGAAGCCGCGTCGGCAGCGAAAGCGGCCGCGCCATCTGCGAACCAAGGCGGAATCGCCGGGCAACTGAATAAATCACATCCGCCGCGCAATGCCATCGAAGCCGCGCGCAACGCCACGGTCTTCATCCAGACCCCGTGGGGCAGCCTTGGATCGGGCTTTATCGTCAGCGCCGATTGCCGGGTGGTGACCAACCGCCATGTGCTGCATTTCGACAGCGCCAGC
>JBFIJC010000069.1:0-14349 GCA_041600915.1 Nitrogeniibacter sp.
CAGCCGGCGCATCTTGTCGGCGGTGGCCGTCACCGGCACCGCGCCCACCACGTAGTCGAGCGCCTTGGCGGCCGCCAGATGGTGGCTGACCGGGCAGATGCCGCACAGGCGCTGCACGATGACCGGCACCTCCCAGTACGGCCGCCCCTCAATGAAAGCTTCAAACCCCCGGAATTCGACAATATGCAGACGCGCTTCGTGTACCTGCCCCGCTTCGTCGAGCAACAAGGTGACCTTGCCGTGGCCTTCCACCCGCGAGATGGGGTCGATGGCGACGCGGCGCAGGCCTTCGCGCTTGGCAGCGGTTTCGAGATCAGACGTCATCGGCAGTCTCAATCAAAATGCAGCAGCGGATAACTCACCCGCGGGGTGCGCCCAGCCAGCAGGTCAGACAAGAACTGCCAGATCGCCTCTCCCGAGGGCGGGCAACCGGGCAGAAAGTAATCGACCCGCACCACCTCGTGAATCGGATGCACCTTGTCCAGCGGCAAGGGCAACTCAGGGTCGTCCGGCACTTCGGCGGTGTCCATGCCGGGGCGGGACTGAAACACCGCACTCAGACACTGGCCAACATCCAGGTGATTCCGCTGTGCCGGCAAGCCGCCATTGATGGCGCAGGCACCCAGCGCGACCAGGGTTTTGCACTGCGCGCGAAACTCGCGCAGCACATGCACATTCTCCGAATTGCACACACCGCCCTCGACCAGACCGATATCGCAGGGGCCACAGGTTTTGAGGTCGGTCAGCGGCGAGCGATCGAATTCAACACGGTCGAGCAGCGCGAACACATGCTCGTCGATATCAAGCAGTGACATATGACAGCCGAAGCAACCGGCCAGCGAGACCGTGGCCACACGGAGCTTGCGCGGGGTGCTCATGCTTCGTCCTCTGTTTTGGGCAAGGCCACCTCGTGCAGCGGCGCACGGTCATAGGTACGGTCGCCGATCGGCACGGCAAAACCCACACGCTTTTTGAGAATCACGCCGACCGGGCAGATATGCGCGGCTTTGTCGCTGGCTGAAAAATCGGTATCTGCCAATCGGCCGGACTCGGCATTGACCGCGAGCTTTTTGTTGATGCCCCGACCGGTGAGCGCGAACACCGATTTGCCATCCTGCTCACGCGAGGCACGCACGCACAACTCGCAATAAATGCAGCGATTGAAGTCGAGCAGCATCTCTGGATGCGAGGCGTCGACGGGTCGGTCGGGGTAGAAGTGGCGGAAGCGCGGCGTGGTCATCTCCAGGTCGTAAGCCATGGCCTGAAGCTGGCAGTTACCGCTTTTTTCGCAGGCCGGGCAAAAATGATTGCCCTCGACAAACAGCATCTGCAGCAGGGTGCGCCGCTCGGTGTTGATCTCCGGCGTGTCGCTTTCGACCTCAGCGCCGGCACGCGCCGGGGTCGCGCAGGCCGACACATGCCGGCCGGCCACCTTCACCACACACAGCTTGCAGCTGCCGTGCGGCGGAAAATCCGGGTGCCAGCACAGATGCGGAATGTAGCGACCCGCCGCCCGCGCCGCCTCCAGAATCATCTGGCCCTCGTCAAACGGCACGCGCTCGCCGTCTAGCAGGAAACTCGATTGGCTCATCGTGAGGTCTCCGGTTGTTGCGGCAGGTGCGCGCCGGCGTCGTCGCGACCGGTGATCTGCCGCGCGCGACACAATGCGCCGTCCAGATCAAACGCGGGGGAGAAGTCGGCATGCATCAAGTGGCGCTCATAGGCTGGCCGAAACTTCTGCAGGCCATCGATCACCGGATTGGGCGCTGCGCTGCCCAGGCCGCAATGGCTGGCCTGCTTGAGCAGACGATCGAGATCTTCAATTTCGATCAGATCTGCCGGGCTGCCCTTACCCTCGGCCAGCTTGTCCAGCGTATCGGCGAGCATGGCGGTGCCCACCCGGCACGGCGTGCAGAATCCGCAAGACTCATGCGCGAAGAAGTGAACAAAGTTGTGCGCCACATCGAACATGTCGCGGGTGTCGTTGAACACCATGAACGCGCCGGCGGTGGGCACATCTTCAAAGGCCACACGCCGGCCAAACTCGTACGGCGCGAGCGTCATCCCGGCCGCGCCACCGACCTGCACTGCCAGCGTATCGTGCGCGCCACAGGCCTCCAGCACCTGGCGCACCGTGACGCCAAACGGAAATTCATAGATGCCCGGCCGATCGCAATCACCCGACACCGACAGCAACTTGGTGCCGGCCGACTGGGCGGTGCCCATCGCTGCAAAGGCCGCGCCGCCGTGCAGTGCGATGAGACAGCACTTGGCCAGCGTTTCGACATTGTTCACCACCGTGGGCAGACCCAGATAGCCGTGGGTCACCGGAAATGGCGGGCGAATGCGCGGCGTGCCCCGCTTGCCTTCCAGCGATTCGAGCAAGGCCGTTTCCTCGCCGCACACATAGGCGCCGGCACCGAGATGGATTTCAATATCGAAGTCGAAGCCGCTCACGCCAGCAACCGAGGCGCCCAGCCAGCCATCCTTGCGTCGCCTCTCCAGCGTAGCCTCCAGCGCCGGCAGCAGATTGAGATACTCACCTCGCAGGTACACAAAGCCACGTCGGGCGCCCACCGCCCACGCCGCCAGCGTCATGCCTTCGAACACCAGATCGGCATGTGCATTGAGCAATACCCGGTCCTTGAATGTGCCGGGTTCGCCTTCGTCGGCGTTACACACCACGATTTTTTCGGGCTCGGTCGCATCGCGACAGGCCAGCCACTTCACCGCCGTCGTAAAGCCCGCCCCGCCCCGCCCGCGCAGACGCGATGCCTGCATATGGCGCATCCAGCCGTCACGCCCCATCGCGATCGCGGCGAGCAAGGCATCGCCGGGGCGTGCCGTGCAACTCAGCAGCGCATCACGTTGCTGAATCGTGTTCTCGATATGAAAGAGTTCAGCGGGCCAGTCATCCAGCGGGCGACGCTGGCGAATGAGTTCGCAGATGCTGTCGATCCGCGCCGCGTCGAGTGCGGCGATCGCCCGGCCATTGACCAACATCGCCGGCCCCTGGTCACCCAGACCAATGCAGGAGGTCACATCAACACTGGCCAGTCCGTCTTCAGACACCTGCCCCGGCGCGAGCCACAGGCTGTGACACAGGCGCGCCATCAGGGCTTCGCTGCCGAGCATGCGGTCGATGATGTTGTCGGAGAACAAGAGTCGGTACTGACCGACCGGCTGGGCGTAAAGAAAGCTGTAGAAGCCCACCACACCTTCGACACGCGCACGCGGCAGACCCAGCCCTGCCGCCAGGGCTGTGAGCGCTTCTGGCGGCAAGCAGTTTTCGAATTTCTGCAGTGCAATCAGCATCTGCAAAAGGTATTCGGGCCGCTTGCCGAATCGCGTCAGCGCATCGTCAACACGCTGCGTCCATGTTCCCAAGGCCATGAGCAAATCCTCGTGACATCGCAGATTTCATGGTGCGCCCCGCCGCCCTCGCCTTCGTTGACCCTGCGCAAAGTCGAGGCCCTGTACCTCACGCTGATTCAACAGACTCCAGCTGCAGGCAGACGGTAAAGGAAAAGCAGGCGCCCTTCCCGACCACGCTGTCGACTTCGATATGGCCATCCATCATGTCGCACAACATACGACAAATGGGTAGCCCGAGCCCTGTGCCGCCATGTGAGCGGGTCGAAGACATATCGACCTGCGAGAACGGCGTGAAGATCAAGGCCTGATCGCTGGGCGCAATGCCGATTCCCGTGTCGCGCACGTCCACCTTCAGGCGGATGCTGCCGGTGCGATCGCCAAGCAATGAGGGCACGCGGCTGACCCCCACGGAAATCTTGCCAGCCGAGGTAAATTTGAAGGCATTGCCGATCAGGTTGATCAGTATCTGGCGCAGACGACCCGGGTCGCCAACAAGCATCGTCGGCACCTCGTCGCTGACCGTATGCTCGAAAGCCACGCCGGTATCGCGCACCTGGCTGATGAACAAGCGTGCCAGCGCATCAAACAAATCACGTACCGAGAACGGCCGTGGCGTCAGCGCAAGCTTGCGGGCGTCGATTTTTGCGTAATCGAGAATGTCGTCAATGATCGATAACAAGGCTTCACCACTGCTGCGCACGGTACCAACGCAGTTGCGCTGCTCGGCATCGAGCGCCGTGGCATCAAGCAGACTGGCCATGCCGATGATGGCGTTCATGGGGGTTCGAATTTCATGCGACATCATCGCCAGAAATTCGCTCTTGGCGCGATTGGCCGCTTCCGCCGCATCGCGCGCAAACACCAGTTCACTGGCGGCGCGCTGCCGTGTCGTGGCGTCGGCAAAACAAAACACGCGACCGATCACTTGATGACGATGGCGCGCCGGACGGGAGGCGCACTCAAAGCTGCGGCCATCCTTGAGCGTAAAGACATCAAATGTCTCATCGGACGCGTCGCACTGGCCGAAACGTCCAGCCAGCCGACGACCATCGTCTTTCATTGCCGCGCACATGGCCTTGAGCAGTGCGGCATCATCATGCTCGCGCAACAACTGCTCAGAGATCGGCCACAAGCGCGCCAGGCGTTGATTCATGCCCACTACCGCACCGGCGTGATCCAGCATCAGGATGCCGTCGGCAGTGGCCTCCAGAATCGCCCGCAGCCGGGCAGCCGAATCGCCAAACGCCTCGTCGCTTTGCGGCTCTGGCTCAACTTCCCGGGCGCGAATCACCAAGGCATCGTCGGCACGCGCAACACTCTGCACCACCTTGAGACTGGCACCGTCGGCGCACTGATACAAGCCCTCGGCATCGGTCAGCTTGCCCACGCCACCGGCTTGCACCTCATCCCAGAAACACACATCGGCCAGCCCTCGAGCCAGCGCCACAATCGGTGTGCCGACCAGTGCCTTGACCGAATAGCCAAGACGCGCCGCCGCCGCGCGGTTTGCACTTCTGACCGTCAGGGTCTCAGCGCTGACAATCAGCAACATGTCAGTGCTGGCATCGAGCATCAGCTCGGCATCCGCCCGGCTCATGCGGCCTCCCGAGCGCTCGACTGATCGCTTTCAACATCGACTTCGGTGTCAAAGAAATACGCGATCCGGGTGCGCGGGCTCAGGTAGTCATGCACCTCTCTGGGTAGATCAGCCGGGCGCATTGCCTTCGCGATATTGATCTCCGGCACCAGGGCCAGGTTGAGCAAGCCTGCCTCATCTTTGGGCAGTTCGGGCTGATAGACCATCACGCTGGGGCGCAGGGGCGCATTCGAATTGACCGACACCACCAGGCCGAGTCGGTCGTCCGACATTGCCACGACGGTGCCCGGCGGATACACACCCAGCTGGCGCACCAAGGCCTGCAGGACACGCCCTTCGAAACGGTTGCGGCGCTGGGTAAACAGAATCGACAGCGCCTCGTAGGGCGTCAGCGCACGCGCCAGATCAAGCGGGTTGCACAGGTTGTCATACTCATTGACCAGACCCACAATCCGCGCCAGCGGATGGATGCGATCGGCACTCACCGCTTTCGGATAGCCGCTGCCGTCCCAGGCCTCATGGTGCTGCCCGATCACCGCCAGCACCGGAGGCGGCAGGCCGATCTGATGGCCGCGCTTGACCCCGTATTCGCAGTGCAGCTTTCGCAATTCAGATTCGGCGTGGGTCAGCGCGTCGCGTTTTTTGACCACGCGATCCGGAATCTCTGCCAAACCAATGTCGTGCAACAAGGCGCCCAGGCCAAGCACCTGCATGTGCTCATCGGGCAACTCAAGCTGACGCGCCAACAGCAGACTCATGACCGCCGTATTCAACTCGTGGCTATAGGTATCTTCACCACCAATACGATCGGCCATGGCATGAATGGTGACTTCCGGCGCAGACAGCAGCGCGGAGGCCATATCACCGAGCATCTCATTCAGCGCGGCCAGACTCTCCGCCGGGCGTGCGACCAGATTGCGGTTTGCCTCACGCACCTTCCGGCCCGATTGCAAGAAGGCACGATCGACACGCGCCATGCGCATTCGCCGTGCCACATTGCGGGCCCGACGTTGCTGACGCGCCTCGTCCTCAGGGTCGGGCGCAGCGGCGCTTGCAACGCTCTTTGCGTCCGCCTGCCTCGGCTCGGCAGGACTTTGCTGCGTGGGTGGTAGCAGATCGCTACGTGCCGGATCAAACCGGAAGCGCGGCACGCCAAGCGCCCGCAATTGGGCGATCTGACTGTCCGTCTTGATCTTGAATCGATCAAACGCAAACGGATGCCGGAACCACGGCAAATCGATAAACACAAACAGGCCAATGCCGAGCGCGTCGGCGTTGACATATGAAAGCGCTTCTTCCTTGGCGTGATTTTCAGGAGCCATGCTCTTCGGTCGGTGTCCAGCGAGAAAAAAATGGGCCAAAACACCCGCGCCAACAACGCACGGATCGCCCTCTGCGGGTCTTAACGGCGCAAGCAGACGAATCTTGAGCACCAAAAGCCCACATGGAATAGACCGCCTGCCACGTGCGCTAACGCACCGGCATACACACTAAAAGGCGTCGGCGAGAGCTGAATCCGGACATCAAGCCTGACCGCCAAACGCCTGATTTTTATTGATTTTGCCTTGCACTGGCGCTCTTCATGGACTACTACATGTAGTATGTGACAAAAGATGTAACGTACAACGCAAAAACATAACTCGTTGTTTTTATTATAAATTTAATTCTTTGCGTTTACCTGAACTTCCGGTTATTCTGAACGCCGTTTTATCCGTGACCGAACACGCCTAGAGGGACGAGACAACAATATGAGCAAGGCCACCTCCACTCCGAAAAAAGCCATCGCCGACGCATCCACGCTTGTAGCGCAAGAGATTTCCGGCGAAGTGTTGATTGAAAAGTACGCCAAGGGCGACGAGCAAAGCGTTGAGGCGGTTCGCCGCCGCGTTGCACGTGCGCTCGCCAGCATCGAAACCGAAGAAAAACGCAGCCATTGGGAAGCCAAGTTCTATGAAGCCCAGGAAAAAGGCTTCATCGCAGCGGGCCGCATCAACTCCGCCGCCGGCACCAACCTGCAAGCCACACTCATCAACTGCTTCGTGCAGCCGGTGGGCGACTCGGTGACCGAGTCGGTCGATGGCCGCCCCGGCATCTACACCGCACTGGCCCAGGCTGCTGAAACCATGCGCCGCGGCGGCGGCGTGGGCTACGACTTCTCCAGCATTCGCCCCAAGGGCGCGCTGGTCAAAGGCACCCAGTCCAACGCCTCGGGCCCGGTCTCCTACATGCGCGTGTTCGACCGCTCCTGCGAGACCGTCGAGTCCGCCGGTGCGCGTCGTGGTGCCCAAATGGGCGTGCTGCGCTGCGACCACCCGGACATCGAAGAATTCATCCACGCCAAGGATGAAGGCGATCTGACCAACTTCAACATCTCGCTGGGCGTGACCGACGACTTCATGAAAGCCGTCGAAGCCGATGGCGACGTGGAACTGGCGCACAAAGCCGAGCCCACCGACGAAATTAAGGAGGCCGGCGCCTACCAACGTGAAGACGGGCTGTGGGTGTACCGCAAGGTGCGCGCCCGTTCGCTGTGGGAGCAGGTCATGCGCTCGACCTACGACCACGCCGAGCCGGGCATCCTGTTCCTCGACCGCATCAACCGCGACAACAACCTGTACTACTGCGAAACCATCGAGGCCACCAACCCCTGCGCCGAGCAGCCCTTGCCGCCCTACGGCTGCTGCTGCCTGGGCTCGATCAATCTCGCTCCCTTCGTCACCAACGCACTGACCGACAAGGCCGAGTTCGACTTCGACAGCTTCGGCAAGGTCGTGGCCGTGTCTACCCGCATGCTCGACAACGTGCTCGAAGCCACGCACTGGCCGCTCAAGCAGCAATACGAAGAAGCGCAATCGAAGCGCCGCATCGGCCTCGGCTTTACCGGTCTGGGCAATGCCCTGGCCATGCTCGGCCTGCGCTACGACACCCGCGAAGCATGCGCCATGGCCACCCGCATCTCCGAGTTCATGCGTGATCAGGCCTATCTGGCTTCGGTCGAGCTGGCCAAAGAGCGCGGCGCCTTCAAGCTGTTCAATTCCGACCTGTACCTGTCCGGCGGCAACTTTGCCTCGCGCCTGCCGACCAAGGTCAAGGACGAGATCCGCAAGCACGGCATCCGCAACTCGCACCTGCTGTCGATCGCGCCCACCGGCACCATCTCGCTGGCCTTTGCCGACAACGCCTCCAACGGCATCGAGCCGCCCTTCTCCTACACCTACACCCGCCGCAAGCGGATGGCCGACGGCACCTTCAAGGAATACGCCGTCGAAGACTACGCATGGCGCTTGTACAAGCACATCGGCGGTGATGTCGAGAAGCTGCCCAAAGCCTTTGTGACCGCGCTGGAAATCTCCGCCAAAGCGCACAAAGACATGGTTGCCGCCGTCGCCCCCTACATCGACACGTCCATCTCCAAAACGGTGAACGTGCCGGCCGACTACCCCTATGCCGACTTCGAGCACCTCTACGTCGAAGCCTGGAAAGCCGGTCTCAAAGGCCTGGCCACCTACCGCCCCAACTCGGTGCTGGGTTCCGTCCTGTCGGTCACGCCGAGCAGCGAAAAGAAAGCCCCGCACGACGTCGAAATCACCGACGCCAACCGCCGCCTCTCCATCAAGAGCCTGCCGGCACCGGTGCTGTCCTCCCTGCGCTGGCCGGGTCGCCCCGAGCTGCCCGACGGCAACGCCTCCTGGACCTACATGCTGTCCACCCCGCAAGGTGAATTCGGCCTGTTCGTCGGCCACATGGAAACCAATGCGCAAGGCGGCTTCCCCTTCGAAGTGTGGGTCAACGGTGCCGACCAGCCCCGCGGCCTTGGCGCTGTCGCCAAGACGCTGTCGATGGACATGCGCACCAATGATCGCGGCTGGCTCAAGCTCAAGCTCGAAACCCTCTCGCGCACCATCGGCGAAAAGTCCTTCGAAATGGCCTTCCCGCCGCATGGCGAGAAAAAACTGGTGCCGGGCGCCGTTGCCGCCTTCGCCCAGGTCGTGAGCTATCGCTGCGAAAAGCTCGGCGCGCTTGAAGTCGAAGGCCCCACCCCGGTGCTCGACTCCCTGTTCAGCCTGCAAGAGCCCAAAACCGGCACCGACGGCACGCTGTCCTGGACGGTCGACATCAACAACCCCGCCACCGGCGAAGACTTCGTACTCGGCATCAAGGAAATCACCCTGCCCGACGGCGTCACCCGCCCCTACTCCATGTGGCTGTCCGGCAACTACCCGCGCGCCCTCGACGGCCTGGGTCGCATCCTGTCGCTCGACATGCGCGTCATGGACCCGGCCTGGATCGGCATGAAACTGCGCAAGCTGCTCAACTACCCCGAGCCGCTCGGCGACTTCATGGCCTTCGTGCCCGGCTCGCGCAAGCAGCAGAACTACCCCTCGACCGTGGCCTACCTCGGCCAGCTCATCATCCACCGCTACGCCATGCTCGGCATCCTCGACGAGCGCGGCTACCCGGTCCAGGAAATGGGCCTGCTCGAAGCCCCGCGCGACGACAGCGAACCCAAACTGATGCAAGGCTCGCTTTGCCCCGAGTGCGGCAACCACTCCATGATCCGCAAAGATGGCTGCGACTTCTGCACCGCATGCGGCGCGGTGGGGACTTGCGGTTGAGGTGAGGTCTGGATGCGGTGAGTGGTGAAGGCTGCTGCCGCATCGGGATGAAAGTCAAAGGCCCAACTCCTTGAGGGAGTTGGGCCTTTTTCTGTTTGGCGACGGAATACGTAGTGTTGATTTTGGTTAGCATCGAGCGGTAACTCATCGGCCATTGCCGCCGACGACGCCAACCCACTCGAGAGGCCGTTCTCGGCGCCCCAGACTCTCAGAAGAAAGATGGGGCCTACAAAGGCCCCTTCGAGAAAGCAATTCGCCTTCATCTAGGCTCGAGTCATAATCATATATCTTTCATGAAAAAGGACGCTATCATACGATTCGAATCTAGTGGAGGCCGGAGTCGAAAGAGTGACAATCTATAGGATATCCAAGCCGCGTTAGTCCTACTGCCGCGATATCTAAATGACGCAGTCCCAAACCCCACCGAAAGAAAGGTTCATCTGTAGCTTCCTGGCACTGTCCATTGACCTATTAAGCAATAGCATCGGTACCTGCAAATGATCGACTACGAAACCGCACGCAAAAACCTACTAACTCTGACTGCAAAATACAGTGAGCTCGGTGTAAAAAACGAAGCGGAAACCCGATTCCATTTCATTGATATCTTACTGACCGACTGTCTCGGCTGGAACCGGTCCGATATCGAACTCGAAAAATACATCCGAGGCGAACGTAGCGATTATGAACTCGGCACTCCTGTGGCGGTGATTCTCGAGGCCAAGCGCGATGCTGTGATTTTTGAAATTCCTGTGCGAAAGCGCGGTGAAATGTTAGTGCCAATCCGCCAATTGATGGACCTCAGCAAAGAAGCTCGGGGAGCCGTTGAGCAAGTCCAAGGGTACTGCTCGCAGCGCGGAGTCCGGTATGCCGCAATCTGCAATGGCCCACAACTCATCATGTTTGTTGCTGTACGAACCGATGGAAAGGCGCCACTCGAAGGGCGAGCGTTAGTGATAGACGGATTCGCCCAACTGCGGGATGAATTCTCAACGATATTCAATCTGCTGTCGCCCCTAGGCGCGACTTCAAGCAAGCTTCTCGCATATCTTGACGCAAACGGAATCGCAGGAATCCCCGAAAAGATATCTATTCGACTACCAAATCACCCATCATTTCGATATCAGAGTGCATCGCAGAACAGCCTACGCATGGTGGCCGAACTCCTTCTTGAGGACATTGCGCGCACTGAAGAGCTTGAGCCGCGCTTCTATCGTGAATGTTACTGCGAGAGCGGCCCTCTGGCACAGGACGCTCTAATTAGCAAGAATCTACTCCGCGCTCGGCACGCTGCACTTTTTCATCCGAGTGAGGAGGCGCCCGCAGTCGTACCCGTCAAATCGAAGGGAAGAACTGCATCATCGGAAATGTTAGCAGAGAGCTTATCGCGTCGACCAATCATCCTACTCGGGGACGTCGGTGTAGGAAAGACTTCGTTTATCAAAAATCTGATGCTTGTTGAAGCAGAAGAAGAGTTTAGGCGCTCTGTTTATGTATATATAGACCTAGGGGTCAAAGCATTCCTCCACGACAATCTGGAAAGCTACGTTCGCGACGAAGTAGTTCGGCAACTCTATGAGAAATACGACATTGACACCGATTCAGAAGAATTCATCCGAGAAGCTTATCGTGAGGATATTAAGCGCTTCAGAAATGGGCTCTACGGAAAATACGCCGACTCCAACCCACCTTTGTACGACGAAAAATTACTAGATTTTTTGAGCAAGAAAATCACCAGCGGCGAAGAACATCTAGGCACTGCCATAAAGCACATACAAAAAACAACCAGCAGACAGGTTGTTGTCATTTTCGACAACGTGGATCAGCGAGAGCTAGAAGTTCAACAAAAAGCGTTTATTGTTTCCCAGGGCGTCTCTCAGCGTTGGGGTACTATTGTTTTTCTATCTGTTCGACCCAACACCTTTCATCAATCCAAGCGAACAGGAGCGCTTTCTGCGTACCCAAACAAGGTCTTTTATATAATGCCACCACGGCCAGAAGCCGTTTTAGAAAAAAGACTCGTATTCGCCCTCAATGTCGCAGAAGGGCGACTACCGATCGATTCTATATCTAGCGTAAGTATCAACCTCGAAAGCATCGCTTTGTTCTTGAAGGCGCTTCTATATGCACTGCGTAGAAACCCCGCTGTCGCAGAATTTCTATCAAACATCACAGGTGGGAATGTCCGCTCGATGATCGATTTTGTGACAAAATTTACGGGAAGCCCGAACGTCGACAGTGACAAGATTATCGATCTGTACGGCCACACTGGAGATTACCTCATACCTGTTCACGAGTTTTCAAAGGCTGCATTACTTGGAGACTACTCGCACTACGATCCTCATTCGTCGTTGGCCATGAATATATTCGACGTCAGATTCCCAGATCCTAGAGAACATTTTTTGTGCCCGCTGGTATTGGCTTACCTAAATTACGATTCTTCTCATCGAAACAAAGAAGGATTTGTCACGGCAAAAAGAATTAAACAAGAAATGCAATCCCATGGCTTTGGATCCGAACAGACTGAAAGTGCACTACGTCGAATGACAAACAAGAAACTGATTGAAACCACACAGCGTATAACATTTGAGGAAACTTCTGGCACCGAATGCGCTGAGGATCTCACCGATGCATTTAGAATCACTACAATTGGCGCCTACCATCTCGTACGATGGTGCAATAACTTCGCATACTTGGACGCGATGGTGTTTGACACGCCAATATTTGATTCTGCCGTTGCAAAACAATGCGAAGCCAATAGAGAATCATTTGATATCCATGATCGCTATCTTCGCGCAGCGAACTTTCGCGAGTACTTGCTGCACTGCTGGGATGCCTCTGGTATTTCTTCAGCGTATTTTAATTTGCAGACATTGATCGCATCCGGAGCTTCGACCTTTGATAGTGTTCGTAACTACATCAACGGCACAAAGCCTCCGCGACCAACTAAGATGCGGGACCGGCGGCGCTCGCGGTAACGGAATAGCAAGACGAAAAAAGCCCAACACTCGGCAGTCCACGCCTGCACGGCTGAACCTTGGGCTTCGCTGCGCTCAACCCACATGATGCCGTCGCACACTTCCAAGAAACAGGATCGCGTCGGAAGGCGTCAGCCACCGCTCGGAGTGCTAACGGTGGCTTTCTGCGAGAAAGCCACGGTTACCGCTGAACGCTAACACCCGTTCGGTGTTCTCGCCGGAGCATTTAGAGCGATTTCGAAATGTTTGCCCTCGCGCGCTTGCGCCGCTGTGGCATGCTGCGCTCTCACATGGCGTGCCTCAAGATTGAGGCGAACGCCCCACCAGACACGGCACGCGCGGCTATCGGCGGCGCAACAGGGAGCATCATGAACGGCAGCAGCGTCACACAATGGGTCACCGCGATGGCCTGCGTCGTATTGGGTGGGTGCGCGAGCATACCCACGGCGACCACGAACAGCATAGGCATGCAGATGGTTCTGGTGCCGGCAGGCGAATTTACGATGGGCAATGCGGCCTCCATCGAGCACATGAGCGCGCTCTACCCGGCGTATGAGCCGCGGCGACTGGCAGATCTTGCGGATGAAACACCGGCGCACCAGGTGCGCATCACACGCCCCTTTTACATGGCAAAACATGAGGTAACGGTGGGTCAGTTTCGGGCGTTCATCGAGGCCTCGGGCCATGTGCCGGAGTCGATCGCTGACGGAACCGGCGGCTATGGCTACAACGCGGCCTATGATCCCGCGACCAGCAAACGGGGGGATGCCTTTGAGGGCCGCAACCCGCGTTACTCGTGGCAGAACCCGGGCTTTACGCAGAGCGATGCGCACCCGGTGGTGAACGTGACCTGGCAGGACGCCGTGGCACTGGCCCGCTGGCTGAGCACGACCGAGGGGCGCCGCTACCGCCTGCCGACGGAGGCGGAATGGGAGTACGCCTGCCGTGCCGGCACGACCACGCAGTACCACAGCGGTGATGCGCCGGCGTCGCTGAGCGCGGTGGCCAATGTATTTGATAGCGACGCAGCGGTGAACTGGCCCGACTGGCAGACCTTTGCGTTACCGGCGGCCGATGGTTTCGCGTTCACATCTCCGGTGGGCACGTTTGCCCCCAACGCCTTTGGCCTGCATGACATGCACGGCAACGTGTGGGAGTGGACCGGCGACTGGCATGACGCGGCCTACTACGCCCGCTCGCCGCAGGACGATCCGCAGGGGCCGGATGCGGGTCGCGTGAAGGTGCGCCGGGGTGGTTCGTGGCACACCTGGCCGCTGTATGCGCGCTGCGCCTATCGCAACTGGAATACACCGGTGACGCGCTACACCCTGGTGGGGATCCGCCTGGTGATGGAGACCGACTGATCAGTCGTAGCCGAGACTGCGGCCTTGCCGCGACAGCACTTGACCGCAAGCCGCCGTAGCTGCGTGCCCTGCCCGGCCTGGTGGTGTGCTGGCGAAGTCTCGATGCGGTGCAGGGTTGGCTTCAGCCGAGCATGGCGGCTTGAAACCCGCCCTTCAGTGCAGACGACTAGATGCCGCGCGCGCGGGCGATGTACAACGCCGACAGGGTTTTGCCGTCAGTGATGTCGCCGCTCGCCACGGCGGCGTCCAGCTCGGCGGGGCTCAGTGAGAGGATTTCAAGAAACTCGCCTTCGTCCCACTGATGGCCGACGTAAGTCAGCTCCAGCGCCAGAAAGACTTCGATCCGCTCATCGGAGTAGCCAATGCAGGGGTGTAGCGTGCCCAGATGGGTCCAGCGCGCGGCTTCGTACCCTACCTCTTCG
>JBFIJC010000070.1:0-14160 GCA_041600915.1 Nitrogeniibacter sp.
CGAAGCCGCGCGCAACGCCACGGTCTTCATCCAGACCCCGTGGGGCAGCCTTGGATCGGGCTTTATCGTCAGCGCCGATTGCCGGGTGGTGACCAACCGCCATGTGCTGCATTTCGACAGCGCCAGCGCCCAGCGCGCGGCCGCACAATCTCCGGTCGTGGCTAATGAATTTGCCCGTCAGCAGTCCGAATTGCTGCAGGATCTCAAAGCCCTGTCAGAGGCGTATCGAGAGGAGGTCAGCCGTAATGGTGAGGGCAGTGGCGCCGCGCTCACGCTGAAGCTCAAAATCGACAAAGTGAAGGAAACCCTTCGCGTGCTGCCTGAGACAGTGCGTGAGAAAGTCAAAGACGACATCAGCAAGACGGCGCTATACGCTCGTCTGGCAACCTACAAGGTGTCTCTGGTTGATGGCACCAAGTTCGACGTGAACCAGGTCGAGTACGCCGACGAACGCGACCTCGCTACCTTCCGCCTGCCTGCCAGCAACTGCCCCTTCATCGAGCGCGGCAATAGCGCCGAGCTTAGCCAGGGCGAACGCCTCTATACCGTTGGCAGCCCCTCGGGCCTGACCTACACCGTGACCGGTGGCATTTTTTCCGGATACCGGGAAGAAGGCGATCGGCGCTATCTCCAGACCGACGCGCCGATCAACCCGGGAAACAGCGGCGGGCCCTTGATTACCGAAATCGGCCACGTCGTCGGCGTGAATACGGCAGTTCTGCTTGGAACGCAAGGTATTGGCTTTGCGATCCCGGTCGAGGATATTCCTGCGTTGTAAGGGCAGGGGCGCTGCGCGGATTGAATCGACCCTGCCCCGCAAACGCCATACTGACATTGCCTGCGTTTCCGATGGCCGAGCACTCGCCGCCGAGCAAGGAAAGGTATGCTTCTTCGACCATTTGCAGTGTGTCGCCGAAGTTTGGCAGCACCACCGTGCCCCAGGTGGTGTCCGGCTGTTGCCAGCGCGGGCTGTGGCGTTAGTCGGGCGGTAGTGTCCGCATGACTTCGGCGAGGCTGTCGTCGGTTGCCTGCGCGGTGGCGGCGAATGCGTCCCAAAGTAGTTTGAAGTATTCCGCGCTGCTGTAGCGTTTAAGCAGGTAGATCTCTTGCGGGATTAGCGGATTGGGCATGAGCATTGGCGGGATGAATCCCACCTTACAGCGCTGGCGTGGATTGATCGGGCGACCACTGCCAGAAGGTCTGGCCATAATCACCGCTGAGCGCGGGCATGGTTTCGCCCTGTTTGAAATACCGCCGGCTGTCGGGTTTGACGGGGGTGAACCACCAGCCGGCCTCGGGGCAGGGGGTGCCGGCGGGGACGTTGGGGCGGTGGCTTGAGGCGGGCGCGGACGATTGGACTGTCTCGGCTTCGTCGTCGTACGCACCGTCGATCATTTCGACGAAATACCATTTGCAGGGGCGTTTGGTGTAAGACTGTTTGCCGAGAATCGCGAGTGCGCAGGCAGGATCATCCTCGCCGCCGGGACCAAACCCTTGGCGATCATTCATCTCCCCCCGCTTGAACGAATTCGACACGAAGCGTGTGATGGCCTCTCGATCACCCCAAAGTGCACCTCGTCCGACTGCCGCCAGTGCCTTTAATCCCAAAGCGTTGAAGGTGATGGATTCGCCCAAGCGACCATCGCTATTGCCCGTCCAGCCGAACTGCAAGGTGGCATTCGGGTCGTCCTGCGCCACATAGACGCCGGTGCGTGGTGGCATCTTGCCCGATTCGCCTTCCACATCGGTGCGCACCCGGAAAAGGGGTAGGCGGGGAAAACGGCTGCAATTCTCTCGCCAAGCTGAATCCATCATGCGATCTTTGATGCGCTTCTGCCCCCCCGAGCCACACACCGAATCGATCCAGCCCGCGTGATCCTGCACCTTCTGAAACTCCGCTTTGAACCGCTCTTCCTCTTCCGCGGTCATCCACATCGAGGAATGCTCGGAGATCATGCGGGCGCATTGGTAGGCGCCGGTCTTCCCGAAGGCTTCGTTGGTGATCTGGGCGATATGCCAGACAGTGGATTCCCGAAACTCCTCCAGTGAGGGATAAACATGTGTGGACCAATTGGCCGTTGTGTCCCTCGTTCCCCAACGCTCACTGACCATGAGCCGATCCCGGCCCTGGACATTCGCCTCGTCGACCACCACATCGACGCCAGCGATCAAACGGTTGATCATGTCGAGGAGCTCTTGATGGTATTGACGTGACATCCAGTGGTAGAGCAGCGTCGCCTGTCGCTTCTGGTGCAGTGACAGGGTGTGGCGCGGGTAGCCGGCCAAGGGCTTGCCGAACAGGTCGGTGGTCATGGTGTGTGCTGGCGTGGGTGTTGGCGGGATGAATCCCGCCCTACAGCGCTGGCGTGGATTGATCGGGTGACCACTGCCAGAAGGTCTGGCCATAATCACCGCTGAGCGCGGGCATGGTTTCGCCCTGTTTGAAATACCGCCGGCTGTCGGGTTTGACGGGGGTGAACCACCAGCCGGCCTCGGGGCAGGGGGTGCCGGCAGGGACGTTGGGGCGGTGGCTTGAGGCGGCGGGCGCGGACGATTGGACTGTCTCGGCTTCGTCGTCGTACTCACCCTCGATCATCTCGACGAAATACCATTTGCAGGGGCGTTGGGTGTAGGCGTTTTCCGAGAGGATACCGGGCGCCCAACGCGGATCGTTCTCGTCGCCCGGGTCAAATATCGATCCGCGATCAGTCATTTCTCCGCGACGGAACGCCTCCGATACGAATGCGGTGATCTTGTTATCGTCCGCCCATAGTGCGGGTCGACCCAACATCGATAGTGCTTTTAGGCCCAGCTCGTTGAAGGTAATTGCCTTGCCTAGCCGCCCATCACTATTCCCTGTCCAACCAAACTGCAAGGTCGCGTTTGGGTCGTCTTGCGCGACATAGACCCCGGTACGCGGTGGCATTTTCCCGGACTCGCCTTCGACGTCCGTGCGGACTCGGAACAAGGGCATGTGAGGGAAGAGACGGCTGTTTTCATCCCATGCGTCAAACATCATTCCGTCGTCGATTCGCTTCTGCCCGCCTGAGCCACAGACAGAATCAATGCGTTGGGCGTGTCCATGCACCTTTTGAAACTCTGCCCTGAACCGCTCTTCCTCTTCCACAGTCATCCACAGGGAGGAGTGTTCGGAGATCATGCGGGCGCATTGGTAGGCGCCGGTAGTTCCGTAGTCTTCGTTTACCCGCGCGGCGATATCTCCGACGACCGATTGGCGAAACGCTTCAAGTGACGGATAAACGTGTGTCGACCAATTAGCTGCCGTATCTCTGACGCCCCATCGTTCGCTGACCATGAGCCGATCCCGGCCCTGAACCGTCGCCTCGTCCATGACGACGTCGACGCCCGCGATGAGGCGGTTGACCATGCTCAGCAGTTCTTGCAGGTAGGGCATGGACATCCAGTAGTAGAGCAGCGTCGCCTGTCGCTTCTGGTGCAGTGACAGGGTGTGGCGCGGGTAGCCGGCCAAGGGCTTGCCGAACAGGTCGGTGGTCATCGTGTGTCCTTCAATTGAGGGTCTGCCCCGGCAGGGCGGGCAGGCCGACTTTGACATCCTGGAGCTGGCTGTCGAAATCGGTGTAGCCCCATGTCGTGTCCAGCGGCCCGCGAATGTGCGGGTGGTTGATCTTCTCTCGCAGGCCGATGTAGGTGGCCTGCGCTTCCTTGTCCATCGCCATGAAGGTGTCACGGTCGATGGGGTCGCTCAGGCGGCCGTCAGCACCCCGGCGATAGTAAGTGGTAGTGTCGAAATGTCCGGCAGGTCCTTTGACGACGATCTGCTCCCAACCGCCTTCGAGGTGGGCATCCAGTTGTCCCCGTGGCTTCTTCTGACCCGCCGCCGGCCCGCGCCATACCTTGACTGTCTCCCCCGGCGGGATGTCCATCACCACGAACTGTCCATTGGGGTTCCAGTCCGGCCACACGCCCAGGTGCTTGCGCCAGGCGGCCTTGGGGTCGGGGGACTTCAGGATCATGTCCCAGACTTCCTGGCTCACCCAGCAGTCGCCCATGGCGCCGTTGCTCGGAGAGACGACGCGGTAGAGTTTGGCGGGGCCAGTGATCGTGGCCGCTTCCATCTTGTGGAAGGAGCTGATGTTGTCTTTATTGAGTTCGGGCCAACCGTCCTTGTGCTTTGCGGCTAATTTTTCCTTGAGTCGCTTCTGGTCCGGATCCAAACCCGGAAACTCCAGATCCCGCCCCTTGCTCAACCACTTGGGCGGCAGTTTGGCGTTGCGCATGAGGGTCACCGCCCGCGCCTCTGGCAAGCCGCCGCGGAAATGGATGTTGCTCACATCGACGATGCCGCGCCGGATCAGGAGGTTTTCAAATTCAAGGCGTTTGATGATGACATCAAGCGCTTCACGCATCGGCCCCAGGGCGCGGGCCAGCGGCGCGTCGGCGCGCCGGCGGATTGCTTCCACCCTAACGATGGACTTTCGGGCCGCATCGCCGATCTTGCCCGGCATCCAGTCGACCTTGGCCAGCAGGTCTTTCATGAGCGCGATGCCACGATCGAAATTCTTCAACAGTGCCGGTGCGCTGAGCTTTCCCCTGACCTCGCGTATTTGGTCGGCAAGCCATTTGAACACTTCATCGATGTGCCGGGTGCTGATATAGCGTTGCACCTCGCGTTTGCGCAGGTAGGTCACCATCCAGGTCATGCCTTCTTCGACGGCACGGATCATGTGCTCCAGGCCGTGTCGGCGGATGAACACGAAGAACAGCTTGAGCACGCCCTTGACCAGCGAGCCCAGTGTCGGAAACAGCCCGATCAACGTGAGCCCCAGTGAGACATACAGCCAGCCGGTATCAATGGGCTCGCCCGTGCGCTCGGCTTCTTCATCCGCGTAGTAGATGGCCTTGCAGTTGGCAATGATGTCACGTACATCGCACACCTGGTCCACCAGCGGCACCATTGACACCGCCATGTCGAAGGCGATCTGGCCGCCGCTGCGATCCTGATTGAAATCGCCCTGAATGGCCTCCCACAGCCAGACCCACACGCTTTTTTCATCGCTCGGGGGCGCACCCGTCTCCCAAGCCAGAGCGGCTTCGAGCGCTTGTTCGTTTGCTCCCATGGTGTCAATTACCCCAACAGCAGCTCGGCCAGATCGGCGTGCGGCTTCTCTGCCTGTGGTTTGCGCGGTTTGTAAAGAACTTTGCTGACCGGTTTGCGATCGATATTGTCATGCCGAGCTTGTCCTGAGCGATCGAGATGCCCGCTCAAAATTTGACCATCGTTGAAGTGAATTTCGTACCCCGCCTCCGCCATTCCGTCGCCAGTCAGAGGGTCTCTGTAGTCCACGCCGATCCAGTGGGATATGTTCACATTGCCGTTCGGTAGGGTACCCAGCGACGCCGCCCCCCGCCCCGGCCCCTGAAACGCATTACCCCCGCCCTTGACCGAGAAGGTGCCGGGGCAGGCGAAGGTGATGTTGCTGCCGGCGAGCGTGACCGAGCTTTGGCCGGCGGCGAGCACGATCTGGCCTTTGGCGAGGAGGCGAATCTCGTCGTGGGTGCTGGATATGGTGATGGCCTTGTTGGCGAGGATGTCCATGGCGTCGGTATGCGCCTGGACGGTGTGACGGCCGGCGGCGGCGATGGTTTTGATGCCGCCGGCGTGGCTGAACCAGCTGGCGGCTTCGCCGATGGTGGCGCTGAGCGTGTGGGCGGCGGCAGCATGCCAGTCTTGCTGGGCGGTGGCGTGCAGGTGTTCGCCGGTATGGATGAGGGTGCCGGCGGGGGAGGCGAGGCCGATGTCGTTGGGGGTTTCGGTGAGGATGACGGGTTGAGCGAAGCGCTCGGTGGGCTCGCCCGGCATGCGACTGGCGGGGCGGTTTTTTTGCGCGGCGTGGCCGCCGACGCTGCCGGTGAATTTGCCGTCTTTGGCGGGGTCGATTCCGTTGATGAATTGTGTTTGCCGGCTGTTCGCGGCCAGGGGCTGCGCGCCCTGGCTGGCGGCGGTGTCGGACAGTGCTTTGGCGGTGTGCTCTGCAGCGCGTAGTTGAGCGACGGTTTCGGTGACATCAAGCTGCGTGCTTGTGGCGTTGCTGCGGGCGGTGGCCGAGAGCAGCATGCCTTCGCCGGCGCGCACGGCGAGCCAGCCATCGGTCCGCAGCTCGAAGCCCGTTCCCCGCCAGGGGCCGCGCATGGCGCTGAGCGGGTGGTGATGAATCAGGTGGCCGAGACTCAGCTGGCTGTTGGCGTGGCTGCTTGCCAAGCGGGTGCGTAGTTGGCCGGGGGTGTCGTCAGTCAGCCACTGGTTGTAGCCCGCGTCATGATTGTGGCTCATCCAGCCACTGATGACGCCGGGGTGGTTGGCGCTCGAATCATGCCCGGCGCTGAAGGGCGGGCGTTCTTCTCCGGTAAAGAGCTGGCCGACGATGACCGGGCGGTCGATATCGCCACCGATGAATTCGACCAATACTTCAGTGCCGATGCGTGGCAGAAAATGGCTGCCCCAGTTGGGGCCGGCAAGCCACTCGGCGACGCGCACCCAGGTGCCTGAGCGCTCGTCACCAGGGGCGTTTGATCGGCCCCCACGCTCACTTTGCTCGCTGCCCCCCGAGGGGGTGCTCTGGTGTTCGGGTTTCTCTGTGGCTGACAGTCCGCCGGGATTGGGCTTGGCGCCGCGCTGCCAGTGAAACTGGACCTTGATGCGATGGTCTCGGTCAGTATGAAGCGCTACGTTGGCGTGTCCGACGACTTGGGCGCTTTGTGCTGAGACGATCGGTTTTGGTCGCGGGAGAGGGGCAATGGGCAGCGCATTTGCCTGGGCGTGGAACTGGTTGTGGTAGGTGCCGGTTTCAATGTCGGTGGCCTTTAGCAAGCTGGCCATGCTTGCGCCCAGGTTATTGGCCGCCCGGTGGGTGATGCCCAACACGGCAAATGTATTTTGGTTTGATGGGTAGTGGTCGTGTCCGGTCAGTGTGAAGCTGGTGGCCTCGGCCAGGGCGCGTACGCTGCTATAGCCTTCAAAGCGCTGGTATAGGGATTCGTGAGCGCTCAGCAGAATGTCTGATTGGCGAGCGGCGACGCTGTGGTCTTCAAAGGGGTAGGCGGTGGCGCCATCGTAGTTTTCCAGCACGGGAAGCTGGCCGTTGTCGAGTGCACTGCCAGCTACGTTGCTCGGCGCGCAGATACGTTTGTAGTCCCATCCGCTGAGGCTGATTCTGTTGCTCCGTACCTGCCGGGATTCATGAAACTGTTGGATGCTGTCGGTGAATTCGGTCGCGTCGGCGCGATGGAAGCGGATAGTCGCTTGTGGGCAGACTGGACGCTCGGCGTGGCGATCAAAGATGACCAATGTGTGCCGCGCGTGGCCGGTATCGTCGCCGGCGACTGCATTTTGGTCGTGTTCGAACCGGTAGGACAAACCCTCGGCGGCAAGGATTCTTTGAACGAACGCGAGATCGGTTTCACGGTATTGGGTGAGCCGGCTGTGATTGCGCAGCGCTTGCGTGACGTCCATGCGCCAGTCAGCCTGGGGGTAGTTTGCAAAGAGCTTGCCGAGTGCGGATTGAATATTCACGTCTTGCAGGAGGTGGCAGTCGCGGCGGTGCTGCAGTAGTGAAAGCCAAGGGCCGATGATGAGGCGATATCGTGCGAATCCGCCATCGGATCCGAGCTGAAGGGCCTCGATGACGTGGCCATGCCAGTGCCGGTGTGCACCATCAGCCAACTGCAGGCGAAGCGTGATTTCGTCGCCGGTGAGTGCGTCGAGATCAATATGTGCGTGAGTTGAGAGACAGTCGATACGGAAGTGGAAGTTTTCCGAAACGGCTTCTCGGCCGACAAAACGTTCGACCACCAATGCCGCGTCGGGTAGGGCGGTCGACAATTCGATAAGCCGGTTTCTTTGTGACAGAAGTTCGGCAAATGGCAATGGCGTCATGAGTCGTGCAGCCCTTGTGGTGGGCGTATCAGGGCAGGGTGATCGTTAACGTCGGCGCGCGTGGCGCGAGTTGAACGATGTTCTGGAATGGCTCCAGGGTGTCGTGTGCAACTCGATCCGCATAGCTGTTCAGCGCCAGGTAGGCGAGCAGTCCGAACAGGGCGAGGACGGACCCGATGACCCAGACCGGAACTTCGCGTTTCAGTGCATGGGTAATCTGATCGGGCGCAATGGCGCGTGGCGCGAATCCTGCCGGCTTGCCCTTGATGTGGGCGATCTGCTCGCCGATCTGGGCAGTGAGGTATTTGAGTTTTTCTGGTCCTTCCAGAAGATACTTGCCTTTGAAGCCCAGAAGCAGACACATGTGGAATACCTCGAGCGCGTTGAGTCGAGGCGCTCCGCCATTTCTGGCGGTGTCGAGCTTGTCAAAAAAATGCTCTCCAGCGAGCTGGTCGCCAAACAGCGCAAGTTGCAGGGGCCGTCGCTCCCACGCCTCGCGAATGCCGGAGCGGGACGAAAGAATGGTTTCGTCGACCGTTGCGCAGAACGCGTATTTAGCATCAAAAATATCTTCGGCACTGAACTGATGCTTTTTGGCCGAGCGTTCAAAACTGGCAAGAAAGTTCTGGACGTGTGCGGAGAATGCTTCTGCCTCCTTGGGCGCAGTGTGGTTGCGCAGCAAGATGAGCATGTAGAAGCCGTCGTAGAGCAGATCGACCAATGAGCGGGCGATGGGCTCGACCGCTTGCGGTCGTGCTGGCGGGGCGGTGTCGCCGAATAGGGTAGGGGGTGAATTCATGGTGTGACGGCGATTAGCTCGAGTTTCAGGTCTTGGTAGCTTTCCGGTGCGTAGATCATGATCGACTGCGCCTTGAGCATGCGTTCATAGAGGGCGCTGTTGGTGTCCAGTGCAAAATAGCTGGCGCCGGGGCGAACGGGGATGGCTGCGGGGACTTGTGCTGCGTGGCTCAGGCGAACGCCCGACATGGCGGAAAGTACGAGCTTCTCGACGTCATCCGGTGCGCCGACTTTCAGGCGCAGGGGCACTGATTCGATGAGTTCCGACTGCGGGTGCGCCGCGCTGATCGAAAGATAAAAGCTGGTGTCGTCAGAGATTTTTTCCGAGTCAAGGCGCCCAGCGTGGAAGGCTGGTTTGGACTGTGTGAGTGCGATGGAGAAGTATCGCGTCGAGATTACTGTGTCGAGCAAGTCGCGCAAGATCTTGTCGAGTTGCGTAAAACATGCACCTGGCGCTCCGTGCTCGTAGGCCGGCAAGTCGTCAAGCTGGTGGTGCTTCGAGAATGTCATCAAGCCTCCCGCCAAACGGAGTAACTCCTGAAACAGGCGCTCGGGGTGGATGTCCGGGTTGCGGAAAAGATGCGTCAGCGCTGCGCAGGCGCTACTGGCTGTGTGGAGCAGCCAGAACGATGCAATGTCGCCCGATCTGAACTCGATGATGTTTTGCGATGGCTCGCGGTGGAAGCCGTAGAGTGCATCGACTTTTGCCCGCAGCGCGTCGATTTGACGACGAAGCATCAGATAGAGAAGCGGTGCGCTGCGCAGACTGATTGCCGGCGGCAGGAAAGCCGGGTCTCGCTCAAAGCCGTCGCTACTCGTCCGACGTACGCGAAGCAGGGGCAGTGTGATGTACTGGTCCCGCGGTTCGCTTGCCGCTTTGAGATACGCCAGCTTGCTGAGGTAAGTGATTTGCGCGTCCGCGGCGTCGGTAAAAAGGTCTGCCGTGTCGCGAGGCTGGATCTGAAAGCGCACATGGCCAGCCTCGTTCGTGCTCTCGACGCAGTTTCCTCCGTGATTCTTGAGTTGATGAATTGCCAGATAGAAGGTCGTGCCACCCTGGTCGGTCACCAGCGCGTCCAGGGCGACGGGAGGTGGCAGTTGGTCAACGTCCGGTGCCGTAAAGGCCGTTCCGTCGGAGAGAACGACATCGATGCGATTGAAGCGCAGCGTACCGGTTTTCAGCGCCTCGACATCAAGCTCAAGGTCTTTGATGCCCCACGCATAGGGTTGCGCAGTCATCAGCGCATGGCGGCAAAGGGCCTCGCTGTACGCATCTTGCTGTTGAAAATGTTGTGGCCTCAGGAAGAGCCCTTCGCCCCACAGAATCTTTGCGCTGTGCATCAATGGTTTCCTATCCGCTGCAGTGGACGCCGGAGAGCGTTCGTGACCGTTCGGTTTGATCTGCGCTCGCCAGTACGCCGCGTCCCGCAGTTAGCGCACACGCATGTGCGCCGATTGTGATTCCGTCCTCGCGTGAAGCGAGTGCGTCAAAAGCAATTTTCCAGCGGCGATTTGCTGGCGATCGAAACAGACCCACGACCCCGATGGTTGTGCTGTCGGCGGCAAGTTTTTGTGTGATGTCATAGGTCTTGCCTGGTATCAGAACGATGTCCTCTACGGCAACGAGCTCTTCGCCGAGCGCCGCCTTGCCGGCGTCGTTGCTACTTGCCGCGCTGTAGTGAAGCTCGTCAAAAGCCCGCTTGCCTCGAAGTTGATACACCCGAACGACAAGGGATAACGATTGGCCGGCGTCTGTGGTGTTGAGCGCCTTTCCTGCCGAGATTCTCATGGGAAGCTCGATTGGTTTTGTGTCCTTCTCGGCCGACTCAGTCTTGATCCCGGACAGCTGCATGGCGATGTTGACGGCTGTCCCTACTGCCTGAACGGCCGCCGTTGTCGCGCATCCGGTACTGATGATCACAGTTGCCAACAGCAATGCAATAAGTCGCTTTGAGTGCGTCATGTGTTAAGAATGTGCGATATGTATGACATTGTCACTTTTTTGCTGCCGCATGGTAGCATGCTGTCGTCTTATGCAAAACGCGTTGTTTTCGAAAAGACAAGACTGTACTATCCCGGTTTTTTCAAGGCAAACATTTGTCATATCGACGGCGGCGATTCGCGCTGAGAATGAGGACTGATATGAGCTTGACACGTTTCCTGTACTTGGTTTTGTGCCCCTTTGTACTTCTCGGATTGCAGGCCTGCGCGACAAAACCAATGCCCTTGTCGCAGGAAGCATTCTCATCTGCGATGGAAGTGTCTGGCCTGAAGGTGGACGCGCTGATCGGCGAATCAAAGCTGCCCGAGGCGGTTGGACTGCTGAAAAAAATGGCGGAAGACAACCCTGCTCAGAAGGCGCCTTGGGTACGCATGGCGCGCATACATTTCGAGGCGGAAAACTACGGTAGCGCCATTGTTGCCGCCGACGAGGCCCTGCAGCGCGATGGTACGGATCTTGCGGCCAAGGGATTGCGCGCCGTCAGTGGCTTGCGGGTTGCAACTCAGTCGCTGGCAGAGCTTCGTGATGACACGAACTTGAAAGGGACCGCGCGGGCGGATGCGGTGAGTTTGGCAAAAGTGCTGCGAGAGACACTGGGCGAGGATGTCCTTGTTCCGCCTGTGTCGGTTGAGGCGAAACGTCACGACGAAGAAGCCGAATTGCGGCCGAAAGTGCGCAGAAAACCGCGGCGCAGCCCGGTGGCTGCGGCATCCGTGTCAGCGCCGCCCCAGGGCTCGGTTCAGCCCGTCAATGGTGATCCCTTCAGCGTACTCAAGTAGTCAATTGATCGAGGTCGCTGGCGCGCCGCGCTTGCGAAACGCGCTGTGGCAAAAGCTGTTCTGAATATCCGATCGGAGGTGTCTTGTGGCAAAAAAAGAGAGTGTTCAAAAAAGGTTACAAAAGGTGCGTCCGCCGCGTGTCCAGCTGACTTACGACGTTGAGCGTGGCGACGCAATCGAACAGAAGGAGCTGCCCTTTGTCGTCGGTGTGCTGGGTGACTACGCCGGTCAGTCCGAGCAGCCGCAGGGCAAGTTGCGTGATCGAAAATTCGTCAACGTTGATCTGGATAACTTCGACGATGTCATGGAGGGGCTTTCCCCCCGTGCGGCCTTTCGTGTCAAGAACCGACTGACGCCAGAGGGCGGTGAAATTGCGGTCGATCTGACTTTTAAGCGGTTCGACGACTTCCGGCCCGAGTCGGTGGTTGAGCAGGTTGAGCCCTTGCGTCGCTTGCTTGAAGCGCGCTCGAAGATGGCGGACCTGCGGAACAAGCTTGCTGGCAATGAAAAGCTTGAAGATCTGCTCGTCGATGTGTTGAAAAGCACGGAGCAACTTCAACAAATTGGCAGCGGCCGCGACCAGGAGGGTGTCGAATGAGTACGCAAATGGCGGCACAAGTTGCCGTGTCGGAGGCGCCCGACGCAAGCTTGCTGGATCGAATCATTGAAGATAGCCGAGTCGCACGCTCTGATAATGAGCGCGCGCGTGCTCGGGACATCATCACTGAATTTGCCAGCCAGGTGCTCGAAGGCGAGGTAGTGGTCTCCGAAAATCTCGCAGCCTCGCTGGACGCCCGGGTGGCAGAGCTCGATCGATTGATCTCCGAGCAACTCAGCGAGGTCTTGCACGCCCCGGCATTCCAGGCGCTTGAAAGTGCATGGACCGGTTTGCACTATCTGTGCAAGCACACTTCGACGGGCGAGCAGCAAAAGATCAAGTTGATGAGTGCGACAAAAAAGGAACTTGTCCGGGACTTCAAGACGGCGATCGATTTCGACCAAAGCGCCTTGTTCAAGAAAGTGTACGAAGAGGAGTTCGGGACGTTTGGCGGCGCGCCGTTCGGTGCGCTGATCGGTCAGTTCGATGTGACTCGCCAGCCTGAAGACATGTTCTTCATTGAACAGATGTCACACGTGGCGGCGGCCGCCCATGCGCCATTTGTGACCGCCGCGTCGCCTGAACTGTTCGGACTGGATTCATTCACCGACTTGGGAAAGCCCCGCGACCTGTCAAAAGTCTTTGATACTGTCGAGTATGCCAAATGGAAATCCTTTCGGGCCGCTGAAGATGCGCGCTATGTTGGCCTCGCTCTGCCGCGCTTTCTCGGACGGCTGCCCTACAACCCCATTGATGGCATTACCACCGAAGGCTTCAACTTCGTGGAGGAGGTCGACGGTGCTGATCACAGCAAGTATCTGTGGTGCAACGCAGCCTTTGCGTTTGGCGCTCGTCTGACCAATGCGTTCGAAAACTACGGTTGGTGCGCTGCGATCCGTGGTGTCGAAGGCGGGGGGCTCGTTGAAGACCTGCCAACCCATACCTTCCGCACGGACGAAGGTGAGATTGCCCTGAAGTGCCCGACTGAAATCGCCATCACTGATCGTCGCGAGAAGGAATTGAGCGATCTCGGGTTTATCCCGTTGGTGCATTGCAAGAACACCGATTTCGCGGCGTTCTTCGGCGCGCAGTCGGCTCAGAAGGCAAAGAAGTACGACACCGATTCAGCCAACGCCAATGCGTCGCTGTCCGCTCAGCTGCAATACATCTTCGCCGTCTCGCGTATCGCCCATTACATGAAAGCCATGATGCGCGACAAGATCGGTAGCTTCGCTTCGTCGGCCAACGTTGAGAGCTATATCCAGCGCTGGATCGACCAGTACGTGACAGCCGATGACTCGGCGTCTCAAGAGACCAAGGCGCAGTTCCCGCTGCGTGAAGCCTCGATTGAAGTCAGCGAGGTGGCGGGGCGGCCCGGGGTTTATCGCGCCGTGTCGTTCATTCGACCGCATTTTCAGCTGGATGAGTTGTCCGTGTCCTTGCGCCTGGTGGCCGAGCTGCCGCAGTCGAGCAAGGGTTGATTTTTCTCTGTCATAACCCTAAGGGGGATCAAGCGTGAAGGATATTTACGTCGAATTCAAAGGTAGTGACATCAAGGGTGATTCCCGCGATGCCAAGCACAAGGATACGGTCGAGGTGTCTGCATGGAGTCACACCATACGCCAGCCCAAGTCGGCGACCGCATCGGGCTCTGGCGGCCATACCGCGGAGCGTGTCGAGCACGGTGAAATGATCTTCACCAAAGATATCGACGGTTCAAGCCCGAAGCTCTATCAGGCGTGCTCTTCAGGCCTGGTGATCAATGACGTGGTGATCTATTTCTACCGGGCATTTGGTGGAAAGAACACGACAGGCAATCCGTCGGGCACCCAGAACCGCCATCAGTATCTGAAGATCGAACTGAAGAACGCAATTATCGCGTCGGTGTCGCCGTCGGTGAGCGATGAAGCGATTCCTCAAGAAACCTTTTCCCTGAAATATTCGGCAGTCAAGTGGACCTATGACGAGTTGAATATCGATGGCAGCAAGTCCGGAAAAGTGAACATCCAGGGCGCCTGGAACCTGGCGAAGAACACCCCGAATCTGACGTGATCGACGGTGTGATGAA
>JBFIJC010000071.1:0-14156 GCA_041600915.1 Nitrogeniibacter sp.
GATGCCGACCACCGTACCCGGGATCGCGCAGGCAATCCACAGCCAGCCGTGCAGGCTGGTCGAGGCCACGCCCGACACAAAAGCGCCGATGTTGCAGCCGAAGGCAATGCGCGCGCCGTAGCCCATCAATAGCCCGCCCGCGATGGCCGCCATCAACGCGCGACGCGAGATCTGACGATTGGCCGCATAGCGCCCGGCCAGCGCCGCCGCCAACATGGCGCCGAGCAGCAGGCCAAAATCCATCACCGAGGTGGTATCGGTAAGCACACTGTTCGCCAGCGCAGCCTCCTGAAACCCGCCCTGCCAGAAGGGCGCGCTTGCCGCGTCCCAGCCGACCAGGCTCGCCACCTTCGCGCCCCACAAAGTGAATGCCCAGGTGATACTCCACGGATGGCCGGCCAGCCCGAGCGTGGCGAGGTTAAGCACCGCCAGCGCCACCGCGCCAGCCATCAGCGGCCACGGCCCGCGCAAGAATCGATGGCCACAGGCAGGCGCCGTCGACACCCCGTCCCGACGCTTGAGCCACCAACCGATCCCGCCGAGCAACGCCAACTGCAGCACCACTGCTTGCGGCCAACCCAGGGCGTGGCCAAGCGATACCGCCGGAATGCCCGGCAGCGTCTGCCACCAACCCATGTGCAGGCTGGCCCAGAACGAGCCGGCAATAAAGGCCAGCAAAGTCACGCCCATGCGCGGATTGCCGCCGCCCGCCGTGTACAGCGTGCCCGAGCCACAACCGCCGCCCAGCTGCATGCCGATGCCGAACACGAAGGCGCCGACGGCCACCTGCCACCCCACCGGCGCCACCGCGCCGCCGACCGCTTGGCCGAATAGCGAACCACCGGCCAGTGCCGGCGCAAACAACACCGTAGCCAAGGCGACCATCCACAACTGCGCACGCACGCCGGCCGAGTCGCGGCGCAAAATCGCCACCCGGTAGGCCGACGCAAAGCCGAAAGCCGCATGAAACAGCGTCAGGCCCAGGAGCACGCCAATGACCAGCAGCGCCATCATTCGCCCCGCCAGAAACGGCATCAGGCCAAGCACACCGGTCACGGCCAACAGCACCACCGGCCACTGCACGCGGAGCGTGCTGTCAGGGTGCGACGGCATCGGCCACGATCTTTGCAAACACGGCATCGAGCTCGCGCGCCATGGCGTCGAGCGCCGCGCTGCCATAGGGCGCAAAGACAGCACTCGGCGCCGCGTAATGCACCTGCGCCGTACCGTCCGGCTGTTCGGTCACATAAAGCCGCAGCGGCGCCTCGATACCCGCCGGCACACTGGCCGCGAGCATGCGCACCGCGTAGTCGTTACGAAACACCATCAACACGGCGTTACCCGGAATTGTCAACCCGCGCGATGCGGCACCCCGGCTGGCACTGGCCTGCGCGACCAGGCCCATCTCGTGCTGAGCAATCGCCGCCTCAAGCCGCGTCACCAGCGTATCGAAACCATGGCCGCTGGCCGTGGTGATGTGCGCCGGCGGCGCGCCCCATGCACCCGCCGCCAACAGGCTCAGGCCAAACACCATGATCAACCCCGCGCGCACCAGAGCGCCCCGTGATGAACCAAGAATGGAAATAGACATCGACCGACTCCCGTTCGGCGCAGGATGCACCTCAGACGGTAGACCGGCACGAGCACGCGGGGCTTACACCGGCTGACGCCAAGGCGCCCGGCCACCGCAAAAATGGCAACGGCGCCACAGGCTCTGACACATCCCCCTTGACCGCCCCCTGATCGGCCAAAGATACTGAGCCGACACAGAGGTGTTGCCAGTGAGCAACACCCGGCACGCGGCGCAGACCGCCCCACCGAGGGAGACCAGCACGCAAATGAGCGCGGCGGACGAACACACCCCCGACCCGGCCCCCATCTCGCCGCGCCTCCGCGCGGCGAACATCGCCATGGGACTGCGTGTGCCGGAGGGGCGCATGGCGAACGTGCTCGCGCTGACTGGCCTGGTGTGGTCCGTTTTTCAGCTGTGGGTGGCTTCGCCGCTGCCCGAATGGTTGGGCGTGGGCGTGTTCAATGAAGCGCGCATCCGTTCGCTCCACCTCGCCTTTGCGGTCTTCCTGGCGTTGCTCGCCTACCCGGTGGTGCGGCGCGAGACCCGCCCGGACATTCCCCGCGCCGACATCGTGCTCGCCGCACTGGCGGCACTCAGCGCGGGCTATCTGGCATTGTTCTATGAGTCTGTCAGCGACCATGTCGGCAACCCGTCCATGCTCGAAGTGGCCACTGCGGCGGTCGGCCTTACCTTGCTGCTCGAAGCCACCCGCCGGGTGCTCGGCCTGCCCATGGTGGGGCTGGCGCTGACGCTGCTCACCTACATTTTTTTCGGCGAGCAGATGCCCGATCTGATCGCGCACAAGGGCGCGTCGTTCAGCCACACCATGGGCCATTTGTGGCTGGGCACCGAGGGGGTGTTCGGCGTCGCGCTGGGCGTGTCGGCCGGCTTCATCTTCTTGTTTGTGCTGTTCGGCGCGCTGCTCGAAACCGCGGGCGCCGGCAGCTATTTCATTCGCAGCGCGGTGGCGCTGCTCGGCCATTTGCGCGGCGGGCCGGCCAAGGCGGCCGTGGTGGCCTCGGCAGCCACCGGCTTGATCTCGGGCTCGTCGATCACCAATGTGGTGACCACCGGACCGCTCACCATCCCGCTCATCAAACGCGTCGGCTACCCGGCTGAAAAGGCCGCGGCCATCGAAGTGGCCGCCTCGGTCAATGGCCAGGTCATGCCGCCGGTCATGGGCGCGGCCGCCTTTCTGATGGTCGAGTATGTCGGCGTGCCCTATGTGCAGGTGCTCAAGCACGCGCTCATCTCGGCGCTGGTGTCCTATCTCGGGCTGATGTACATCGTCCACCTCGAAGCAGTAAAAGCCAACCTGCGCGGCCTGCCCCGCCGTCATTCGCCGCGCTGGCAGCGTTCGCTGGCCAATTTCTCGCTCGGCTTCTTTGGCATTGCCGGGGTGATTGCGGCGGTGTCCATCATCGGCAGCATCGTGCATGCCGTTTTTCCGCAGATTTCTTTTGCCGTGATGGCCGGCTTGCTGCTGGTGGCTTACCTCGTGTTGCTGCGCCTGAGCGCGCCCTTTGCCAGCGTCGACGACTCCGCCGATCAACCCATCACCGTCCTCCCCGCCTTCGGCCCGACGGTGCGCTCGGGGCTCTACTTTTTGCTACCCGTCGGCGCGCTGGTCTGGAACCTGGTGGTCGAGCAGCTCTCGCCGACCCGCGCCGCCTTCTGGGCCACCTTGTTCCTGGCCTTCATCGTGCTCACCCAGCGGCCGTTTCTGGCGTGGTTTCGTGGCGACGGCGGCATTCGCGCCTCGGCCTGGCGCGGTGCGCAGGACCTGGTCGACGGCATGGCCGCCGGCGCGCGCAACATGGTCACCGTGGCCATTGCCACCGCCACGGCCGGCATCATCGTCG
Source organism: Nitrogeniibacter sp. (assembly GCA_041600915.1). Classification (GTDB taxonomy): domain Bacteria; phylum Pseudomonadota; class Gammaproteobacteria; order Burkholderiales; family Rhodocyclaceae; genus Nitrogeniibacter. The sequence goes on from JBFIJC010000071.1 coordinate 3,436, forward strand.
GCACCGTGACGCTCACCGGCATCGGTCTGGTGATGACCGATCTGGTCACAGCGCTGTCGGGCGGCAACATCATCCTCATGCTGGTGCTGGTCGCGCTGATCTGCCTGGTGCTCGGCATGGGCTTGCCGACCACCGCCAACTACATCGTGGTGTCCTCGCTGATGGCGCCGGTCATCGTCGCGCTGGGTGCTCAAAACGGCCTGCTGGTGCCGCTCATCGCGGCCCACCTGTTCGTGTTCTATTTTGGCTTGATGGCTGACATCACCCCACCGGTGGGGCTGGCATCCTACGCGGCGGCGAGCATCGCGCTGGCCAATCCGATCAAGACGGGTTACATCGCCTTTCGCTATTCGATGCGCATGGTGCTGCTGCCCTTCATGTTCGTGCTCAACCCGCAGCTGCTGCTGATCGGGGTGGAGGGCGTCGGCCATACCCTCATCACGCTGGCCAGCGCCACGCTGGCGGGCTTTGCGTTTATCTCGGTGAATCAGGGCTGGCTGCTGATCAAGAGCACCGGTCGTGAGCGACTGGTGATGCTGCTGACGGTGTTCATGCTGTTCAACCCCGGCATGTTCATGGACCCGCTCATCGCACCTTACAAACAGCTCACCGGTGCCGAGGCCGAGGCAGCCATCGTCAACGCGCCACCCAACACCCAAATGCGGGTATTCCTGAGCGGCACCACCATCGAGGGCGACGAGGTCGAGCGCGGTGTGCTCTTGCCACTCGGCGCCCCCGCCGCCAGCGCCACCCGCAGGCTGGCCAACGGTGGCGTCGGCACAGTGATCAGCGACACCGGCTTCACCATCACGCGCGTCGAGTTCGGCAGTCAGGCCGCCAAGCTCGGTATCCAGAGCGGTTTCCGTATTGATGCGGTCGAAGTGCCGAGCGACCGCCCGGCGCAGGAGTGGATGTTCCTCCCCGCGCTGGCACTGATCGGCTGGGTGGTGCGCCAGCAAAAACGACGTCGCGCGGCCCTGGCGGAGGTCGCCGCCGAGGCGCCGACCGCCTGATCAGCTACGCGGCGCGTGACGGGCCAGGAATCGATCCAGATGACTGGCAAAAGCCTTGCGATCGCTCAGGCTGAAGGCCGGCGGTCCGCCCGTATCCACACCGCTGGAGCGCAGCGTATCCATGAAATCACGCATATTCAGCAAGGAGCGAATGTTCTCCTGCGAATAGAATTCACCGCGCGGGTTCAGCGCATGGCCGCCCTTTTCAATCACATCCGCCGCCAGCGGAATATCCGCCGTTATCACCAGATCGCCCGGCTCAAGGCGCTTGACGATCTCGTTGTCGGCCACGTCAAAGCCCGACGACACCTGCACCATCTTGATAAAGCGCGACGGCGGCACCCGCACCATCTGATTGGCCACCAGGGTAGTCATTACCTTGGCGCGATCGGCCGCCCGGAACAGGATCTCCTTGATCACCACCGGACAGGCATCGGCATCGACCCAGATCTGCATCCTCAGCCGCCCGCGCGCACGATGCGCAGTTGTTCGCCGGCAAAGCTCAGCACGTCGCCGGCCACGATCTGCCGCCGCTTGCGCGTCTCCACCGCCCCATTGACCTTCACCCGGCCGTCAGCCACCGCCGACTTGGCCTCGCCGCCACTGCCGACCAGGCCCTCGAATTTCAGAATCTTGTAGAGCTCAACCGGCTCCACATTCAACACCACGTCTCTCATCCGCACACTCCCTGGGGCTCCGTTCTCAATCACGGGCTAGGCGCGCATCCTACCCTGTCACGAAGGCGGACAGCGCGAATCGGCGCCCATCCGGTCGCATCAGACCTTGCCGCACTGCGCCTCGATCTTGTGCACCATGCCCTCGCGCTTGCCGTGTTCGGCCTTGAGCGCCTCGTAGCCTTGCTTGTCCTCAGCCTGAAATGCCTCGGCGCGGATCATGAACTCCTGATAGGCCCGCACGCTTTCATAGTAGAACTCGCGGTCCGACACCGCCGCCACCACCCGCCCGACGCACGCGCAATCGGCCGACGGATTCTTGGCCTTCTCCTTCTCGCACATCGCCACCATGCGCGCCCGCCCATTCTCGAGCTCACCGGACTTGAGCGCAGCCTTGAAGCCCACTTCATTCGACGGCTGGGCGAAAAAGTCCTTCTGCTCGTCGGCGCTGGCCGGGGCAGTCATAAAGGCTAGCGCAGCAAGCGCGATCAGCACGCGGTTCATACAGGCTCCTTGGAAAAGGGCTCAAGAATACCGTGTGAAGCGCACGCTGGCGCGTCTCGTGTTTGCCAACGCGGCATGGGCAACACCCCCGAATGAGGCGCTGGGACAGCGGTGGGGAGCGGCGCGGGCGTACGAAGCGTGCCGCAACGCCGATCGGTATTCAGAGCCCGGGAAGCGCCCTGCCCCTGAGCATGCGCACATCGGCCACCATGGTTCGCCGGGCAAACGGACGGGTGGAGTCGACGCTTTCTTCGAGGCGGACGATCTCGAATTCGCTGAAGCCTTCTTGCTCGGTGATGCGCTCGGCGTTGCGACGAAGCACCTGACGGGCTTCGCCTTCGCCGCCGGTGTGCAGGAGTTTGTGCTGGAGACGGAAGCGCACATTGCGCTCGTCCAGCCGGGTGGCCTGAATCTGCCAGTTGGGGGCGAGCGGGTCGAGCAGCGCCCAGGCGGCGACCATGCCGGCAAGATGCGGGTTGGTGGTGTAGCCGCTTTCGATCACGGTAATAGCGGCGGCCGGGGCGAGCAGCCATTGGGTGCTGGGGCCGTCACCGGGGCCGGGTACGCTGCTGCAGCCGGCAATGGCGAAGGCAGCGATGGCGAGGAGTGGGCGGGCGGCGCGCATCTTAGCTGAGGTAGTTGAAGAGGCTGAGCTGATTGATGCGCAGGAAAGACTGCTGCGAGGCTTGCAGATAGGTTTGCTGCAAGGTGAGGCTACTCACCGCCTCGGTGTAGTCGACATCCTGCAGGCGCGAGAGTGTCTGGGTGTATTGGATATCGAGATCGCTCCCCACTGACTCCAGCGTGGAGAGCTCGACCATGCGCGAGCCAACCGAGGCGCGCACGGTGAGCGCCTGATCGAGACTGCGATCCATGCCTTCAATTGCCTGAGCGACGGCGCCCTGGATGCCAACGGTGGTCGACGGGTTTTCGAGCGCGCGGACCATATTGGTATACATATTGAAGACGTTGGCCCGCGGGCCGACCTCAAAGCTGTCACCCGGGTTGGGCACGCCGCCCATCTCCAGCTGCACGGCACCGAAGGTGAGCGTGGGGCCGCTCTGGCTGACCACGGCCGCGCCGGTGTCGGCATCGGTGACGTTGTAGTTGGTGCCGTCCCACTGGATGTCGTAGCGGGTGCCCGTGTAGGCGCCTGTGGTTTGCGCCTGAGCGATGTGGCCGGTGCCGCCGTTGGGTGAGACCGGCACAGCGAAGAACTTGCCGGGGTCTTGCCGCACGGAGTTGAACACATCGCTGCCGGCGTTATTGACCGGCATGAGTCGCGACGGCGACACCTGCAGCGTGCGCTGCCCCTGGTCGCCCTGGTAGCTCACGCCGTCGAGCGTGCCGACATAGGGCTTCACATCGGCCTGGTAACCCGAGAACAGGTATTCGCCCTGACCGTTCTGGCTATTGGCCAAGGCCAGCATGGAGTCGAAGTTGGCGCGCACATCGGTGGCGAGCGATCTGAGCTCGCTCGGTGCGTAGGTGCCATTGCCCGCCTCCACCGCACGGGTGCGGGTGTGGATGAGCAATTCTTCGACCGCGGCGAGTTTGTTCTCGAGCAGACCGAGCGAATCCTTGGCGTAACCCTGGTTGATCAGCTGCTGGGCGTTGATGCCCTTCGCCTGGGTGATTTCCAGCGCACGTGCCGAGGCAATCGGATCGTCCGAGGGGGCGATGATGCGCCGACCGGTCGCCACTTGCTGCTGGGTCTGCAGCATCTGCGCGGTCTGCTTCTGGATGGTGTTGACGCCGGTCTGGTAGAGCATACCGGTACTGATTCGCATGATCGGGCTCCTTCTTTTCGCAGGCTTAGCGCGCGATGGAGAGAATTTCGTCAAACAGACTGGAGGCGATCGACATCACCCGCGCCGAGGCCTGGTAGGCCTGCTGATAGCGGATGAGGTTGGCAGCCTCTTCGTCGAGATTCACGCCAGACAGGGCTTCGCGGCTGGCCGTGGCCTGGCCGACCAGGGTGTCTTGCGCGGCACGGCTGACCTTGACCTCGCTGGTCTTGTTACCGACATTGCTGACCAGATTCGAATACGTGGATTGATAGCTTGCGGTCGCTGTGCCGCCGGCTGCCAGCAGCGTTTTGGCGGTCTGCAAACTGCTCAATGCCACTGCGTTTGTATTGTCGGCCACGCCGTCCGAGTTGCTTTCGAGCGTGATGCGGTCGCCCGTCACCGGCACACCGGCCAGCTTGATGTCGATGCCGCCGAGCGCGCCGGGCAGCGTCCGCGTCACCCCCGCCGAATCGGTCGCGGGGTTGAAGGCAATGCTGCCGATCAGCGTATTGCCGGCGTCGCGCACATCGTATTGATTGGTCACCCCGTTAAACTGCAAGGTGTGCGCACCGATATGCGGTGAGCCGGTGGCAAAGCCGGCGGTGCTGGTCACCGTCACCCCGCTGACGGCGGCCGTGCCGGTGTTGTTGCCGGCCACCTGCGCGCGTACCGGGCCGGCCGCAGCCACCAGGCGCGTGTCACCCAAACCGACGCGGATGTTGGCGCCGGCCTCACGGGTGGGCTCGATAATGAATTCTTCGCCGCTGACCGTCGTGCCCGGCGGCGTGATCGTCAAGCCCACACTGGCAGCAGAGGCCACACTCGCCCCCGTCCGCGCATTGACCAAGGTATAGGCGCCGGTCGTGTTTGTATAAGTGAGGCGGTAGTTGTCGCCGGTGAGATTAGCCACCGTGCCAAAAGCGACCGTCGGCGCGGTCGTTGCGCTATTGAGCGGCCGGATGCTTGGGCTCAGGGGCTTGAAGAAATCGAGCCCGAGCGCACCGTCCAGATCCTGCCCAAGCCGGTGCTGAGCATTGAAGGTTTCGCTCAAACCAACGGCGATCAGGCCGAGCTGGCTCTTGGCGTTTTCGAGCGCATCGCGACGAAACTCCAGCAGGCCGCCCAGCGAGCCGCCGGTGAGCAGCGTCTCGGGCATCTGCACCGAACCACCGCCGATCAGTTGCAGGCCGACGGCGAGCTGCTCGGGATTATTGACACTGGGTGAAGTATTGAGCGTCGTGACCTGGCCGCCGATCACCAAAGGCTGCCCGCTACCAATGAACACACTGAGCGAGCCATTGCTTTCGGTCACGGTGCTGACCTGAACGAGCTTGTTCAAATCACTCAGCACCGTCGCGCGCAAGTCGTGCAAGTCATTGGCCGGCGTGCCGGAGCCGGCCGACTCCGCCACCAGAATGCGTTGATTGATCTCCGACAGCTGCTTGGCGTGTGCATTGATCTGAGAGACCGTGCTGGCAATCTCGCCCTCCACGCCGCCGCTGATGTCACGCAGGCGACCGTCGAGATACTGAAAGCGCGAGGCCAGCGACTCGCCCGAGGCAATCATCGCCTGCCGCGCTGGCACGCTCGACGGGTTGGCCGCCACTTCCTGCACGCCCTTGAAGAAACTCTGAATCGCCGGCGACAGCCCCGCGGTCGGGTCGGCGAGCAAGTTGTCGATCTGAGTGATCTGGCTTTCGTAAGCGCTCAGCGAAGCGCGCCGCGTGTCGGCAGTCAGTACCTGATTTTCAAGAAACTGGCTGTAAACACGTTTGACCGAGTCGACCTGCGTGCCCTGGCCAAAAAAACCACCGCCCGAGAACACCGGCGTAAGCGTGCTCTGCCCAACCGTCTGCCGGCTGAAACCGGGGGTCGAGGCGTTGGAGATGTTATGGCTGGTCGTGTTCAACCACGCCTGGGCGGCGTTCAGACCTGTGATGCCAATGTTGAGCATGCCTGCCATGGGAGTTCCTCGTCGCTAAGACTTCTACGACTTGAACAGTGCAAAACTTATGCCAGTTGGCGGACAACGCGACAAACGGACGGGTTTTCGTAGGGTGGGCGGCTCGCCGCCCACCAAGCAACGTGTACCGTGAGGCACGATGGTGGGCGGCAAGCCGCCCACCCTACCGAACGACGTCGCCTGGGAAGCTTCGGAATCCGCGGGTGCTGGTCGGGTACGCCGAAGGCGCATCCGCGCCCAGTAAGGAGTCTCCCCTTCATAGGGTGGGCAGCTTGCTGCCCACCACAATCGCTCGGGGTGAGCTTCAGCCCGGCAGCGCGGCGCGCAGCGTTGGGCCGGTGATGATGCGGGTGAGTTTTTCGGCGTAGCGCGGGTCGGTGGCGTAGCCGGCGGCCTGCAGTTCGCGAGCGAAGGCGGCAGCGTCCTGCTGGCCGACCACATCGGCGTAGCGCGGGCTGTTGCCGATCAGGCGGGCATAGTCGCGGAATGACTCGGCGTATGAGCCGTAAGCCCGGAAGCGGGCTTGCTCGGTGACCGGGCGGCCATCCACGTATTCGGTGGTCCCCACCGACACCGTCTTGCCCTGCCAGCTGCTGCCGGCCTTGATGTTGAAGAGGTTGTGACTGGACTGGCCATTGGCGTCACGCAGCTGGTACTTGCCCCAGCCGGTCTCGAGGGCAGCCTGCGCCACCATGAAATGCGCGGGGATGCCTGTTTCGCGGCTGGCGGCCTGAGCGTGCGGCATGACCTTGCGCACGAAGGCAGCGGCATCCGACGAGATTTCCGGCGGCGTCGGTTCGATACTGGCCGGCGCGCTCACGCTGGACGGCAGCCCGGCCGCCCGTCGGGCGGCAAGATCAACCGGCGGCAAGGGCGCGGCGGCAGCATTTGCCGGCCGGCGCGGCACCGAAGCGATGTCAAAGCCGGCCGAAATCTCGTCGCGGCTGGGCGCCTGCATGGGGTTACCGCCAAGCTGGGCGATCAATGCCTTGGCCAGGCCCGCCCCGCCACTGGCGGCCATATTGGCGGCCAGCTGCTGGTCGAGCATGGATTGATACATGCGGCTCTGATCGTTATCCATCAAGCCGGTGGCGGGCATGGCCGCGCGCATGGACTTGAGCACCATGGCCAGAAACAGGGACTCAAACTGCCGCGCCGCCGCTTCGATCGCTTTCGGATCGTTGTCCTTGGCCAGACGCTTGAGGTCGGCCATGGCATTCGGATCGAGGGTATTGAGTTGGGCAGCGCCTTGCATCAGATCACTTCCAGATCGGCCCGCAGCGCGCCCGAAGCCTTCATGGCCTGGAGAATGCTGATGAGGTCCATCGGATTGGCACCCAAGGCGTTGAGCGCCTTGACCACTTCGGCCAGGTTGGTGCCGGCCGGCACTCGCATCAAGGTGCCGCCGGCCTGATCGATCGACACATCACCGCGCTGGCCGGCGACGGTGCGACCGCCCGACAAGGGATTGGGTTGGCTGACCACCGGCTCGGTCGTGACCGACACCGACAGATTGCCGTGCGCAACCGCGCATTGCTGCAGCATCACGGCCTGGTTCATGACCACCGAACCGGTACGCGAATTGATGATCACCTTGGCCGACTGCAGCGCCGGGGTAACGTCGATGTTTTCGATCCGGCCGAGGAAGGCCACGCGCATCGACGCATCCGACGGCGCGCGGACCTGAATGGTGCGCCCGTCCAGCGCCTGGGCCTGGCCCGGCGACGTGGCGCTGTTGATGGCGTCAACCATGCGCTGGGCGGTGCCAAAATCGGTTTGTTCAAGCTCAAGCAGAATCACGTCGCCCTGCCCCAGTGCCGTCGGCACTGCACGCTCGACCGTTGCGCCGTTGGGCACCCGGCCGGCCGACAGATGATTGACTACCACCGACGCGCCGCCGCCCGAAGCGCCCGCACCGCCGACGATAACGTTGCCTTGCGCCATGGCGTAGATCTGACCGTCGGCGCCCTTGAGCGGTGTCATGACCAGCGTGCCGCCGCGCAGACTCTTGGCGTTACCGATCGACGAGGTGGTGATATCGATCCGCTGACCGGGCCGCGCAAACGGCGGCAAGTCGGCGGTAACCATTACTGCGGCCACGTTCTTGAGCTGCAAGTTGGTGCCCGGCGGCATGGTCACGCCCATGTTGCCGAGCATGTTGATGATGCTTTGCACGGTAAACGGCGTCTGGGTGGTCTGGTCGCCCGAGCCATCCAGACCGACCACAATGCCGTAACCCACCAGCTGGTTGCTTCGCACGCCGGCGATATTGGCCAGGTCCTTGATGCGCTCGGCGTGGGCAGTCGCCATGAACAGGCCGAGCACCAAGGCAATGGCAACCCGTAGGGCGGGTTTCAACCCGCCAAACCCTTTCCGGGACAGAAGGCGGGTTGAAACCCGCCCTACAAAGAATTCGCGTGCGATGTCCATGGCAACCTCAGATCGGCAACAGCAGCAGGAAGAAGCGCTGCAACCAGCCCATCACCTGGCTCTCGTTGATATAGCCGCTGCCCTTGTATTCGATGCGCGCGTCGGCCACCTGGGTGGACTGCACGGTGTTGCTGGTGGTCACATGATTGGGATTGACCACGCCCGAGAAGCGGATGAACTCGTTGCCCTGGTTGATCGACACCTGCTTTTCACCCGATACCAGCAAATTGCCGTTGGGATACACCTCGATCACCGTGCAGGTGATGGTGCCGTTGAACAGGTTGTTGGCGGCAGCGGCGCCCTGCCCCGAAAAGTCGCTCTCGCTTTCGGCCTCTACGCCCAATCCTGCCAGACCCTTGAGCGGCAGCTTGTTGATCGAGGTGATGCCGGCGCTCAGGCTGCCGTCGCGGCTCGCGCTGGCATTGGATGCCTTGCGGGCCGTGGTGCTCTCGGCCAGATTGATGGTGATGGTGTCGCCGATCAGGCGGGCGCGGCGGTCTTCGAACAAGGGCCGTGAGCCCACCGCCTGAAAAATGGCGCCGTTGGCAGGCGCCACACCGGCGCGCACCTCGGGCCGGGCCGACATGGGTTGATGCACCGACGTGGGCGGCGTGGTTTCGAGCGCAGCGCAACCGACCAGCAAGCTCGTCAGCAGCAGAGTGAACAGAGCGCGCATGGCGAGTCTCCCTAACCCCGCTCAGAGCTGCGTCAAACGACCGAGCATCTGGTCGGAAGTCTGAATCGCGCGCGAGTTGAGCTCGTAGGCGCGCTGGGTGGTGATCAGCTGCACCAGCTCTTCGGCCACGTTCACATTGGAGGTTTCGACGTAGTTCTGGTTGAGCACGCCGGCGCCGTTCGACCCCGGGGTGTTGGGCGTCGGGGTGCCGCTGGACGCCGTCTCGAGGTAAAGATTTTCACCCGCACTTTGCAGGCCGCCCGAGTTAACAAAAGTGGCCAGCTGGATGGTGCCCACCTGTGTCGGCGACACCTGCCCGGACTGCTGCACGCTGACCGTGCCGTCCTTGCCGATGGTCATGCTCAGCGTATCGGCCGGCAGAATGATGGCCGGGCTCAGCGGATAACCACTGGCGGTGACCATCTGGCCCTGGTTGTCGAGCTGGAAGGAGCCATCGCGCGTGTAGGCGGTGGTGCCATCGGGCAGCTGAATCTGAAAGAAGCCCTCGCCCTGCACGGCCACATCCAGGCCGTTGCCGGTCTGCTGCAGGTTGCCCTGCGTGTGGATGCGCTCGGTCGCCACCGGGCGCACGCCGGTGCCGATCTGCAGGCCGCTGGAGATCTGGGTTTGCTGGGTCGACTGGGCGCCGGGCTGGCGCAGGGTCTGGTACAGCAGGTCTTCAAACACCGCACGTGAGCGCTTGAAGCCGGTGGTGGAAACGTTGGCCAGGTTGTTTGACACCACGTCCAGCTGGGTTTGCTGGGCATCCAGGCCGGTGCGGGCAATCCACAGTGAGCGGATCATGTCAGGCTCCTTCGCGCGCCAGGGCGCTTTGCGTTCGCGTGGGCCAGCACACAGGGCGGCCCTTGAAATCAGAGTACGCCGGCCGACGCTATTCCGATGCGAGGAAGAAGCGCCGAAATTCCGGTCAGTTCAACCTTGAAACCTCAGTTGAGCGGGGCTGATGGTACGTTTGGGCGGGATGTCCAGCGCGAAGCGAGGACGCGGCAGGCTCATGCCTGCAAGGACGACCGACAAAGCTGGACGCCCGACCAGACGTGCCAGCAGCCGCGAAGCGTTCTCACCCTTTAGGTGAATCCCGGCAAAAGCACCCAAGTCAAAATTCATGTGGTTTGCCTCGCACCGATCAGCGTTCAACTGAGGTTTCAAGGTTCATGCCTCAGCCAGTGCTCAGCAGCTTGGTGGCGACCTGGTCGTTGGTCTCCGCCTTGCGCAGCAGCTGGGTCTGCATTTCGAACTGGCGCGCCAGCGAAATCATGTTGACCATCTGATCAACCACATTGACGTTGCTGCCTTCGAGATAACCACCGGCAACCTGCACGGCCTCGTCGGCCGGCGCGGGCGCACCGCCGGCGACACGGAACAGTCCGTCCTCGCCACGGCGCAGTTCAGCTTCGGGCGGGTTCACCAGCTTGAAACGGCCGATCACGTTCACCGCGTTTTTGTCGCCGGTGCTCGGGATGGCCGAGATCGAGCCGTCTTTGCCGATCACGATCTGATTGTCCGGCGGCACCGTGATCGGACCGCCGTCGCCGATCACCGCACGGCCATCGCGGGTCTGCAACACGCCTTCGGCGGAGAGTTCAAAGCTGCCGTTGCGGGTATAGGCCTCCTGGCCGTCGGCGCCCTGCACCGCAAACCAGCCCTTGC
>JBFIJC010000072.1:0-14008 GCA_041600915.1 Nitrogeniibacter sp.
GTGATGTGGTTGTTCGGCCGGCAGTCAAGGGGGCGTAATGGAACTTAAGCTTCTTAATGAGCAGGGTCAGGCTGCCGAAACAGTTCAGGTGTCTGATGTGCTGTTTGGTCGTGAGTACAACGAGGCGCTGATTCATCAGGTTGTCGTGGCTTACCAGGCCAACGCCCGTTCGGGTAACCGTGCGCAGAAAGGCCGCTCCGAGATCGCCAAGTCGACTCGGAAGCCGTGGCGTCAAAAAGGTACGGGTCGTGCTCGTGCCGGTATGGCGTCGAGCCCGCTGTGGCGCGGAGGTGGTCGGATTTTCCCGAACTCGCCCGACGAGAACTTTTCGCACAAAGTGAACCGCAAGATGTATCGCGCCGGTCTGGCGTCGATTCTGTCCCAGCTGGCGCGCGAAGGCCGTATTTCCGTGGTTGAGGATTTTGCCCTCGACGCACCGAAGACGCGCCTGTTTGCCGAAAAGCTGAAGGGCATGGGTTTTGTGGATTCGGTTCTTGTGATTACCGAAGAGCTGAGCGAGAACCTCTTCCTGGCTTCGCGCAATCTGCGTGATGTGCTGGTGCTTGAGGTGAGTGAGGCCGATCCGGTGTCGCTGGTGCGTTTCCCGCAGGTTGTTGTGACCAAGGGTGCGCTGGCGAAAATGCAGGAGGTGTGGCAATGAGTCAGCTCAAGCAAGAGCGTCTGCTGAAGGTGCTGCTCGCACCGCAGATCTCCGAGAAGGCGACTTACATCGCCGACAAGAATGAGCAAGTGGTGTTCCGCGTCGTTTCGGACGCGACCAAACCTGAAGTGAAGGCGGCGGTTGAGTCCCTCTTCAATGTGAAGGTGAAGTCGGTTCAGACCACGAACGTCAAGGGTAAGGTCAAGCGCTTCGGCAAAATCACCGGTCAGCGCAAGGGTTGGAAGAAGGCGTTTGTCTGCTTGCAGCCGGGCCAAGAAATCAACTTCGCGGCTGGGGAGTGACTGAGCTATGGCGTTGGTAAAAGTTAAGCCGACATCCGCTGGTCGTCGCGCGGTTGTTAAGGTTGTCAATAAAGAGCTGTACAAGGGTCGCCCGCACGCAGCCCTGATCGAGAAGCAATCCAAGAATGCTGGCCGCAACAATGCGGGCCGCATCACGGTGCGCCATCAGGGCGGTGGGCATAAGCAGCATTACCGCATGATCGATTTCCGTCGCAACAAGGACGGTATCGTCGCAAAGGTTGAGCGCGTCGAATATGACCCCAACCGCTCTGCGAACATCGCGCTGCTGTGCTATGCCGACGGCGAGCGTCGTTACATCATTGCGCCGCGCAATATCGAAGTGGGCCAGCAGGTTGTGAGCGGCTCCGAGGCGCCGATCAAGGTGGGTAATGCGCTCCCGATCCGGAATATTCCGGTCGGTACCGTGATCCACTGCATCGAGATGCAGCCGGGCAAAGGTGCTCAGCTGGCGCGTTCGGCAGGTGCATCTGTTCAGTTGCTTGCTCGCGAAGGCTCGTACGCTCAGCTTCGTTTGCGCTCTGGCGAGATTCGCCGGGTGCACGTTGAGTGCCGCGCAACCGTCGGTGAAGTCGGCAATGGCGAGCACGCCTTGCGCAAAATCGGTAAAGCCGGTGCGAATCGTTGGCGCGGTATTCGCCCGACCGTTCGCGGTGTGGTGATGAACCCGGTTGATCACCCGCACGGTGGTGGTGAAGGCCGTACGGGCGAAGGCCGCGTGCCGGTCAGCCCGTGGGGCACGCCCGCCAAAGGCTATCGGACGCGTAACAACAAGCGCACCGATTCGATGATTGTTCAGCGCCGCAAGAAGCGTTAAGGGGTAACGGATGACTCGCTCTCTGAAAAAAGGCCCGTTTGTCGACGCTCACCTGTTGAATAAGGTGGACGCGGCGCGGGGTAGCAACGACAAGCGCCCGATCAAGACCTGGTCACGTCGCTCGACGGTTCTGCCGGATTTCGTCGGTTTGACGATCGCCGTGCATAACGGTCGCCAGCACGTCCCGGTTTATGTGTCGGAAAACATGGTAGGCCACAAGCTTGGTGAATTCGCCCTGACGCGTACGTTCAAGGGGCATCTCGCCAGCAAGAAGGCGAAACGTTAAGGAGTATTGGTAATGGAAACTAAAGCCATCCTCCGTGGCGTCCGCCTCAGCGCTCAAAAAGGGCGTCTGGTGGCAGACCAGGTCCGCGGAAAACCGGTGGAGCAGGCGCTGAGCATTTTGGCGTTTTCCCCGAAAAAAGGCGCACAGATCATCAAGAAGGTGGTCGAGTCCGCGATTGCAAACGCCGAGCATAACGACGGCGCCGACATTGACGAGCTCAAGGTGAAGGTCATTCACGTTGAAGAGGGTATGACGCTGAAGCGTTTTACCGCGCGCGCCAAAGGTCGAGGCAATCGTATTCTGAAGCCGACATGTCACGTGTACGTGACTGTCGGGAACTGAGGGGAACTCATGGGTCAGAAAATTCATCCTACCGGTTTCCGCCTTGCGGTAACTCGGGACTGGACCGCCCGTTGGTATGCATCGAAAAAGGACTTCGCCAAGACTCTGGCTGATGACCTGGCGGTGCGTGCTTTCCTGAAAAAGCGCTTGGCTCACGCCTCTGTGGGTCGTGTGCTGATCGAGCGTCCGGCCAAAAACGCGCGTATCACTTTGTTTAGTGCGCGCCCTGGCGTGGTTATCGGCAAGAAAGGCGAGGATATCGAGCGCCTGAAGGCTGACATTCAGAAGATGGTCGGCGTGCCGGTGCACGTGAACATCGAAGAAATCCGCAAGCCGGAAACCGACGCGCAATTGATTGCAGATTCGATCGCTCAGCAGCTCGAGCGCCGGATCATGTTCCGTCGCGCCATGAAGCGCGCTATCCAGAACGCAATGCGTCTGGGCGTTCAAGGCATCAAGATCATGAGCTCCGGTCGTCTCAATGGCGCCGAAATTGCTCGTACCGAGTGGTATCGCGAAGGCCGCGTGCCTTTGCACACCCTGCGCGCCAATATTGATTACGGCGTGTCTGAAGCCAAGACCACCTACGGCATTTCGGGTATCAAGGTCTGGGTTTACAAGGGCGAGATGCTGGGTCGCAACGAGCAGCCTGCAGCAACCGAGCCGGAAAATGAACCGCGCCGCGCGCGCCGTGGTGGCCGTAATGACGGCGACAACCGTGGTCAGCGTCGCGCGCCCCGTCGCGCCGAAACCGGTGGCGATGCGGCTACCGAGAGCAGGAGTGAATAATGCTTCAGCCGAAAAGAAGAAAGTACCGCAAAGAACAAAAGGGCCGTAACACCGGTCTGGCAACGCGCGGCGCCAAAGTCAGCTTTGGTGAGTACGGTCTCAAGGCCACCGGTCGTGGTCGTCTGACAGCACGTCAGATTGAGTCGGCTCGTCGTGCGATGACGCGTCACATCAAGCGTGGCGGTCGTATCTGGATTCGTGTGTTTCCGGACAAGCCGATCAGCCGCAAGCCCGCCGAAGTGCGGATGGGCTCGGGTAAGGGTAATCCGGAATACTATGTAGCCGAGATTCAGCCGGGCAAAGTGTTGTACGAAATGGATGGTGTTGACGAATCCCTGGCGCGCGAGGCCTTCCGCCTCGCGGCAGCAAAGCTGCCGTTTGCGACCACGTTCGTGACACGTCATGTGGGGTAGTCATGAAAGCAAGTGAACTCCGCGCGAAGAGCGTCGAAGAACTCAACAAAGAAATGCTGGAATTGCTGAAAGCGCAGTTTAGTATGCGCATGCAGTTGGCGACCCAGCAACTGACCAATACCAGCCAGCTTGGCAAGGTGCGTCGTGATATCGCGCGCATTCGGACCCTTCTGCGTGAAAAGGCGGCTCAGTAATGACTCAGGAAACGGTAAAAGCTTCCCGCACGCTGGTGGGTAAAGTAGTTAGCGACAAGATGCAGAAGACGGTGACGGTGTTGGTTGAGCGTCGCGTCAAGCATCCGCTGTATAGCAAAATCATCATGCGCTCAGCGAAGTATCATGCGCACGACGAAGAGGGTGTGGCAGCGGCTGGCGACCTGGTGGAAATCGAGGAATGCCGTCCGATCTCACGCTCGAAGAACTGGAAGGTCTCCAAGGTGCTGGAAAAAGCGCGAGTCATTTAAATAAATGGCTGTAGTGGCTTGCTAAATTTTTAGCAAGCCACTACAATTCCGCTTCTTTGCTCCTTCGAGCATAAAACCCGAACGGGTTCCAAGACTGACCGCATAGCGGGCCAAGTTGGAGTGTAAAACTCATGATTCAAATGCAAACGGTGCTGAACGTCGCCGATAACTCCGGCGCGCGTTCGGTGATGTGCATCAAGGTGTTGGGTGGCTCAAAGCGCCGCTATGCCGGGGTGGGCGACATCATCAAGGTCGCGATCAAGGAGGCTGTGCCTCGTGGTCGTGTCAAGAAAGGTGATGTGTATAGCGCAGTGGTTGTGCGTACAGCGAAAGGCGTTCGCCGTTCGGATGGCGCGCTGATTAAATTCGATGGCAATGCGGCGGTCTTGCTGAACTCCAAGATGGAGCCGATCGGGACGCGTATCTTCGGGCCGGTGACGCGCGAGCTGCGCACCGAGCGCTTCATGAAGATCGTTTCGCTCGCACCTGAAGTTCTGTAAGGAGCGGTCATGAAGAAGATTCGTACGGGCGACGAAGTCGTCGTTCTGGCTGGCAAGGATCGTGGTCGCCGTGGCGTTGTGCTGCGTCGTGTGGATGCTGAGCTGGTGGTTGTTGAGGGTGTCAATCGTGTCAAGAAGCACGTGCGCCCGAACCCCATGAAGGGTGAGGTGGGTGGCATTGTCGAAAAGGACATGCCGATCCATGTTTCCAATGTTGCGCTGTTCAATCCTGCGGTCCAGAAAGGTGATCGTGTTGGGATTAAGGTGCTTGAGGATGGCCGCAAGGCGCGCGTCTTCAAGTCGAACGGCGAACTGGTCGACGCTTAAGGAAACGCGATGGCACGCTTGCATAATTTCTATAAGGAAACCGTCGTTCCTGGCTTGGTCAAGCAGTTTGGCTACAAGTCGGTAATGGAGGTTCCGCGCATCACCAAGATCACCTTGAATATGGGTGTCGGCGAGGCGGTTGGCGACAAGAAGATTCTCGAGTTCGCGGTGGGTGACATGGCCAAGGTGGCCGGTCAGAAGCCGGTGGTGACTCGTGCGCGCAAATCGATTGCCGGCTTCAAGATTCGTGACGGTTATCCGATTGGTTGCATGGTGACGCTCCGTGGTCCTCGCATGTTCGAGTTCCTGGACCGATTCGTTACCGTTGCTCTGCCGCGTGTTCGTGACTTCCGTGGTGTTGCCGCGAAAGGTTTCGACGGCCGGGGTAACTACAACGTCGGTGTCAAAGAGCAAATTATTTTTCCGGAAATCGAATACGACAAGGTTGATGCCCTGCGCGGCATGAACATCAGTATCACGACCACCGCGAAGACTGACGCAGAGGCGCGAGCGCTCCTGACGGCGTTCAAGTTTCCGTTCAAGAATTGAGGGCGATATGGCGAAACTGGCTCTGATCAATCGCGAAGAGAAGCGTCGCAAGCTGGTGGCGAAATATGCCGCCAAGCGTGCCGCGCTGGTAGCGCAAATTAACGACTCCAGTCTGTCGGACGAAGAGCGTATGGCGGCACGGCTGAAGATTCAGCAGTTGCCCCGTAACGCAAACCCGACGCGTGGTCGTAATCGTTGCAGCCTGACGGGTCGTCCGCGGGGTGTGTTCCGTAAATTCGGTCTGTGTCGCAACAAGCTTCGGGAAGTCGCTTTCCGTGGTGAGGTGCCGGGTATGACCAAGGCGAGCTGGTAAGGAGAGACGAAGATGAGTATGTCTGATCCGATCGCCGATATGTTGACCCGCATCCGTAACGGTCAGCAGGCGCAAAAATCGATTGTCGCAATGCCCTCTTCGAAGCTGAAGATCGCCATTGCCAAAGTGCTGCAAGAAGAAGGTTATATCGACGGCTTCTCCGTGCGAGAAGCTGGCGGCAAGCCCGAGCTTGATGTAGTGCTCAAGTATTACGCTGGCGCGCCTGTTATTGAGCGTATCGAGCGTATTTCGAAGCCTGGTCTGCGTGTGTACAAAGGCAGCCAGGATTTGCCCCGCGTCATGAATGGCCTGGGCGTTGCGATTGTGTCTACCCCTAAGGGTGTGATGACCGATCGTGCCGCGCGCGCTGGTCGTGTTGGTGGCGAAGTCATCTGCATCGTGGCGTAAGGAGGCGGACATGTCGCGTGTAGCAAAAAATCCGGTCGCCGTGCCTCAGGGTGTGGATGTCAAGATCGATGCAGCAAACATTACTGTCAAAGGGCCTTTGGGTTCGATGACGCGTGCGCTCCACCCTGCGGTTTCGGTTGCGTTGAACAACGGCGAGATCCAGTGCGCTGCGGTTGAAGGGCAAGTGGCGGGTCGTGCGATGTCCGGCACCATGCGTTCATTGGTCGCCAATATGGTGACGGGTGTGACGAAGGGCTTTGAGCGCAAGCTGACGCTGGTTGGCGTGGGTTACCGCGCGCAGGCTCAGGGTGACAAGCTGAACCTCAGTCTTGGTTTTTCGCACCCGGTGTCGCATCAGATGCCTGCTGGCGTGACGGTGGAAACGCCGACCCAGACGGAAGTTCTGATCAAGGGTGTCGACAAGCAGCAAGTCGGTCAAGTTGCCGCCGAAGTGCGCGCCTATCGGAGTCCGGAGCCCTATAAGGGCAAGGGTGTTCGTTACGCGGACGAGGTTGTGGTCATCCGCGAAACCAAGAAGAAGTAAGGGCCGTTTGTCATGATGAACAAAAAAGCGACGCGCGTGCGTCGGGCTCGCAAAACCCGAGCCAAAATTTCCGAGTTGAAAGCGGTTCGACTGACGGTGTTCCGTTCGAATCTGCACATCTACGCACAGATTATTTCTGGTTGCGGCTCCCGCGTTCTGGCTGCGGCCTCGACGGTCGAGCAGGCTGTGCGCGGTGAAGCTGGCAAGGGCGGCACTGTCGCCGCAGCGGCGTCGGTCGGCAAGTCCATTGCCGAGCGCGCCAAGGCTGCCGGCATCGAAACGGTTGCGTTTGATCGTGCTGGATTCCACTATCACGGCCGCGTCAAGGCGCTGGCAGAGGCGGCTCGCGAAGCCGGCCTCAAGTTCTAAGCGAGGTTAGCAATGGCGAAACAGCAAACCAAACGCGCCCCGGCAGCCGAAGAACGCGATGATTCATTTCGCGAAAAGATGGTGGCCATTAATCGGGTCACCAAGGTTGTCAAGGGTGGTCGCATTCTGGGCTTCGCAGCGCTGACGGTTGTCGGCGACGGTGATGGCACTGTCGGCATGGGCAAGGGCAAGTCCCGCGAAGTGCCTGTCGCAGTTCAGAAGGCAATGGACGAAGCCCGTCGCAAGATGGCGAAAGTCTCCCTGAAGAACGGTACCTTGCATCACGCAGTGATCGGCAAGCACGGCGCAGCAACTGTTTTGATGCAGCCGGCGCCGTCGGGTACCGGGATCATCGCGGGCGGCCCGATGCGGGCGGTCTTCGAAGTGATGGGTGTGACCGACATCATTTGCAAGAGCCAGGGTTCGTCGAACCCCTACAACGTGGTTCGCGCTACGTTGAATGGTCTCTTTGCAGTTCGCACTCCGGCCCATATTGCTGCCAAGCGCGGCAAGACGGTCGAAGAAGTGATGGGGTGAGCGCATGGCTGACAAGAAAGTAAAAGTTACGCTCATCAAGAGCGTTATCGGAACCAAGCAATCTCATCGCGCCACCGTGCGTGGTCTGGGTTTGCGCCGTCTTAACCATACGGTTGAGCTTCAGGACACCCCCGAGGTGCGCGGCATGGTTAACAAAGTCGCCTACCTGGTGAAGTGCGAGGGCTAAATGCAACTCAATACCATCAAATCGGCCGAAGGTGCCAAGCACGCACGTAAGCGTGTTGGGCGCGGCATTGGCAGCGGCCTCGGCAAAACTGCCGGTCGCGGTCACAAAGGTCAGAAATCCCGCTCCGGCGGTTTCCACAAAGTCGGCTTTGAAGGCGGCCAGATGCCGATTCAGCGCCGTTTGCCGAAGCGCGGTTTCGTCTCGCTGGTGCGTGGTCGCAACGTTGAAGTCCGTTTGTCGGAGCTGGATCAGTTGCCGGTCGATCAGATCGATCTGCTGGTGCTCAAGCAAGCCAACGTGATTCCGGCTGACGCCTTGTCGGCAAAAGTGATTCTGTCGGGTGCCATTACGCGCAAAGTCGTCCTGTCGGGCGTCGGTGCGACCAAAGGCGCGCTTGCAGCCATCCAGGCTGCCGGCGGCAGCGTCGCAGAGTAAGGCGGCAGACGGTGGCAAAACAACCCGCGACCCTCGGTAGTCAGGGCAAGTTCGGCGACCTGCGTCGCCGGCTTGTGTTCCTGTTGGGGGCGCTGGTGGTGTATCGAATCGGCGCGCATATTCCTGTGCCGGGAATCGATCCGCAGCGGTTGGCGGAATTGTTCCAGACGCAGCAAGGCGGAATTCTGGGGGTTTTCAACCTGTTTTCCGGTGGCGCGCTGTCGAGATTCACCATTTTCGCGCTCGGGATCATGCCGTACATTTCGGCGTCGATCATCATGCAGTTGATGAGCGTCGCTTCGCCTCAGCTTGAGGCACTGAAGAAAGAAGGTGAGGCGGGGCGTCGAAAGATTACCCAATACACCCGGTACGGCACATTGGGATTGGCGTTGTTTCAGGCGATCGGCATTTCCGTCGCGCTTGAGGGGCAGCCTGGTCTGGTGCTGGACCCTGGTCTGATGTTCCGGTTTGTAGCGGTCGCAACGCTGGTGACCGGGACGATGTTTTTGATGTGGCTGGGTGAGCAGATCACTGAGCGCGGCCTGGGCAACGGTATTTCGCTGATCATTTTTGCGGGTATCGCGTCTGGTTTGCCAAGTGCAGTCGGTGGTTTGTTTGAGTTGGTGAGAACCGGTGCGATGCACCCCTTTATTGCTCTGTTCATCTGCATCCTCGTGGTGCTGGTGACCGCTCTGGTGGTGTTTGTTGAGCGCGGGCAGCGAAAGATTCTCGTCAATTACGCCAAGCGTCAGGTCGGTAACAAGGTTTACGGCGGTCAGAGCTCGCATCTGCCGTTGAAGTTGAACATGGCGGGTGTCATTCCTCCGATCTTCGCGTCCAGCATCATTCTGTTCCCGGCAACATTGGGGCAGTGGTTCGGGGCGTCGGAAGGCATGTCCTGGATGCGGGATATCTCAGCAACCTTGGCGCCAGGTCAGCCGATTTACGTCATGTTGTATGCGGCTGCAATTGTGTTTTTCTGCTTTTTCTACACTGCGCTGGTGTTCAATGCGCGGGAGACGGCAGATAACCTCAAGAAGAGTGGCGCGTTTGTGCCGGGTATTCGGCCAGGTGAGCAAACTGCACGTTACATCGATCGCATCTTGATGCGGCTGACGATGGCGGGTGCGGTCTATATCACTCTGGTGTGTCTGCTTCCTGAGTTTTTGATTCTGAAGTGGAACGTACCGTTTTATTTCGGGGGAACCTCGCTCCTGATCATCGTCGTCGTAACGATGGATTTTATGGCGCAGGTTCAGGCTTACATCATGTCGCACCAGTACGAGAGCCTTCTCAAGAAGGCCAACTTCAAAGGTGCGGGAATGCCGATGCGGTAAGAGTAAGAGCACCATGACGAAGGAAGATGGCATCGAAATGCAGGGGGAAGTGATTGAAACGCTTCCCAATGCGATGTTCAAGGTTCGCCTGGAAAATGGCCATACGATTCTTGGCCACATTTCCGGAAAGATGCGCAAGCACTATATTCGGATCCTGCCTGGGGACCGCGTCACGGTGCAATTGACGCCATACGATCTGACCAAGGGGCGGATTACTTTCCGCACCAAGTAACAGGATGTTCAGGAGAAAGAAATGAGAGTTCAAGCTTCAGTGAAGCGCCTCTGCCGAAATTGCAAAATCGTACGCCGTAAGGGCGTGGTTCGTGTGATTTGCACCGATCCGCGTCACAAACAGCGTCAGGGTTGATAGCGAAAGCTATCAGAACTATAATTTAAGGTTTAACTTTCTGGGGTGATCGGATGGCCCGTATTGCTGGGGTAAACATTCCCAATCACAAACACGCGGAAATCGCTTTGACGGCGATTTTCGGGGTTGGCCGGACTCGCGCGCAAAAGATTTGCGACGCAGCCGGTGTTGCACGTTCGACTAAGATCAAAGATTTGACTGAGTCGGATATGGAGCGTCTGCGCGACGAGGTGGGCAAGTTCTCGGTTGAAGGCGATTTGCGTCGTGAAATCACGATGAGTATCAAGCGCCTGATGGACCTGAGTTGCTATCGTGGGCTGCGTCATCGTCGCGGTCTGCCGTGTCGTGGTCAGCGTACCCGCACTAACGCCCGCACCCGTAAGGGACCGCGCAAGGCAATTGCCGGCAAGAAGTGATAGAGACGAGATATGGCTAAGACTGCAACCAAAGTTCGCAAGAAGGTAAAGAAGAACGTCGCCGAAGGCATCGTTCATGTTCATGCGAGCTTCAATAACACGATCATCACCATTACCGATCGCCAGGGCAACGCGTTGTCCTGGGCGACCTCCGGTGGTGCCGGATTCAAGGGCTCGCGTAAGAGCACTCCGTTCGCAGCCCAGGTGGCCGCAGAAGCTGCTGGTAAAGCAGCTCAGGAATGTGGTGTGAAGAACGTCGAAGTGCGCATCAAGGGCCCGGGTCCGGGGCGTGAGTCGTCGGTGCGTGCGCTGAACGCGCTGGGTATCAAGGTGACCAGCATCACCGATATCACGCCGATCCCGCACAACGGTTGCCGGCCGCCCAAAAAGCGCCGTATCTAACAAGGAGTAAAACGTGGCCCGCAATCTTGATCCCAAGTGCCGCCAGTGCCGCCGTGAAGGCGAGAAGCTGTTCCTGAAAGGCGAGAAGTGCTTTACCGATAAGTGCGCCATCGAGCGCCGCGCCTACGCGCCGGGTCAGCATGGTCAGCGTTCAGGTCAGCGCATGTCTGGTTATGGCGTGCAGCTGCGCGAAAAGCAGAAAATCCGTCGTCTGTACGGTGTGCTCGAGCGTCAGTTCCGTAAAGTCTATGCCGAGGCGGATCGTCGCCGCGGTCAGACCGGTGAGAACCTGCTGCAACTGCTGGAAGGTCGTTTGGACTCCGTCGCCTATCGTATGGGCTTTGGTGTCTCCCGCGCTGAATCGCGTCAGATCGTTCGCCACAACGGTGTTCTGGTCAACGGTCAGCGAGTGAACATTCCTTCTTATAACGTTCGCCCTGGCGACGTGATTGAAGTGAGCGAAGCTGTTCGTGGCACGCTGCGCGTCAAGGCTGCTCTGGAAGCGGCTGAATCCCGCGGTTTCCCCGAGTGGATCGAAGTTGACGTGAAGGCCGGTAAGGGCGTTTTCAAAGCCTATCCGCAGCGTAGCGAACTGCCTGCAACGCTGAACGAAGGTCTGGTCGTCGAACTTTACTCCCGCTAATTGCGGCTTCTGACGTAATTTGCGAAACAAGGACTGCTGATGCAAAGCAATGTACTGCTGAAACCGCGCATCATTGACGTACAAAGCCTGTCGACCGTGCATGCACGGGTCACGATGGAGCCGTTCGAGCGCGGATTCGGACACACGCTCGGTAACGCCCTGCGCCGGATTCTGCTCTCGTCGCTTCCCGGATGTGCGCCGACAGAAGTCAGCATCCAGGGTGTGTTGCACGAGTACTCCACGCTGGATGGTGTCCGTGAGGACGTCGTTGATCTGCTGCTGAACCTGAAGGGCGTTGTGCTGAAAATGCACAACCGCACTGAAGCGACGCTGCGCCTGGCCAAGTCGGGCGAAGGTGTTGTTACCGCAGCTGACATCGAGACGACGCATGATGTTGAGGTGATCAACCCCGACTTCGTGATCGCTCACCTGGCGCCGGGTGGCAAGCTCGATATGGAAATCAAGGTCGAGGAAGGTCGCGGCTATCAGCCGGCGAACCAACGTCTGACGAATGCTGACTCCAAATCGATTGGCCACGTCGTGCTCGACGCCTCGTTTAGCCCGGTTCGCCGTGTTAGCTACAAGGTTGAAAGCGCCCGCGTTGAACAGCGTACCGACCTGGATCGTTTGGTGATCGACATCGAAACCAACGGTGCGGTCGATCCGGAAGAAGCAATCCGCTTCGCGGCACGTGTGCTGGTGGATCAGCTGTCTGTATTTGCTGATCTGGAAGGTACGCCGGTTGAAGTCGAGGCCGCTCAGGCGCCGACGATTGATCCGGTGCTGCTGCGCCCGGTGGATGATCTGGAGCTGACGGTTCGTTCGGCTAACTGCCTTAAAGCAGAGAACATCTACTACATCGGTGACCTGATCCAACGGACGGAAACCGAACTGCTCAAGACGCCGAATCTCGGACGCAAGTCGCTCAACGAGATCAAGGAAGTGCTCGCCTCGCGCGGCCTGACGCTCGGCATGAAGTTGGAAAATTGGCCGCCGGCCGGGCTCGAGAAGCTCGGTTGATTCGGCAGGGATAAAGGAACGAGATCATGCGTCACCGTAACGGTCTTCGCAAGCTGAACCGCACCAGTGCACACCGCCAGGCAATGTTCCGCAACATGGCGAACTCACTGCTGCAGCACGAAGTCATCAAGACGACTCTCCCGAAGGCGAAAGAATTGCGCCGGGTGGTTGAGCCCCTCATCACGCTGAGCAAGAAAGCGACTGTGGCCAATCGCCGTCTGGCATTTGACCGCCTGCGCGATCGCGACATGGTGGTCAAGCTCTTCAACGAGCTGGGCCCGCGTTACGCAACCCGTAACGGCGGCTACCTGCGTATTCTGAAGTTTGGCTTCCGTGACGGCGACAACGCGCCGATGGCGATTGTTGAACTGATGGATCGCCCGGAAGAAGCCGCTGCACCGGTTGAGGCGCCCGCTGAAGAGCAGGCCGCTTAAGTTCGAATGAGGCGGGCCGACGCTCGCCTGGTTTGAAATACAAAACGCCCCGACATGTTCGGGGCGTTTTGTATTGTGGCGGCCGTTTCGTGCATGAAGCGGCTGTCGCGCTTGTGTGGCTGTGTCAGCCGGCATCTTCGTTGAAGCGGTGAATGGCGCGTCGGTCGCGTTTTGTCGGGCGACCGCCTTGTCGGGGTTCTGACTGCGCAGCGCGCTGGGCGCGAATAGCTTCGCCCCGCGCGATGCTCTCAGGGGTTTCGGCGTAGAGCTGTTGTGCGATGCTCGCCGGTCCGCGCGTTTCGGACAAGGCCTCAACGACAACGGTGAGCTTTCTCGTGGCGACCGTGATGTCGAGCAGGTCGCCGCAGCGAAGGGTGCGCGCGGGTTTGGCGCGGACACCGTTGAGATGGACATGGCCGCCGTCGATGGCTGTCTTGGCCAGGCCGCGGGTCTTGAAGAAGCGGGCGGCCCACAGCCACTTGTCAATGCGTGGCCCCGTGTCGCTCGTCATTCGCGGACGGGGCGTTTTGCCAGTTTTCTTTGCAGGGTACGCCGGTGCATCTTGAGTGCGCGCGCGGTCGCTGAGATATTGCCCTGATTCTCCGCGAGGATGCGTTGGATATGCTCCCACTCGAGGCGATCGACGGACATGGTCTCTTGCGGCGCGGCCTCGTCAGGCTCGGCGGCGAATGAATCGACCAGTGCGCGCAGGATGCTGTCGGCATCCGCCGGTTTGGCAAGGTATTGGTGTGCGCCGAGTTTGATTGCTTCGACAGCGGTGGTGATGCTCGCATAGCCGGTGAGGACGACAATGCGCGTGTCGGGCCTGAGTTCGCGCAAGGGTGCGATCAGCGGAAGCCCGGAGCTGCCGTCGAGGTTCAGATCGAGAATGACGGCGTCCGGCCGGACTCGGCGCATTTCGGCGAGCGCGGTGGTGCCGTCCAGTGCGCCAACGCAGTTCAGGCCGCGATTCGATAGGGTGCGGCAGAGGATGCGGTTGAAGGCCGGATCATCGTCGATCACCAGAATAGTCTGAATGCCAAGTGTCGTCATGTGCTCAGGAGAGGGAGTGTGACGGTGGTTATGGTACCGCCTCCGTCGCGCGGGGCGTACTGCAACGCGCCGCCGA
>JBFIJC010000073.1:0-14003 GCA_041600915.1 Nitrogeniibacter sp.
GCGATCTGCCATCTGATCGCGGTGTCCATGGACGGCTGGGGCTATCCGTCGGGCTTGTTCACCACCAATCGCTGGGTGACGGATGAGTCCTGGTACGCGGCCGATGACGCCATCGCCATCCTGCCGCACTTCGAGATCGATCACGCCTTTCCGTCCTGGCCGACCAACCGCTGGCTGACGGCCTTGCTGCGCTTGTACGGGCCCCATATCGAGGGTCTGTTGCGTCACCGCGATGCGGTGATGGCCGACTGCCAGAGCGCCCGGCCGGGCGAGGATGTGTATGAGGATCGCAACATCGATGTGATCGGTTATTTGCCGATTGCGGTCGACACCTTTGCCGAGGCGCTGACCGAGTCCTTGCGCTGAGCGCGCTTTTGCAAAAAAGAACGGGCCGTCGATCGGCCCGTTTTTTGTGCTGCCTGGGTGCTTAGCGCACCACTAGCTTGTAGTCCGGGGTGGGGTTCAGCGGGCAGGAGTAGACGTATTCGCCCGCTTTGAGCTCGATTTCGTAGTCCTGTGTTTTTCCGGTAACGAGGCCGCCGCCCGACACACTGGGCAACAGGGCGCGGGCCGCCAGGCCGTCGCCGCGCAGCCAGAAGCCGAGCTCATAGGGCACGTTCTGGTTGCTGACGCGGAAGACGTATCGGCCGGGCTTGAGCGTCAGCACCTTGGCCTCGCTCAGGCGCTTGTCGCCGGTTTCGGCGTTGATCTTGCGGCAGTCGTCGGCCGTTTTGGGGGTGTAGCCGCGATTGAGGTCGTGCTCGCTCTCCAGAAACTGGCAACCGACCTGGTTCAGATGAATGACGGTGGGCTCGGCGGCCGCCTGGGCGGCGCCCATGCCGAGCGCGAGCACGGCGGTGGCGATCGGAAGACGGAGGTGTTTCATGCGGGGTTCTCCTGAACATCGGGCAGACGGCGCTGCCGGTTGATGGTGCGTCGCTTGAGGACGCTGTCAGGGAGATAGACCCGATTGGGGGCGAAATGCTTACGGTCCGCGCGCGAAAAACCCGTGTCGACGCGTGTGCTCAGCGCTGCGACACAATCGCCTCGGGCTGGCGTTGCGCCAGCCAGCGTGTGGCCTTGTCGCGGTCGGTGAACAGGCGCATATCGAATCCGGCGTTGCGGACGGTGGTTTCGAGAAAGTCCTGCGATCGATCATCTGCGTCGATCAGCACGGCGTAGCTGGCCGCGCGGCCGATGCCCAGCGCGGGCAGCGCTTCATGCGCAAACTGATAGTTGCGAAATATGGACTCGACATTGCGGGTGCCGCGCGCGTCGAACAGGAAGCGCTGCGTGTGGCAGGCTTCGCCAAAGGCGCTGGCGTCGACTGCCGCTTGCTGCATCAAATCCAGCGTGATCGCATCGCTGATTCGGCAAAGGACAATTTGACCGCACTCTGACAGGGAGATTGTGAAACCCATGTGCTCTCCTGACGTGCACGCTGGGGAAAGAGGACGATGTAGGTGTCGATCAATGGGCGCGCACTTCATGTATTGACAGTAGCGTGCCGGGACGGACCCGGATAGGGCATGACACAAGCTATGACGAGTCGGCGCCAGACGGCGGGCGTGGACCGATGGGTATTCCGCTGGGCATTCAGTTTTTTTGGCAAGCAGCCGTAAAGCGTGTAGTCACCACGTTGAACACTGAGGGAAGGGCACGACCGTGGGCTGGATAAGTCGATTCTTGGGCGGTGCGGAAGACGCGACACCGGTGCGGGCGACTGCGCCGGAAGCGCCAGCGCAATCTGTCTCTGAGCAGGCCGCTGAAGTCCAGTCGGCGCCATTGCCGCCGGTTGAAGCCCCGCCCGGCATGTCCGCGCAGACCGCCGGCGTGCTGGTGTGGGAGGCGGTGCTGGGCGAGCGCTCGCAGCCGCTGGGGTATCGCTTCTTTCTGTCCGAGGCGGCCACCTTGCGCGTCCGGGGCGGCGCGCGGGTCAGGCAGTTTCTGGATGCCATGCTGGTCAGTCATGT
The DNA here is from genome assembly GCA_041600915.1 of Nitrogeniibacter sp. Taxonomy (GTDB): domain Bacteria; phylum Pseudomonadota; class Gammaproteobacteria; order Burkholderiales; family Rhodocyclaceae; genus Nitrogeniibacter. The sequence goes on from JBFIJC010000073.1 coordinate 1,974, forward strand.
GGCGACGATCTCCCAAACCTGGCGCAGTCACCGGCAGATTTTTCTGCGTCTTGATGCCGATGCGCTCGATCCGCTTGCCCTGGCCCGGCTCGGCGGCGCGGGCGTACACCTGATTCTGGACGTCGAGGCGCGCGGCGAGCCGGCCTCCGAGGCGAGTGTCGCGGCGGTCGCTCAATTGCGCGCCGATGGTTTCCGGGTCTTGCTGCTGGCCTGCGACAGCGCGCCCTGGCTGGCCTCGCTGGCCGGTGAGGTGGACGGCTTCGCGATCAGCCTGGGCGGTGAGTCGAACGAGGGCATGGAGGCCTTCGTTGCCGGCCTGAAGCTCACCTATCCGGGGCTGCAGTGGTGCGCGCTGGATGTGCCCACGGTCGATGATCTGCCGCTGCCGCATCGGCTCGGTTGCCAAGCCATCACCGGCCCCTTCGTCAGCGAGCGTGCCCCCAATCTGGGCGGACGCTTCTCGCCGGACGGCCTGCGCGTTGCGTCCCTGCTCAGCAAGCTGCGCCAGGGCGCGGAGATCCGCGAAATGGCCGGTGTGCTCAAGCAGGACGTGGCCTTGTCCTATCGCTTGCTGCGCTATGTGAATGCCGCCGCCTGGGGCCTGGTCAATCCGATCAGCTCCATCGAGCAAGCCATGCTCATGCTCGGGCGTCGGCCGTTGTATCGCTGGCTGATGCTCTTGCTGCTTGCTGGTGCGCCCAAGGCGACGCTGTCTGAAGTGCGCGGCGAGGCGACGCTGGTGCGTGCCCGCTTCATGGAGTTGCTCGGCGCCAGCCTGAGCGTGCCGCAGCGCGACGAGTTGTTTGTTCTGGGCATGTTGTCGCTGCTCGATACCGTCTTGCAGGTGCCGGCCACGCGGCTCATCGATACCCTGCCGATGAGCGACACCATTCGCGCCGCGCTGACCGCCACCGACGGCGACAGCCTCTACCGCCCGTATCTTGATCTGGCCCGCGCCTGGGACGCCGGTGACACCCCGGCCATCCATGCCGCCTGCGAACGGATCGGCATGCGGCCCGAAGACGCCAGCCGCCTGCATCTGCAAGCCTTCGACTGGGTGCTTGAAAACGGCAAGTGAGGCTCGGCGCTCAGTCGCCTAGCCGCCACTGAGCGCCTGCACAAACAACACCTCGTCGGCACCGGCGAGCCCGTGCGCCAGATCGAAAATCTGCACCCCGCCGATGAAGCAGCGCATATGGCGCCGGATATGCCCCTGCTCGTCCACCATGCGAAAACGGATACCCGGGAACTGGCGATCCAGATCGTCCAGCAGCGCTGCCAGCGTCTCGCCTGTGGCTTCGACGCGCGGCGCATGGGTGTAATCGTGCAGGGGAGAGGGGATCAGTACGCGCATTCAGAGCCGCGGATAGCCGATGCTGACCGCGTAGATCTCGGGCAGATGGCGGGCCAGACATTGCCAGCTGTCGCCCTCGTCGGCGCTGGCCCAGACCTCGCCGCTGGTGGTGCCCAGATAAAGCCCCAGCGCGGCCTCCGTGTCGGCGCACATGGCCTGACGCTTGACCGTCCACCACGCCTGCTCGGTGGGCAGTCCGTGATCCTGTCGCTGCCAGCTTGCCCCGCCATCGCGGCTGCAATACGCCGCAGGCTTGCCGTCCGGGCTGGTGCGTGGCCAAACGTTATCGCCATTCATGGGGAAGACCCACAGCGTGTCCGGGTCGCGCGGATGGAGCACCAGCGGGAAGCCGATATCGCCGACCTCGGCCGGCATGTTGTCGCCAATGCGCTGCCAGGTGGTGGCCGGTCGGTCGAGCCGGTAGATGCCGCAATGGTTTTGCTGGTAGAGCCGGTCGGGCAGCGTCGGGCACAGGCGTACGCAGTGCGGATCGTGGAAGCCGGGTGAGCTGCGGTCAAAGCCTTCGACCACATCGAGGCCGTCGATCAGCGGCGCAAAGCTGCGCCCTCCGTCGGTCGATTCATGCACCCCGCCGCTCGACATGGCGATGTACAGGTGTGACGGATCACGCGGGTCGATCTGGATCGAATGCAGCTTCGGCCCGTCCGGCGTGCCGTCCTGCTCGCCACCCATCCACTCGCGGTATTGCGCGTCGTCGTTCAGGCACGAGAACGGTGCCCAGGTGTTGCCACCGTCGGCCGAGCGGAACAGCCCCTGCGGTGAGGTGCCGGCATACCACACGTCCGGCTCGCTGGCCGGGCCCGGCTCCAGCCAGAAGCTGTGCTTGACGCTGCGCCCGCTGCCGTCGGCCTCGGTGGCAAAGGCGGGCGGTTTGGCGACCTCCTGCCAGTGGGCGCCCAGATCGGTGGAGCGGAACATCGTTGGCCCGAGGTGGCCCGTCGAGGCCGCCGCCAGCAGCGTGCGACCGTCGCGTGGATCGAGCACCAGGTGGTTGATGATCTGGCCGAGAAAATGCGGCCCGTTCAGGCGCCAGCGCAGGCGATCGGCGTCGCCATGCAGAATCCACGCGCCCTTGCGGGTGGCCACGAATAAAACGGGAAGCGCGCTTGCCATGAGTGTCTCCTGATTTTTTGACGGCAAGACACCGTCAACCGCGCGCGAATGGTGCGTCGGTTCAGGATTTCAGAATAGGCGCTCTGGGGCGGGCGTCAAACGCCGCGCCCCGTTTCGTTTACAGCAACACCCGCTCAATGCCGCCGTGGTTGGCGCGGTCGACATACTCGGGCAGCCAGTTGTCGCCGAGCAGGTGCTTGGCGATCTCGACCACGATGTAGTCGGCCTCGATGCCGCCGCCGTCGTTGGCGTAGCGCGACAGGCCCTGCAGGCAGCTGGGGCAGGAGGTGAGGATCTTCACCGATGCGTTGGCATCGCCTTCGCGCAGCGCGGCGGCGCCCTGTTCCATTTCTTCCTGCTTGCGGAAGCGCACCTGGGTGGACACGTCCGGGCGGGCGACGGCCAGGGTGCCCGATTCGCCGCAGCAGCGGTCGTTGAGATCGACGCGGGTGCCCATCAACTCGTTGGCCACCTTGATGCCCGAATGGATCTTCATCGGCGTGTGGCAGGGCTCGTGGTACATGTACTTCTGGCCGGTGATGCCCTCCAGCCTGACGCCTTTTTCCATCAGGTATTCATGGATGTCGATGAGTCGGCAGCCCGGGAAGATCTTGTCGAACTGGTACTTCATCAACTGATCCATGCAGGTGCCGCAGGACACGACCACGGTCTTGATGTCGAGGTAGTTGAGCGTGTTGGCGACGCGGTGGAAGAGCACCCGGTTGTCGGTGGTGATCTTCTGGCCCTTGTCTTCTTCGCCGGCGGCGGTCTGCGGATAGCCGCAGCACAGGTAGCCCGGCGGCAGCACGGTGGTGGCGCCGACATGGTAGAGCATGGCCTGGGTGGCGAGGCCGACCTGGCTGAACAGGCGCTCGGAGCCGCAGCCGGGGAAGTAGAACACCGCCTCGGACTGATCGGCCTTGATCTTGGGGTTGCGGATGACGGGGATGACCTTGTCGTCCTCGATATCCATCAGTGCGCGGCTGGTGCGCTTGGGCAGGTTGCCCGGCATCGGCTTGTTGATGAAGTGGATCACCTGCGCCTTGATCGGCGCCTTGCGCAGCGTGGCCGGCGGTTGCTTGACCTGGTTCTGGATCAGGCCGAGCGACTTGGCGGTCTTGTGCGCCCAGCGCTGGGCCTTGTAGCCCCACTCGATCATGCCCTTGCGCATCAGCTTGATGGTGGCGGGGTCCTTGACGGTGAGGAAGGCCATGGCCGCGGCTTTGCCGGGGTTGAAGGACTTCTTGCCCTGGTTGCGCAGCAGGTTGCGCATCTTGATCGATACGTCGCCGAAGTCGATGTCGACGGGACAGGGCTTTTCGCACTTGTGGCAGATGGTGCAGTGGTCGGCCACGTCTTCGAACTCGGCCCAGTGCGCCAGCGACACGCCGCGCCGGGTCTGCTCTTCATACAGGAAGGCTTCGACCAGCAGCGAGGTGGACAGGATCTTGTTGCGCGGGCTGTAGAGCAGGTTGGCGCGCGGCACATGGGTGGAGCACACCGGCTTGCACTTGCCGCAGCGCAGGCAGTCCTTGATGTCGTGGGCGATCTCGCCGATCTCGGTCTGTTCCATGATCAGCGATTCGTGGCCCATCAGCCCGAAGCTGGGGGTGTAGGCGCGGTCGAGGTTGGCGCCGCGCTGCAGCTTGCCGCGGTTGAAGCGGCCTTCGGGGTCGACCTTCTGCTTGTAGGCCCAGTAGTTGGCCATCTCGTCATCGGTGAGGAAGTCGAGCTTGGTGATGCCGATGCCGTGTTCGCCGGAGATCACGCCGTCGAGCGCGCGGGCGATGGCCATGATGCGGTCCACCGTCTCGTTGGCGGTCTGCAGCATGGCGTAGTTGTCGGAGTTGACCGGGATGTTGGTGTGCACATTGCCGTCGCCGGCGTGCATGTGCAGGGCCACGAACAGCCGGCCGCGCAGCACGTGCGCATGGGTGGCATCGACTTTTTCGCGCACCAGTCGGAACACATCGCCTTCAAAAATCTTGATCAGGCGGGCGCGCAGCTCGGTCTTCCACGAGGTGCGCACCGAGTAGTCCTGCAGGCGGTGGAAGAGCACCGGATTGGCGGCGGTGTTGGTCAGCTCGCCCGCCGTGATGCCGAACCCGGCAAAGCGGGTTTCGGCCTCGGCCAGCGGCGTGTCGAGGTTGTCGAGCAGCCACTGCCAGCGCGCGCGGATGCGGGTGACGTAGTCGAGCGCGGCCTGGCGGCGGTCGCCGATGATCTCGGCGGCGTCGATGTCGTCATCCTGGGTGTGCAGCGGCAGATCGCCCAGCAAGGTGTCGGTCAGCGCGTCGCACAGCTCAAGCTTGCTGCGCGTGGACAGCTCGATGTTGATGCGTTCGATGTGGTCGCAGTAGTCGCCCATGCGCGGCAGCGGAATCACCACGTCTTCGTTGATCTTGAAGGCGTTGGTGTGGCGCGAGATGGCGGCGGTGCGTGAGCGGTCGAGCCAGAACTTCTTGCGTTGCTCGTCGGACACGGCAATGAAGCCTTCGGAGCCGCGTGCATTGGTCATGCGCACGACGGCCGAGGTGGCGCTCATCACGGCTTTTTCGTCATGGCCGACGATGTCGCCGATCAGCACCATCTTGGGCCGGCCGTGGCGCTTGGCCTTGGTGGTGTAGCCGACGGCCTTGACATAGCGTTCGTCGAGGTGCTCGAGGCCGGCCAGCTGCACGCCCAGGGCGTGACCTTCGCCGCCCGGCTTGAAGTAATCGGTGATCTCGACGATGGCCGGCACGGCTTCGCGCACCTGGCCGAAAAACTCGAGGCACACCGTACGCGTGACCGGTGGCATCTTGTGCAGCACCCAGCGCGCGGCGACGATGATGCCGTCGGTGCCTTCTTTCTGCACGCCCGGCACGCCACCGAGGAATTTATCGGTCACGTCCTTGCCCAGGCCGTCCTTGCGACAGGCGGCGCCGGGCATGCTCAGCACTTCCTCGCCCAGCGACTTCGTGCCCGAGGCGTCGAAGCGCTTGAGGCGGAAGTGAACGGTGTCCTGCTCGTGGATCTTGCCGAAGTTGTGATTGAGGCGCTCGACTTCCAGCCAGTTACCGTCGGGCGTGACCATTTTCCACCACGCCAGGTTGTCGAGCGCGGTGCCCCACAGCACGGCTTTCTTGCCGCCGGCGTTCATGGCCATGTTGCCGCCAATGCACGAGGCGGAGGCCGAGGTCGGGTCGACCGCAAACACGCGGCCGGCCGCACCGGCGGCTTCGGCCACGCGGGCCGTCACCACACCGGCACTGGTGCGGATGGTGCTGTAGGCCTCGCTCATCGGGCCGTCAAGACCCGGCAGCACGGTCTCTTCGACCTTGCCGATATCGATCAGTTTTTCGGTGTTGATGACCACCGAGCGCGCATCGAGCGGTACGGCGCCGCCGGTGTAGCCGGTGCCACCCCCACGCGGGATGATGGTCAGCCCAAGCTCGATACAGTCGCGCACCAGATGGCCGATTTCGGCCTCGGTGTCGGGGTAGAGCACCACGAAGGGGTACTCGACCCGCCAGTCGGTGGCGTCGGTCACGTGCGAGACGCGGGCGTGGCCGTCGAAGCAGATGTTGTCCTTGCGGGTGTGACGCGTCAGCACCCGGGTGGCCTGGCGGCGCAGGCCCAGGGTTTCTTCGAACTGCAGCTCGAAGCGGGCCACCGCCTCGCGCGCGGCGCGCACCAGCACTTCGACCTTCTCGCTGCGGTCCTGATCTTCGGACTGGGCGTCGACCCGTCGCTTGTCGATCTCGTTCAGGCGATGGCGCAGGGCGCCCACCAGCGCGCCACGGCGCTCGCTGTTGCCGAGCAGATCGTCCATCAGGTAGGGGTTGCGCTGCACCACCCAGATGTCGCCGAGCACCTCGTAGAGCATGCGCGCCGAGCGGCCGGTCACACGTTCGCTGCGCAAGGCGTCGAGCACTTGCCAGCTCTCTTCGCCGAGCAGGCGGATCACGATCTCCCGGTCGGAGAACGAGGTGTAGTTATAGGGGATCTCTCGCAGGCGCTGGGTCATCGGCGTGTCTTGCGGTTGCGTTGGGGGGAACGCACCATTCTATCGAACTGCGGTGCACCATGCAGCCCCAATCTAATCCCCTGCTGGCGACAAGGCTTTGATTTGCAGGCGCTATGCACCCAATACGGCTTAACGCAGCATGAAGGTTTCGTATTCGAGGCGGTGCAGCTTGCGGTCGAGCGCGAACAAGCCGTAGAGCAGGGTCAGCAGCACGGCGGCGGCGTAGCCGTAGCCATAGAAGGCGGCGCCGAGCTGGAGTGAGAGCGCGGTGAGGGCGAGGTTGCTGACGCACAGCAATACACACAGACGCAGCACCAGTGCGCGCTGGTCGAGGTAGAAGAACACATTGAGCAGCGCCAGCAGGCCGACCTGCAGGCTGGCGCCGAGCGTCTGGATGTGGAAGAGCGGCAGGTAGAGCGCCGAGATGCCCAGCGCCGCGAGTACCGTGGGGCCGACGATGATGGCGGCGAGCAGGGCGAGAGTCTGGATCTTGCCGATCTCGGCAAAGCCCTGGCGGATGGCGAGCACCATTTCGTCGCGCATCGATTCGATGGTCTCCAGACTGCCGCCTTCGCGCACCGCGGTGTAGAAGCGCTCGTGGTAGTCCACGAAGTCGGTTTCGATGCGCACCAGAAACACCGCCATGCCGGGGATGATGAACAAGTAGGCCATGAACACCGGCAGGTCGTAGATGACCGAGGCGCGCAGCGGACCGATGATGGCGGCCGAGGTGTCGGGATAGAGCCAGAACACCAGCTTGTCGGCCCACACTGCGAGGTTGTAGAGCACGCCGATGATCAGCAGGCTGGGGTAGCGGTGCTGCGGTTTCAGAAAGTCGAAGCGCACTGCCTCGGTGGCGCTGAAACTACGCACCGTCAGCCACCACATGCCGCACAGGAGCGCGAAGTGGCCGAGCACGAAGCCGGCGAGCAGACCTTCGAGCGCCCAGTTGCTTGCCAGCAAGGCCGCACCGACGGTGATGCCGTAGCCGAGCGCGTACATCGCCAGAATGGCGCGATAGCGCTTGAGTCCGGAGAGGAAGATGGTCAGCACCCAGATGGCGCACAGCTGCGTGAAGCCGGCGATCATCAGCAGCCGGTAGAGCACGCTCTCGCCGGCAAAGGCGGTGAAGGCCAGGACCGTGGCCAGCGTGCCCGCTGCCATCAGCACCAGACACAGCACGCCGTGCAGATTGGGCAGCACGGTGTCGTGCTTGTGCTCGAACAATCGGTCGGACACATAGCGCGTAAAGGCCAGCTGTACGCCGCCGGTGAGGATCAGCGAACTGGCGATGAGCCAGGTGACCGACACCTGAAACTGCGTGACGCCATGGGATGAGGCGCCCAGCGACGCGCTGAGCAGGCCGATGGCCAGAATGCCGACAATCGACAGCACCCACGGCCCCGAACCGATCACCCCGGCATAGGCATAGGCCTGCACCAGCCCGAGCAGGCTGTCCTTGCGCAAGAGCTTGCGCAGCTCGAAACCGATCCCCGCCACGAATTACACCTCACCCATCATTGACGACACCCCGCGACACCACATGGGCGAGCGCTGCCCCGACCGAGACAGTGAGCAAAGCCGGCGCAGGGGTGCCGGCCATCCGCCGGGCCGCCCCAAGGATGGCCGCGGCCCCCCCGGGGGGCAGCGAACGCAGTGAGCGTGGGGGCTGTTCACTAGTCTACTGCGGCGGTCAGCGCGATCTCGATGCGCCAGCCGGCCTGCGCCAGACCGGCCACCTGAACGCAGGCGCGGCAAGGCGCGGTGCCTTCGGCCAGCCAGGCGTCCCACACGGCGTTCATGCCGGTGTAGTCGTCCATGTCGACCAGGTAGATGGTGGCCATCAGGATGCGTGACTTGTCGCTGCCGGCCTGGGCCAGCAGGCGGTCGATGCTGCCGAGGATTTCGCTGGTCTGGGTTTCGATGTTGGTGTCGATGCTGGCGGGCACTTCGACGGTGTACAGGGTCTGGTTGTGCACCACGATGTCGGAGTAGCGGGTGGTGGTGCCGTAGCGGGTCAGGCTCATGATTGGGGCTCCTTGGCGAGAGAGGGGGCTAGCGCGTGGTCGTAGACGGCGCGGTAGCGCTGGAACATCAGGGCGTCACTGTAGCGCGCTTCGACGCGGCGGATACCGGCGTCGCGGGCAGCGCGCCAGCGCTCGGGGTGGCTGAGCAGGTTGAGCGCGGCGTCGGCCAGGGCTTGCGGGTCGGCAATGCCGACCACAGCGCCGGCGCTGCCAAAGGCCCGGTCCTCGGCGTCACCGCCTTCGATCAGCTGGCGGCAGGAACCGACGTCGGTGCTCACGCAGGGCACGCCGGCGGCGAAGCCTTCGAGCACCACCAGCGGCAGGGCTTCGGAGATGGAGCTGAGCACCACCAGCCCGATCTTCGGCAGCAGGGCGTCGATGCGTTGCATACCGAGCAGGCGAACGGTGTCGCCCAGATCGAGGCTGTCGATCAGGTTGCGGCACTCGGCCACATAGGCAGGGTCTTCGTCGAGTGGGCCGGCGATCCAGGCCTCGGCCCCGGGCAGGCGGGTGATGACCGTGCGCATGGCGCGGATGAAGTTCTTCACATCCTTGATCGGCACCACCCGGCCGATCAGACACAGCACCGGCGGGATGGCGTCGCCGCGTTGCGCGCGCAGCGGGGCGAGTCGGGCAATCGACACGCCGTTGGGGATCACCTGCGTGCGCTCGGCGGCCGCGCCGTCGGTGATCTGGCGGGCGCGATTGGTTTCGTACAGCGCAATGATCGGGTCGGCGGCGTCATAGCTCAGCCGTCCCATCTGCTCGAAGAAGCGGATCCACAACTGGCGGAAGTAGGACAGCTCGGTCGGGTCGCGCTGGAAGGCGTTGCGGTTGTCGTTGATCCACTCACTCTGGAACAGGTCGATCTTGCGTTCCTTGGTGTAGATCCCGTGCTCGGTGAGGATCAACGGACGCCCGGTCGCTTGCGCCAGCAGCGCGCCGAGAAAGCCGGCATAGCCGGTCGAGATGCTGTGATAGGCCCGCGCCGGGATGAGCTTGTCGGCAATCCGCGCGAGCTGCCACAGCGGCTGGTGCATGATGCGCACCGACCAGAAATAGTCGACAAAGCTGGGGTCGGAGCAGTGCTTTCGGTAGTGATCGGTGATGCGCTGCCAGGCCGCCTCGGCGTGGCGGAAGTCGTGCTCGGGGATGGCGCCGCCCGGCCGGATGTGGGCGCAGGCCGTTTGCATCAGCTTGGGCGACACCGCCTCGCCGCTGCGAAAGGCACTGTGCAGGGCGTCGATGTCGGCAAAGGCGGCGGTGTTGCCGGGGCGGCTGCGCGGGGTATCGGGCGCCTCCGACAGGTCGTCGTGCAGAAAATGGGTTTCCAGGTGCACCACATTGGCCGGCAATTCGTAGCGCATGGCCGGGTAGTCGTCGCGGCGGCTGCCGAGAAACACCAGTGCAAAGCGCAGATCGGGATGGGCCAGAATGATCTGATGCATCCAGGAAGACACCCCGCCCGACACAAACGGGTAGGTGCCTTCGAGCAGCAGCGCCACATCGGCGTCGGCGGCGGTGGGGTAGGCGTTCATTGCGGGCTCCAGAACTGCGCCACTTTCTGCACGCCCATCATGCCGCGCCAACTGCCCAGCGGGGCGAGCAGACGCCGGACCGCCGCGAAGTCGCGCCGCAAAAAGGCCAGCTCGGCCAGATGCGGCAGCACGCGGTGATCGGGCAGGCCGGCCGCGCGCGCCGCTTCGAAGGCCACTTCGGCCTCGGGCGCCCTGCCCAGCGCCAGCAGGCACTGGCCGCAGCGCAGATAGAGGCCGGCGCCGCTGGGGCGCAGCGCGAGCGCTTCGCGGGCGTGGCGCAGCCCGGCTTCGGCGGCATGGGTGCGCAGATCGCCCTGGGCCAGTTGCTGATAGATCAGCTCCCAGTACAGGCCGGCGAGCCGGGTATGGGCGAGTGCCTGGGTGATGCTGCTGCGTGCGCTGCTGAGGCGTTGCTGTTCGGCATGGATTTGCGCGTTGAGCGTTTTTTCCTTGCGATCGAGCATGCCGTAGGCGAGCAGGCGCAGGTCTTCGCTGTCGTCACCGAGCAGATCGCGCAGTAGCGGGCTGGCGACGCGGCCCGGCACGTGCTGGAGGGCCACCAGCGCTTTGAGGCGTTGCGGGGTGGGCACGCGCCGGTTGCGCAAGAATCCGCTGACGCCGCTCTGGTGAAAGCCCTTGCGCTCGCGTTGATGCGGATCGAGCGCCGGCAGGTCGAGGGTGCGCAGCCCGCGCGGCCGGCTCGCGGCCAGACGGTAGCGGCCGATCCACAAGCCGGCGGCAATGCCGGCGAAGCCCAGCAGGGGGATGAAGGCCGACAGCGCAAACATCAGCAGCCCACTGCTGCGCCGCGAACCGGCGGTGAGCGAGGGCATGAGGGCGAGCGCGGTCAGCGCCAGCAAGGCGCTGGCGGCCAGATGTGCCAGCAAGAAAATGGCAAGCGGGTGCGTGTGATGCTCGGCGGTGCCGAGCAGCCACAGCGCGAGCCCTTCAAGCAGCAGTGCTGACAGGCCGCTGAACAGGGCGAACATGGCAATCCTCGAGCAGGGTGGAGAGCAGCCGGGGGGCTGGCGTGGCGTCGAGCCGGTAGGCATGCAAGGCGATGCCCAGCTCGCCCGGCGGCGCGCCCAGATGCTGGGTGAGCCAGGCGTCGAGCCGGTCGAAATAGCCCTCGATGGCGGAGGCGCCGGTGAGCGGCATGAGCACCAGCAGCGCTTCGCGCCCGCCTTCGCGGGTGTGCCAGGTGATGTCGAGCGTGCGTTGCAGGCGGTGCCATTGCAGCGGCAGATCGTCCAGCACCGGTCGGCTGCCGTAGGTGAGCGCCACAATGGCGCTGGGCAGACCGCTGTCGCGCGTGACATGCCACATGCGCTGCAGCTCGAGCGCGAACTCGGGCGGACAGTCGGGAACGGCGGCGCGTACCGGCGCGATGATGTCGCGGCTGGCGAGGCTGTCGGCGTAGTAACCCACCAACAGGTTGATGATCTGCAAGGTGTCCTCGTTCAGTGCAAAGAAGGGCATGGATTCGACGACCAGTACGCCATGGTCGGTCCCGCGCAGGTCGCGCAGGCGGCTGACCACCAGATACTGGCTGCCGTGATGCTCGGGCAGCGCGTCGCTGGCGACATGGCACAAGCCGTTTTCGGTCGCCGCGGCCAGCACCAGTGGATCGTTCGGGGCGAAGGCAAAGGGCGCACCGAGCTGGCCCGCCGGCTCGCCGGTGGCGTCGAGCGGATACAGCGCCGCGCGCTCGACCTGACCGAACTGCGCCAGCAGCTTGAGCAGCGCGTCGGCGCCGGGCAGCGGCCCGCTGGCGTCGGTGATGAGCAGATCGCGCAGGCCGGTGAGCGCGTCGCGCATCGACACCGGGCGGCTGATCAGATCCTGCTCCAGCCGGTCGTGCGAGACGCGCAGCAGGTAGTGCTGGCGGGTCAGCTGGTCAAGCCGCTCCTGCACATAGCGGGCGTGGGTGTCGGCCCGGCGCACGCGGCTGCGCCAGACCGAGGCGAA
>JBFIJC010000074.1:0-13969 GCA_041600915.1 Nitrogeniibacter sp.
GAAGCGCAGGACCAGGAATCGGGCCGGCCGAATGTGATCAAACCCAAGCCGTTGGGTGCGGTGCTGATTCGCGGTAGCGAAGGCACCGCCGTGCAGTTGGCCAAGTGCTGCCATCCGATCCCGGGCGACGACATCATCGCCACCATCCGAAAGGGGCAGGGCCTGGAAGTGCACGTGGACGACTGCCCGGTGGTGGCGCGTCGTCGTGGCGACCGCGGGCGCTGGATCGACGTGGGTTGGGAGCCTGCGGAAGGGCGCTTGTTCGAGGCCGCGATCCGTGTGCTGACGGTCGACAACCGCGGGGTGCTGGCCAAGGTGGCGGCGGCGATTGCCGACGCCAACGCCAACATCCTCAACGTGACCATGGATGTGGAGCAGGCGCCGTACACGGCCTTGCAGTTTGTGCTCGAAGTCGAGAACCGGGTGCATCTGGCGCGGGCGATCCGCGCGGTGCGGGTGCAGCAGTCGGTGACGCGGGTTTCGCGGCTGAAAAGCGAGTCGCGGCGCTGAATGGCTGGCGCATTGACGGCGACTTGCCTAGAATCGCGTCGCTGAATCAGGAGAAAGTGATGGCACTGTACGAATCCGAGCACACCAAGTTCATGCGCGAGTGGATGGCCAATCATCCGCAGGAGCGCCAAGAGCAGCAGGCCGGCCGCGCCTTGTGGTGGGACAAGCCGCAAGATGTCGATGCCCGTGCGCGCCAACGCGAGGCCAGCGTGCCGAGCAAGCCGTATTACTATCAGACGGATTGATGTCTGAGGCGTTTCTGGCGGGTGGTCGCGCAACGCGACGCCTGATCTCTTGACGCTACCGCATCGACTGGCCGTGGTCGATCTGGAAACCACCGGGGCTCACCCGGTGCGGGACCGGATCACCGAAATCGCCATTGTTCTGCTCGAAGACGGCCGCGAGGTCGAACGCTGGAGTTCGCTGGTGCGACCCGGTGTGCACATTCCGGGCATGATCCAGAATTTCACCGGCATTACCGACGCGATGGTGGCCGATGCGCCCGAGTTTTCCGAACTCGCCGACACCGTGCTCGCCTTGCTCGACGACGCGGTTTTTGTCGCGCACAACGCCCGGTTTGATTACGGCTTTCTCAAGACCGCCTTTGCCGCGCTCGACAAACCGTTCGACGCCGCGGTGCTGTGCACCGTCAAGCTCTCCCGTGCCCTTTACCCGCAGCACCACCGTCATGGCCTCGATGCGCTGATTGAGCGTCACGGACTGGTATGCACTGCCCGCCATCGCGCCATGGGCGACACCGAGGTGTTGTGCCAGTTTCTCGATCAGGTCCGCAGCGCCTTCCCCGCCGATACGCTGGAGAACGCCGTCGCGCGCGCCATGAAGCAGCCGGCGCGTCCGCCGGGCTTGCCCGAGGGCGTGCTCGAAGGCATCCCGGACAGCCCCGGTGTGTACTTCTTTTATGGCGAAAACAATCTGCCGCTCTACATCGGCAAGAGCAAGCGGATGCGCACGCGGGTGATGTCGCATTTTGCGGCGACCCGCCTCAGCGGCAAAGAGGCCGACATGGCGCGACAGGTGCGGCGGGTCGAGTGGGAGCAGACCGCCGGCGAGCTGGGCGCGTTACTGCTGGAAGCCTGTCTGGTCAAGCACGACACGCCGCTGCACAACCGCCAGCTCCGCAAGAACGACGAGGTCTTCGGGCTGCGCCTGCTGCCGAGCAACAAGCGCAAAGCCACCGTGCTTGAGCGCGTCCCTCTTTCCGACGGCGATCCGCGCAGTTGGGCGGGGGTGCATGGCGCCTTTCGCACGCGCAAGGAGGCAGACAACCTGCTGCGCGAGCTGGCCTATCTCTATCAGCTGTGCCCGCGCCGGCTCGGCCTCGATAGCGGCCGCAGCGGCGCCTGCATGGCACACCAGATGAAGCGCTGCGCGGGAGTTTGCGCGGGCAAGGAGACGCCGGCCGAGCATGACGAACGCCTGCTCGGTGCGCTGAGCGGCAAGGGGCTCAAGGCGTGGCCATGGCCGGGGCCGGTCTTGCTCCATGAGCATGACCCGGCAACCGGCCTGGCGGCCTATCACCTGCTCGATGCCTGGTGTTATCTGTCGACCGCCGCCACCGACACCGAGGCCCGAGACGCGTTGCCGGCGGCAAGCTACGCGTTCGACATCGATATCTATCGTTTGTTGCTGCGCTGGTTTGACGCGCCAGCACACCGCGAGGCGGCGATTCCAGTCGCGATATGACGTTCACGTCAGTCGGTGATTTCGCCGCGTAGTTTGATCGCAATCAAGTCAAACGCGTGTTCGCGGGTGTCCAATGAGAACCCACACGGTTTTTAGGGACATTGAGTCCGTCATGGATGTCGCCCGTCGCGGATTTCTCCGCGGTCGCTTTCGCCAGGTTGCTGCTGAACCCCGCCCGCCCTGGGCGTTGGTCGAGGCAGATTTCATTCAGCGGTGTTCGCGATGCGACGACTGCGTGACAGCTTGCCCGACCCGGGTGTTGCGCGCCGGCGATGGTGCTTATCCGACGATCGATTTTTCCCTTGGCGAGTGCACCTTCTGCGGCGAATGCGCTGCTGCCTGTGAAACCGGCGCAATCCGGCGTGAAGCGGGCGCCCCGGCGTGGGCTATGAAGGCGCATCTTGGCGATGCCTGTGTGGCCCGCAAGGGCGTGGAGTGCCGGATTTGTGGTGAAAACTGCGAGGTCGGCGCAATTCGTTTCCGGCCCGCCCTGGGCGGTATTTCCCGACCGGAAATGAACGAAGGCACATGCACCGGCTGTGGCGCTTGCGTAGCGCCATGCCCTGTCGGCGCCATTGCCGTCAGCAACCCGATGGAGAGTCAAAGATGAAAATCGCAAGTCTTGTGGTTCGGGTCATGCCCGAACACATCCGGGCGCTGACCGAGGCGCTACTTGAAATTCCCGGTGTTGAAGTGCATGGCACGGCGCCAGACCAGGGTCGCTTGATCGTGACCGTGGAAGACGGCGAGGGCTACTCAACAATGGATTCCATTCTGGCGGTCAACCTGAACAAGATGGTGCTCGGGGTGACGATGGCTTATGAATATACCGATGAAGGTCTCGAATTGCAGGAACAGGAGGCGTGAAATGACTATGGATCGACGTGGTTTCATCAAGGCCAATGCCGTTGCGGCGGCTGCGGCAACAGCGGGGATCAGCCTGCCTGTGACGGCACAGGCGGCAGATGCGACGGCAACCGATGTGCGCTGGGACAAGGCAGCCTGTCGCTTCTGCGGCACGGGTTGTTCGGTGCTGGTGGGCGTGCAGAAAGGGCGCGTGGTTGCGACCCAGGGCGACCCGGATGCACCGGTGAACCGTGGCCTGAACTGCATCAAGGGCTACTTCCTGTCCAAGATCATGTACGGCGAAGATCGTCTGACCAAGCCGCTGCTTCGCATGAAGGACGGCAAGTACAACAAGAACGGCGAGTTCACGCCGATCTCGTGGGATCAGGCCTATGACATCATGGCCGAGAAGTGGAAAGCTGCCATCGCCGCTGACCTGAAAGCCAACGAGGGCAAGCCGGCCGACCAGATCACCTCCAGCATCGCCATGTTCGGCTCCGGCCAGTGGACGGTGTGGGAAGGCTATGCCGCTGCCAAGCTGTGGAAGGCCGGTTTCCGCTCCAACAACATCGACCCGAACGCGCGTCACTGCATGGCCTCGGCCGTGGCTGGTTTCATCCGCACCTTCGGCATCGACGAGCCGATGGGCTGCTATGACGACATCGAGAACGCCGACGCCTTTGTGCTGTGGGGTTCGAACATGGCCGAGATGCACCCGATTCTGTGGTCGCGTCTGACGGACCGTCGCCTGACCCACAAGGGCAGCGAAGTGCATGTGCTCTCGACCTTTGAGCACCGCTCTTTCGAGTTGGCCGACAACGGCATGATCTTCACGCCGAACACCGATCTGGCGATCCTCAACTACATCGCCAACTACATCATTCAGAACAAGGCCGTGAATCTTGAATTTGTGCAGAAGCACGTCAACTTCAAGAAAGGCAACGACGACATCGGTTTCGGCTTGCGTCCGACCGACGAGCGCGAAAAGAACGCCAAGAACGCCAGCAAGGCGGGTGGTGCGGCACCGATGAGCTTCGAGGAGTACGCGGCCTTTGTGTCCGAGTACACCCTCGAGAAAACGGTCAAGCTGTCCGGCGTGCCGGCCGAGCGGCTCGAGCGGCTCGCGCAGCTGTATGCCGATCCGAGCAAGAAAGTCGTTTCGTTCTGGACCATGGGTTTCAACCAGCACACCCGTGGGACCTGGGCGAACAACATGATCTACAACGTCCACCTGCTGACCGGCAAGATCTCCACGCCGGGATCGGGCCCGTTCTCGCTGACCGGCCAGCCTTCAGCTTGCGGCACAGCGCGCGAAGTGGGCACTTTTGCCCACCGCCTGCCCGCCGACATGGTGGTGATGAAGCCGGATCACCGAGCTTACGCAGAGAAAATCTGGAAGCTGCCGGAGGGTTTCCTCAACGGCAAGATCGGCTTCCATGCCGTGCTTCAGAGCCGCATGCTCAAGGATGGCAAGATCAGTTGCTACTGGACTTCGACCACCAACAACATGCAGGCCGGTCCGAACATCAACGACGAAATCTATCCGGGATGGCGCAACGAAAAGGCCTTCGTGGTGGTGTCGGACTGCTACCCGACCGTCTCCGCGCTGTCTGCCGACCTGATTTTGCCGACCGCAATGTGGACCGAGAAAGAAGGCGCCTACGGCAACGCTGAGCGCCGCACACAGTTCTGGCGTCAGCAGGTTGCACCTCCGGGTGAGGCCACGTCTGACCTGTGGCAGTACATCGAGTTCTCGAAGCGCTTCAAGGTCGAGGAAGTGTGGCCGGCCGACATGATCGCCAAGATGCCTGAATACAAGGGCAAGACCTTGTACGACGTGCTCTACGCCAACGGCCAGGTTAACAAGTTCCCGATGTCGGACGTGGCAAAAGCCAATGATCACGCCTGGACCGGTTACATGAACGATGAGTCCAAGGCCCTGGGTTACTACCTGCAGAAGGGTCTGTTCGAAGAGTACGCGACCTTCGGTCGTGGTAAGGCGCACGACCTGGCTGACTTCGACACCTATCACAAGGCGCGCGGTCTGCGCTGGCCGGTGGTCGATGGCAAGGAAACGCTGTGGCGCTTCCGCGAGGGCTATGACCCGTATGTCGAGAAGGGCTCTGACATTCAGTTCTACGGTCACAAGGACAAGCGTGCAGTGATTTTCGCGCTGCCCTACGAGAATCCGCCTGAAATGCCGGATGCTGAGTACGACATGTGGCTTTGCACCGGTCGTGTGCTGGAGCACTGGCATACCGGAACGATGACGCGCCGGGTGCCGGAGTTGCACCGTTCGGTGCCGGAGGCGCAAGTCTTCATGCACCCGGATGACGCATCACGTCGTGGCTTGCAGCGTGGCATGAAGGTCAAGGTGACCTCCCGCCGTGGCGACATGGTGGCGCAGCTCGAAACGCGCGGCCGTAACAAGCCGCCGGTCGGCCTGATCTTTGTGCCGTTCTTCGATGAAGGCCGCTTGGTGAACAAACTGACGCTCGACGCGACATGCCCGATCTCGAAAGAGACGGACTTCAAGAAGTGCGCAGTCAAGGTCACCAAAGCCTGATTCCGACCAGCCTGAGTGAATGAGGGCAGCACCGTGCGGGGCAGCAGATCGCCCCGCACGAGCCGCCGCACACCATGAGCACGCAAAACACTCGTCCATCCGCCAATATCAAGTCCGGCCAGGCGCGTCGTCGTTTCCTCAAGGAAATGGCCGGCGCGGCGGGCGGGGCGTGCATGTTGGCGCTGGGTGTCGGGCTGTACGGAAAGGAAGCCTCAGCCCGTCCGGCGGAGGCCATTCGTCCGCCGGGCGCCTTGGCGGAGCAGGATTTTCTGGCCGCCTGTGTGCGTTGTGGTCTGTGTGTGCGGGACTGTCCTTTCGACACACTGAAGCTGTCCGAGCTGGGCGATAACGTGGCAACGGGCACCCCGTTTTTCGAAGGGCGGAAAGTGCCCTGCGAAATGTGCGATGACATCCCCTGCGTGAAGGCCTGTCCGACCGGGGCGCTCGACCGTGAGTTGACCGACATCGGCAAGGCGCGCATGGGGCTGGCGGTGCTGATCGACCAGGAGACCTGTCTCAACTTCCTCGGTCTGCGCTGCGATGTTTGTTATCGCGTATGTCCGGTCATCGACAAGGCCATCACGCTTGAACTGGTGCATAACCCGCGCTCCGATCGGCATGCGATGTTGCTGCCGACGGTGCATTCGGAGCACTGCACCGGCTGTGGAAAGTGTGAGCACTCCTGCGTCTTGCCGGAGGCGGCGATCAAGGTTCTGCCGCATAAGCTCGCACAGGGCAAATCCGCCGAGCACTACCGCAAGGGCTGGGTCGAAAAAGAAGCCGCTGGCGGCTCCTTGATCGGTGAGCAGCATCAGTTGCCGATGCGGGGGTTGGAAGATCGCAAGTACGGTGATACGCGTGTGGCACCGGGCTATGTGCCGCCGTCGGTGGAACCGGCCAAGCCGGGTGGTATTGATTCAGGGTGGAAGCCATGAGCGTAGCCAGTCATACGCAAGCGGCCGTTCCGCCGACGCCGAAAACGGCAGGCTCGCGCGCGTCAGTGGTGGCGCGTCCGGGGGCTGAAGCGGTCAAGGTGAAAGGTTGGATGCGGGCGCACAAGTGGTTGTTGCTGCGCCGCGTGTCTCAACTGGGCACGCTCGCGCTATTCATGCTCGGGCCGTGGTTCGGGTTGTGGATCGTGAAGGGCAATCTGTCGTCCAGCCTTACGCTGGGGGTGTTGCCGCTGACCGATCCCTATCTGCTGTTGCAATCGGTTGCGGCCGGGCAGGTGCCTTACAAGGAAGCCTTGTTGGGTGGCGGTATCGTGACGGCGGTGTATTTGCTGCTCGGTGGTCGTTTGTTCTGCTCCTGGGTGTGCCCGGTCAATATGGTGACCGATGCCGCGGCCTGGCTGCGTCGTCGCTTGGGCATCAAGGGCGGCAAGGTGCCAAGTGAGTACACGCGCTACTGGTTGTTGGGCTTCACCGTGTTGGCCTCGGCCCTGACCGGGAGTATTGCCTGGGAGTGGGTGAACCCGGTGTCGATGTTGCATCGCGGACTGATCTTCGGATTCGGTCTGTCGTGGGGCATCGTGCTGGGGGTGTTTTTCTACGATTTACTGATCGCCAGCCGCGGCTGGTGTGGCCATGTGTGCCCGGTGGGCGCGTTTTACGGTGTGTTGAACTCGGCTGCGTTGATCCGGGTCACGGCAGACCGGCGTTCGCAGTGCGACGATTGCATGGACTGTTTTGCTGTTTGTCCGGAACCGCAGGTTATCCGGCCAGCATTGAAGGCGGTGGCGCAGGACCACCCATTGATTCTTGACAAAGACTGTACCAGCTGTGGGCGTTGTATCGACGTTTGCGGCAAGGATGTATTTAGATTGACCACCCGATTCGATAGGAGCGAGTCATGAAAAACAAGACCCGTAATCTCGTAGTCGCCTTGCTGGCAACGATGAGCCTGGGCATCTCTCTCGGCGTTCAGGCTGCTGACGGCGTTCAGTCCCTTCGAGGGCGAGACGTTTCCGCACCAGAGCTGGATCCGGGCGGATATGTCGTACCCAAAGATCATGCCCCGACGGCGCGGGACTATGTCCAGCAACCGCCGTTGATTCCGCACAAGGTCGAGGGCTATGAGGTCAGCACCAACTTCAACAAGTGTATGGACTGCCATTCCTGGACGCGCTACCGCGAAACCGGTGCAACCAAGGTCAGCCTGACGCACTTCAAGGATCGCGACGGCAAGGAATTGTCGAACATCTCGCCGCGGCGCTACTTCTGCAGCCAGTGCCATGTGCCGCAGACCGATGCACCGACGCTGGTTGATAACACCTTCAAGAAAGCCGAAGGCTTGCGCTGATCCACCGCTTCAAGGGAGCTAGATATGAGCTACGACAATAACAGGGGCGGCCTCTGGGGACGCCTGCGCGGAGCCGGGCTCGGGCTGGTGTTGCTGGTGTTCGTGGCGGGCATCCTGTTCTGGGGCGGTTTCAACACCGCCATGGAATGGACCAACCGCGAGGCGTTCTGCATCTCCTGTCACGAGATGGAAGAGAACGTCTATCAGGAATATCGCAACACCATCCACTTCTCGAACCGAAGTGGCGTGCGTGCGACGTGTCCGGATTGTCATGTGCCGAAAGACTGGACGCACAAGATCATCCGCAAGATCCAGGCCTCCAAGGAGCTATGGCACCATTTCCTCGGGACGGTCGACACGCCTGAGAAATTCAACATGAAGCGGCTTGAGCTGGCCGAGAATGAGTGGCGGCGCATGAAGGCGACAGACTCGCGTGAATGCCGGAACTGCCATAACTTCGAGTACTTCGACTACTCAATCCAGGGGCGTCGGTCGACCCGCATGCACCAGGACGGCTTCTCCGAAGGCAAGACCTGCATTGACTGCCACAAGGGAATTGCGCACCAGTTGCCGGCGATTGATCAGGATATCGGCGGCGATAAGGGTGGTGCTGCGCCGGAAGTGTTCCATCCGAAGGAAGCAAAGCCCGCCGGGGGTTGATACCGCCTCGGCAGGTGTTTTACGAATCGGGCAAAGGGCCGCGCAAGCGGCCCTTTTTTTCGCGGCCTCGATTTGATTTCACACATATCCTTTTGCGCCCCAATGTGATTGAATCGCGGCCATGCTGGAAGTCACCGAACTCGCCTGCCTGCGCGGCGATCGTATGTTGTTTGCCGATGTTGCACTGACCGTCCGACCCGGCGAGTTGGTGCGTATTGCCGGCCCCAACGGGGTCGGCAAAACCAGCTTGCTGCGCTTGCTGTGTGGTCTGGGCATGCCCGAGCACGGTCAAGTGAGCTGGAAGGGCGCCCGTATCGATCGCGCCCGCGAGGCTTTTCATCGCGACGCGCTCTACCTGGGGCATGCCGCAGCCTTGAACGATTTGCTCAGCCCGCTTGAAAACCTCCGTTTCGCTGCCGCCTGCCATGGTCTGAGTGCCGATGTGGGGCAGTCCGAGCTCGCGCTCGAGCGCATTGGTCTCGGCCCCCAGCGTGACTTGCCCGCCAAGGTCTTGTCGCAGGGACAGCGTCGCCGCGTCGGGCTGGCGCGCTTGTACCTGTCCGAAAACATCCCGCTGTGGATTCTCGATGAACCCTTTACCGCGCTGGATGTGACTGCCGTGCGGGATCTGGCCGAGTGGCTTGATGCGCATTGCGCCCGTGGCGGCATGGTGGTGATGACGACCCACCAGGATGTCCCTTTCGCCACACCGATGCGGACCGTCGATCTCGCGGAGTCGGCATGCTGAGCGTTTTCCTCGAAGTCTTGCGCCGTGACCTGTTGCTGGCCTGGCGCAATCGTGCCGACGTGCTGGTCACCCTGTCCTTTTTTACGATCGTCGCCTGTCTTTTTCCGTTTGGTGTCGGCGCCGAGCCAAACCTGCTGCGCACCATTGCGCCGGGCGTGTTGTGGGTCGCCGCGCTGCTGGCGACGCTCTTGTCCTTGCATCGCGTGTTTTCTCAGGACCATACCGACGGTGTGCTCGAGCAGCTTTTGTTGTCGCCCGAGCCCTCCGTTTTGTGGGTCCTGGCCAAGATCCTGGCGCACTGGCTGACCACCGCCGTACCGCTGATCATTGCCGCGCCGGCACTGGCCTTGCTGTTTGATATGACGCAAAGCGCAACCGTGGTGCTGATCCTATCCTTGCTGCTCGGTACCCCGATCCTGTCGTTGTTGGGCGGGGTGGGTGCAGCGCTCACCCTGGGGCTTCGCGGCGGCGGCATGTTGCTGGCCCTGCTGGTGCTGCCCTTGTTCGTGCCGATCCTGATTTTTGGTGCGGGTGCCGTGGATGCCTACTTGTCGGGCACCGGCGCGAACGCGCACTTGATGCTGCTGGGGGGTGGGTCGCTGGCGGCGCTGGCACTGGCGCCGTGGGCGTGTGCCGCCGCTTTGCGAATCGCGGTAGAGTAGGCCCCCGAAAAACTTGCGGTCGTCTTGCCGCAGCTATTGATTTCCTAAGGCCATGGAATCCGGACAACGCTTCAGTCTCTTTCGTTACGCCGCACCGAACGTGTTTTATCCGCTCGCAGGACGCCTCGCGCCCTGGTTTGCGGCGGCGGCAGTGGCCTTCACATTGGTTGGCCTCTATCTCGGCTTTTTCGTCGCCCCGACCGACGCGGTTCAGGGTGAGGTCTACCGGGTCATCTTCATCCATGTGCCGGCGGCGTGGATGTCGATGTTCATCTATCTGCTCATGGCTTTCTGGTCGGCCATAGGCGTGATTTTCAATACCCGTCTGTCGGCCATGATGACGCAGGCGCTGGCGCCGACCGGCGCGATGTTCTGTTTTGTCGCCTTGTGGACCGGCGCCCTTTGGGGGCGGCCCACCTGGGGTGCCTACTGGGTGTGGGACGCGCGGCTGACCTCGCAGCTGCTGCTCCTGTTCCTGTATTTCGGCTTCATGGCCCTGACCCGCGCGATCGAAGATCCGCGCCGGGCCG
Organism: Nitrogeniibacter sp.; assembly: GCA_041600915.1. GTDB lineage: Bacteria > Pseudomonadota > Gammaproteobacteria > Burkholderiales > Rhodocyclaceae > Nitrogeniibacter. The sequence goes on from JBFIJC010000074.1 coordinate 10,528, forward strand.
ACAAGGCGGGCGCCATCCTCGCGCTGGTTGGCGCGGTGAACGTGCCGATCATCTATTTTTCGGTCAAGTGGTGGAACACGCTTCATCAGGGCGCGTCGGTCAGCCTCACCAAGGCACCGAGCATGGCGACCACCATGCTGGTGGCCATGCTGGTGATGGCACTGGCCTCATGGGCCTATACGATTGCCGTGGTGTTGTGGCGGGTGCGCTCGATGATTCTTGAGCGCGAGCGCCATACCGAGTGGGTGAGTGAAGTCCTGGATGGCGGGGAGGTACGGGCATGAACTGGCAATCCGCGTCCGATTTCTGGTCCATGGGCGGGGCCGCTTTCTTCGTGTGGGGATCGTACGGCGTCACATTTGCTTTGATTGCGCTGGAACTTGTCGTGGTGTTGCGCCGTCGGAAGCAGGTGGTTCAACGGTTGCAGCGGCTGCGTCAGGCCATGAAGGCCAGCACGCGGCGCAAGGAGATTCAAGAATGAAAGCCAGACAGAAACGTCTGATTCTCGTGGTCGCAGGTGTTGCCTTGCTCGGCGGTGCCGTGGCCTTGGTGCTGTCTGCATTCCAGCAGAACCTGGTGTTCTTCCATACGCCCACCGAAGTGGCCGAAGGCAAGGCCCCGCAAGGGCGAACCTTCCGCATTGGCGGCATGGTTGAGGATGGCTCGATCAAGCGTGACCCGGATGGTATGACCGTGCGCTTCGCGATTACCGATACTGCCAAGTCGATTCCGGTGGCCTACAAGGGGCCCTTGCCCGACCTGTTCAAGGAAGGCAAGGGCGCGGTGGTGCAGGGCTCCCTGGGTGCTGACGGCCAGTTCGCGGCTTCCGAGGTGCTTGCCAAGCACGACGAAAACTACATGCCGCCTGAAGCCCAGGACGCCATCGACCAGGCGCACAAAACTGCCGCGACGGTGTCGCAATGATTCCTGAGCTCGGACAATTCGCGCTGATTCTCGCCTTCCTCGTTGCGCTGGTGCAGGGCGTCGTGCCGCTGGTTGGCGCGCACCAGTACCGCTCATCCCTGATTGCCGTGGCCCGGCCGGCGGCCTTGGCGCAGTTTGCGTTCATGGCCCTGGCCTTTGCCAGCCTGACCTGGGCTTTCATTGCCAACGATTTCTCGGTTGAATACGTCGCCCAGCACTCCAACACCAAGCTGCCCTTGCACTACCGGGTGACCGCGGTCTGGGGCAGCCATGAAGGCTCCTTGCTGCTGTGGGGTCTGATTCTCGCGGGCTGGACGCTGGCGGTCGCGATGTTCTCGCGGACCTTGCCCGACATTTTTGTCGCGCGGGTGCTCGGCGTGCTCGGCCTGGTCAGCGGCGGCTTCATCTCCTTCATTCTGTTCACCTCCAACCCGTTCAATCGCTTGTTGCCGGGCGTGGTCGAGGGGCAGGACCTCAACCCCTTGCTGCAGGATCCGGGGATGATCATTCATCCGCCGCTGCTGTACATGGGCTATGTCGGTTTCTCTGTGGCCTTCGCCTTTGCGATCGCCGCGCTGATCTCCGGCCGGCTGGATGTGGCCTGGGCGCGCTGGTCGCGCCCCTGGACGAGCGTGGCCTGGGTCTTCCTCACGTTGGGTATTGCGGTCGGCTCCGGCTGGGCCTACTACGAACTGGGCTGGGGCGGCTGGTGGTTCTGGGACCCGGTCGAGAACGCGTCCTTCATGCCCTGGCTGGTCGGCACGGCGCTGATCCACTCGCTGGCAGTGACCGAAAAGCGTGGCGCCTTCCGCAGCTGGACGGTGTTGCTGGCCATTGCGGCCTTCTCCTTGTCTTTGCTGGGCACTTTCCTGGTGCGTTCCGGCGTGCTGACCTCGGTGCACGCCTTCGCCACCGACCCGCGCCGCGGCATGTACATCCTGGGTTTGCTGGTGCTGGTGATCGGCATTTCGCTGATGCTCTTCGCCTGGCGCGCGCCCAGGCTCGCCGGTGGCGGCAAGTTTGCGCTGGTGTCGCGTGAATCGGTGTTGCTGGCCAACAACGTGCTGCTGTCGGTGGTCGCCACCTCGGTGCTGCTCGGCACGCTCTACCCGCTGTTTCTCGATGCGCTCAATCTGGGCAAGATCTCCGTCGGCCCGCCCTACTTCGAGTCGGTGTTTTTGCCGCTGATGATACCGGTCGTCTTGTTGATGGCGATGGGCCCCTTGCTGCGCTGGAAGGGGCACGATACGGGCCTCATCCTGGGCAAGCTGGCACCGTGGTTTGTGGCCAGCGTGGTGCTGGGCCTGACTGGCGCCTGGATGGCGGGCACGATGACATGGCGCATGATTGTCGGCATGTCACTGGCGGCCTGGGTGCTGCTTGTCAGCGCCGTGCTGCTTGTCGAGCGTCTGGGTGAGCGTCCGGGTGTGGCTGCCGGTGTGCGTTTGCGCGGTATTTCCCGCGCCTGGTGGGGCATGTGGATGGCCCACCTCGGCATCGGTGTGTTCATCATCGGTGTGGCCATGGTTAACGGCACGCAGACCAATATCGACGTGAAGATGCAGGTGGGGAGTACCGCTACGCTGGCGGGCTACGACTTCGAGCTGACCGCGATTACCGATGCGCCGGGCCCGAACTATGCCGCAGCACGAGGCACTCTCAAGGTGACCCGTGACGGTAAGCATGTCGCTGAGCTCACGCCTGAGAAGCGCATCTACCTCGCGCGCCAGATGCCGATGACTGAAGCCTCGCTGGATATCGGCTGGTTTGGCGATATCTACGCCTCGATGGGCGAGTTGATCGACGACGACACCTGGATTGTGCGCCTCTATTACAAGCCATTTATCAGCTGGATCTGGATCGGTTGCTTGCTGATGGCGCTTGGTGGCGGGCTGGCTGCGGCCGACCGACGCTATCGCCGGCTGGCGACACGCACTGCACCAGACGCCGGCGCGCGTCAAACGGCCTGAAGAGTCTTATGAAAGCCAAGTTTCTTGTTCCCCTGTTTCTGTTCTTGCTGCTGGTCGGCTTCCTCGGGTTCGGGCTCAGCCTGAATCCGCGGGAGGTGCCTTCGCCGCTGATCGACAAACCCGCACCCGATTTCACCTTGGCGCGGCTGGATAATCCTGAGCAAACACTCGCCCTGAGCGAGATGAAAGGCCAGGTGTGGCTGCTGAACGTGTGGGCCTCGTGGTGTGTGGCCTGTCGTCAGGAGCATCCGGTGTTGGTGGCGCTCGCCAAGCGCAAGGAAGTGCCCATCGTCGGACTCAACTACAAAGAAGTGCGCGGTGATGGCGGCATTGATATGCGCAAGATCCCGGACGACAAAGAGCTGCCCCTGGCCATCGAGCGCGCCCGTGACTGGCTGCAAAGCCACGGCGACCCCTACGAGGTGAGCATTCTCGATATCAATGGTCGCGTCGGCATCGACTTTGGCGTGTACGGCGTGCCAGAGACCTTTCTGATCGACAAGAAAGGTGTGATTCGTTACAAGCACATCGGCCCGATTACCCCCGAC
>JBFIJC010000075.1:0-13963 GCA_041600915.1 Nitrogeniibacter sp.
ATTCCCAAAATCGTCGTCAGCGCCGCGCTCGAAAAGACCTCGCCCGATGGCCGCAGCTACGCCAAGCGCATTGCCGCCCTGCGTACCGAAAAGCAGATGAACACGCTGTTCGACGACATGCTCTCCGAACTGCCGCTGGGCAAGACCCTGCTCTCGGGCTTCAACCCCATCCGCACCGGCGGGCCGATGCAGGTCAGCATCGCCTACGCTGAAGACCATCTGCGCCAGCGCGCCTACCCCTATCCGCGCACCGGCAGCGTGCGGCACGAGGTCTTCACCCGGCGCGGCGGCCTGTACTTCGGCATCGCCAACCTGCTCGACTACCCGGCCGACTACCCGCACCCGCGCTACCGTTTTGCCGACTTCAACGCCGGGCAATACAGCAGTCGCAACGCCGCCTTCCAGAGTGCGATCACCCGCGTCTCGGGCCGCAAGCTTGCGCCCGATGGCGATCTGCTGCGCTATCGCGGTGATTCGCCCAGCGAAGACGTCAGCGCCACCGAAGCCGCCCTGCGCACGCTGGCCGGCCGCCTGCACCTGAGCGCCCGTCAGATCCGCAGCGACCTCGAACGCGAGAAGTCGCTCGACTTCAGCCACACCCGCCTCTACGACAGACTCTGGCAACTGGCCGAGCGCAAAGCCGGGCGCGTGCTGCCGCGCGAGCAGCTACCCGACATCCTGCTCCAGAGCCCGAAAATCCAGCGCAAGCTCACCACCGCTTGGTTCGCCAAGCGCGTCGAGTGGCGCTACGACCGCTGCCTGGCACGCGCACGCTGATGGAGCCGCGGATGCAACTTTTCTACGCCGACCATTTCGTGCTGCCGCTGCCGCCGGGCCACCGCTTCCCGATGGAGAAATACAGCCGTCTGCGCGAGCAGCTGGTGGCCAGCGGCGAATTCGACCCGACGGACTTCTGCGTCCCCGACGGCGCTGACGACACCGCCTTGCTGCGCGCCCACAGCGCCGACTATCTCCAGCGCGTCATCACCGGCGAGCTCTCCGACGCCGAGCAGCGTCGCATCGGCTTCCCGTGGACGCCCGAGATGGTCGAGCGCTCACGCCGCTCGGCTGGCGCCACGCTGGCCGCCTGCCGCAGCGCACTTGAACACGGTTGCGCGGCCAACATGGCCGGCGGCACGCATCACGCGCACCGCGATTTCGGCTCGGGCTTTTGTGTATTCAATGACGCCGCCGTCGCCGCGCTGGCCATGCGCGCCGAGGGCCGGGTCAGGCGCGTGGCCGTCATCGACTGCGATGTGCATCAAGGCGACGGCACCGCCGCCATCCTCGCCAACACGCCCGACGTGTTCACGCTCAGTCTGCACGGCGACAAGAATTTTCCGTTTCGCAAAACCGTCTCCGATCGCGACATCGCCCTGCCCGACGGCACCGGCGACGCCGACTACCTCGCCGCCCTCGCTCCGGCACTCGACGAGGTCTTTACGCACTTTCGGCCCGAACTGGTGATCTACCTCGCCGGCGCCGACCCCCATGAAGGCGACCGCCTCGGCCGCCTCTCGCTCACCTTCGACGGTCTCGCCCAGCGTGACGCCATGGTGCTCGGCGCCTGTCGCGACCAGCGCATTCCCGTTGCCATCGCCATGGCCGGCGGCTATGGTCATGACATCAACGACACCGTCGCCATCCACGCCACCACATTACGCACAGCCGCCCGGCTGTTCCGGAGTACCTGATGCAAGAAGAATCCCGAATCGCGCTGTTGATCGACGCCGACAACTGCCCCGCCAGCAAGATCGACCTGATGCTCGACGAGCTGGCCAAATACGGCGTCACCAACATCCGCCGCGCCTACGGCAACTGGAAGAGCAGCAGCCTCAACGGCTGGGCCGACAAGGTGCATGAGTTCGCCATCCAGCCGGTACAGCAGTTCGCCTACACCAAGGGCAAGAACGCCACCGACTCGGCCATGATCATCGATGCCATGGACTTGCTCTACACCCAGCGCCTCGATGGCTTCTGCCTGGCCTCGTCCGACTCCGACTTCACCCCGCTGGTCATGCGCATCCGCGCCAACGGCCTCAAGGTGTACGGCTTTGGCGAAAAGAAAACGCCGATGCCCTTCGTCAATGCCTGCTCGCGCTTTCTCTATCTCGAAAACCTGATCGTCGAATCTACCGACGACACCGCGCCCGCGGCGGCAAAACCCGAGCGCGTCAGCAGCAAGGCGCTGCGCGGCGACTCACGCATCACCAGCCTGCTGCGCAACGCCGTTGAAGCCTGCGCCGACGAGGAAGACAGCTGGGCCAGCCTGTCGTCGATCGGTTCGCACATCAGCAACCAGACGCCCTTCGATCCACGCAACTACGGCTACAAAAAACTCGGCGACCTGATCGAGGCCACCGGCCTGTTCGAATCCGTGCGCCGCGGCAGCCACCTCTACCTGCGTGACAAGCGCAACAAAGGCAAGGGCGGCGGCACCACTTGAACACGCTGATCGGTGTCGACTTCACCTCGGCACCGCGCCCGGCCAAGCCGATCACCGTTGCACACGGGCATCTCGACGGCGACGTCGTCCACCTGGACCACTTGTCGGCACTGCCCGACTGGCCGAGCTTCGAAGCGCTGTTACACACGCCCGGCCCCTGGCTGGGCGCCTTCGACTTCCCCTTCGGCCTGCCGCGTGAAGGCGTTACGGCGCTGGCTTGGCCAGATACCTGCTGGGCCGACCTGATCCGCCATGTCGCCACACTGAGCAAGCCAGACTTTCGCGCTGCACTCGACGCCGACCGCCAAAGCCGACCCATGGGCGCGCGCTACCCGCACCGTCGCACCGACGCCGCGGCCCGCTCGCACAGCCCGATGAAACTGGTCAATCCGCCCGTCGGGCTGATGTTCTTCGAAGGCGCACCGCGCCTGCTCACCGCAGACTGCACGATCGCCGGCCTCCACACGGGCGACCCGCAACGCATCGCCGTCGAGGCCTACCCCGGTCTGCTCGCCCGGCGGATCACGCGCGCCTCCTACAAGAGTGACACTCGCCGCAAGCAAAGCCCCGAGCGACAGGCAGCGCGACAACACATCATCGCCGAGCTGGTCGCCGGCACCGCACTCGACGGCGTGCGCCTGACGCTGACGCCCGAACAGCGCTCGCGCTTGATCGCCGATGCTCGCGGCGACCTGCTCGATGCCGCGCTGGCGTTGATGCAAGCGGCCTGGTGCGCCCGCCATGGCGGCCCCCGATTTGGCATGCCCGCAGACGCCGATCCGCTAGAAGGCTGGATTGCCAGCGCCTGAGGCTAGCTCGCCACGCCGTTTGAAACGCGTAGAATGTGGCCTCTCTGACGTCATGGGCGAACACGCCATGCTGCAACCGAGCCAACCGATCTACACCGTTGCCGGCATCCGCACCATCGAAAAGGCGGCCATGCCCACTGCCAAGCCACCACTGATGGAGCGCGCCGGACGCGCCTCGGCCGAAGAAGCCGTGCGCCTGATGATCGACCGTCCCGGCGCGCTGCTCATCGCCTGCGGCCCCGGCAACAACGGCGGCGACGGCTTTGTCATGGCGCGCCACTTCCTGCAGGCCGGCCGCAAGGTGGTGGTCGCCTTCTCGGGCGACACCAGCAAATTGCCCGCCGATTCAAAGAAGGCCTGGGTCGCCTGGCGCGATGCCGGCGGCGAGACCCTCTCGGACCTGCCCGCCGCGCCGCCCGAGGGCTGGGCCCTGGTGGTCGACGCCTTGTTCGGCATCGGACTGCAACGCCCGATTGCCGGCCGCTACGCCGACTGGATCCGCGCGCTCAACGCACTGCACTGCCCGCGCATGTCAATCGATGTACCCAGCGGTTTGTGCGCCGATACCGGCCGCGTACTTGGCGTCGCCTTCAAGGCAACCCACACCGTCACCTTCATCGCCCTCAAACCGGGCCTGCTCACCCTGGACGGCCCCGACCACTGCGGCGAACTGGTGGTCAAGCGACTTGACCTGGACGCCAATGCCTATCTGCCGGCGCCCGGCTGGGAAGTGCGTCCGTCCCTGTTCGCCGATCAATTTGCACCACGCCGGCTCAACTCCCACAAAGGCCTGTTTGGCGACGCGGTCATCATCGGCGGCGCCGCCGGCATGTGCGGCGCCCCGCTGATGGCGGGCCGCGCGGCCTTGCGCGCCGGCGCCGGTCGCGTCTTTGTCGGCTTGCTCGACCCACGCGGTCCGGCGGTCGACTTCGTCCAGCCCGAACTGATGGTTCGCCCGGCCCACGACGCGATGGCCGAGGGTCAGGCGCTGGCGATCGGGCCCGGTCTGGGCAACGACGAGACAGCGCTGGCCCTCTTGCAAGCGGCCGTCGCCGGCCAGCAGACCTTGGTACTCGACGCCGACGCACTGAATCTGCTGGCGGCCGATGACGCGCTTGCCGGCGCGCTGACACGCCGGCACGCCCCAGTGGTGCTCACGCCCCACCCGGCCGAAGCGGCCCGACTGCTCAAGGCCCGCCCCGATGAAATCCAGGCCAACCGCCTAGACACTGCGCTCAAACTGGCACAACGATTCGACGCGCACGTCGTGCTCAAGGGAAACGGCAGCCTGATCGCCCACCCGGACGGACGCTGGCTGATCAACCGCAGCGGCAACCCGGGCATGTCGGCCGCCGGCATGGGCGATGTGCTCACCGGACTGCTCGCCGCCTTGCTGGCCCAGCGCTGGCCGATCGAAACCGCCATTATCGGGGCCGTTCATCTGCATGGCGCGGCAGCCGATCTGCTGCTCGCCAAGGGCATCGGCCCCATTGGCATGGGCGCATCGGAACTCCCTGACGCGGTGCGAATCCTGATAAATCAATGGGTAGCACAGCATCATCAGAGCTGACACTATTGTTATGCCGGATGGCATATGACTTCTTTTTAGGGCAGTGATCAGCTACATTCTGTAACAAGTGGGTCACACCACATATGCAGCGATCCTCATATGCCCGGCAATAGCGGTATCAGCGAGTCCTCCTTTTCGACCTCGTCGGCGGCCGATCTCGCTTTGCCGATCACGGCACTGCCCGCCGACACCCCGCTCGCGGCCACACTGGCCAACCTCGCCGACAGCCCATCACACGCGGTCCTCGCCGAACAGAACGGCGAAATCATCGGTATTCTGACCGAGCGTTCCGCCCTGGCGCTCGGGCTCGACCTGCCCAGCCAGCCAGCCGAGCAACGCCTTTCCGACGTCTGCCGGCAGCCAGTGCTGTGGGCGGACGCCGCAGACAACTATGTCGACGTCTACGAGCGCATGCTTCGCCACGGCGTGCGACACGCCGTTGTCCGCGGCGCTGATGGCACGATGATCGGGCTACTCTCCGAAAGTGCCATCCTCGGTCGCATGGGCATCGAGCACTTTGCGCACCTCGACGCCATCGACCAGATCATGACGCCGCGCCTCACCACCGTCGCACCGGGCACCTCGGTGCTCGACTGTGCCGACCTGATGCGCGAGGAGCACATCGGTTGCGTCGTCGTTGTATCCGAGGCGCAAGCGGCGCTGGGCATTCTCACCATTCGCGACGTTACCCGAATGCTCGTCGCACGGAGCGCCCTGCATACCTTGCCGGTGGCTGAGGTCATGAGCGCCCCGGTCATCCAGCTGACTGCGGACCGCCCGGTTTTTGAAGCCGCCCGGCTGATGTCCTCGCGCGGCATTCGCCATGTTCTTGTCACACATGACGACAAACCCTGCGGCATCGTCTCAGAGCACGACATCGTGCGCTGCCTGGAACACCGCTACGTTGACGTCCTGCGCCGCGTCATCCACCGCCAGGCCGACGAACTCGAAGCGCACCGGCAGTGTCACGCCCAAACCAATGTACTCGACCAGCTGCTGTCTCGCAGTCAGGCGCTCGGCTTGTGCCTTCTCGAATCCAGCGGCGAGGTCGGCTTCGTCAATGCACCCGCGCGCACCCTGCTCAAGCTCGAAGCAGATGCCCCCGTCACCCGGCTCGCCGAACTATTCAAACATTCAAGCGAAGCGGATCGAGCCGCGATTCTTGCAAGCACCCGGGCGAGTCCAGCCGGCTCGCCGGTGTCCATCAAAGTGGACCACTGCAACATCATGGTGCAGACCCAGCCCTTTGCCATCAATGCGGCGGGTCACGTGCAAACCCACTTGCTGATCCTGGTCGACGAGTCGGTGGCGAAAGAGGCCGGCGAACTGCTCGGCTTCAGCAGACACGCCTTCGGCACCATGTCGCTACCAATGATGTGGGCTGACGCCAATGGCAGCATCTCGCTATGCAATGCGGCATTCAAGCAGTTGACCGGCTGCCAGGCCGCCGATGCCACACGCAATCTGCACCAGATCTTCGAGCACGCCGACGCGTTGCTGGCCGAGTCGGACAACAACGATGCGCTGCGTATGCAACGCCAGCTCATTCGCGCCGACGGCGAAAAGCTTCCGGTCGAAGTGTTTTTCAGCAAGATGCACTTTCTGGGCAGCCACTATCTGGGCGGATTCATCATCGACCTGTCCGACCAGCAAGCGATGGAACAGGCGCTGCATGACACCGAACAGCGCCTGGATGCCCTGCTCGCGACCTCACCGGATTTCATCGCGGTCAAAGACCCTGACGGGTGCTGGCAAACGGCCAACGCCGCCGGATTGCACATGTACGGACTGAGCCAGTCCGACTGGAAAGGCAAGACCAACTTACAGCTCGCCGCCCGCGCTGGCGGTGCGATGCAGGACATTCTCTCCCGCTGCAACAACACGGATCAGCTCGCCTGGTCGCGCCTCGAATCCATCCGCTACATCGAAGAAATCCCGCACACAGATCAACCCGGCCTGCGCTCGCTGGACATGATCAAGACCCCCATCGTCGACGAACAGAAGCGGCCCAAAGCCCTGATCGTGGTTGGCCGCGACATTACCGAGCGCATGCGCGCCGAGAGCTCGCGGCGCGAGAGCGATGAGCGCCTGCACAGCGCGCTCGCGGGCATGGACGACCTGATGCTGATCAGCGACTGCGCCGGCGAGATTCAGGATCATTACCCCAAGCCCGCGCCACCGCGCTTTCAGCTCCCAAGCCCCGAGCTGAGCGGCTTGCACGTCACCAATCTGCTTCCGCCGGAAGCCGTAACGCTTTTTCATGCCGCGCACGAAAAACTCCACAGCGGTCTGGGCATTCAGCAGTTCGATTATCTGGTCAAAGTCTCTGAGCAAGAGCACTGGTTCAACGTCCGGATGTCGCGCCACCGGCTTGCCGACGCGGGACGCAAGGGCATGACGCTCATGATTCGCGACATCACCGCAAGCCGGAAGACGGCCGAGCAACTCGAACGCCTCAAGGCCACCATGGAGGACCGGGTCGATGAGCGCACCGACGAGCTGAAAAACGCGCTGGATGAACTCGAATCCTTCAGCTACTCGCTTTCGCACGACTTGCGCGCACCGCTGCGCGCCATCGACGGATTCGGCCGCCTGCTCGAGCAGAACATGGCCGGTCAGCTCAACGACGTAAACCGCGAGTATCTGGAGCGCATTCAAGCTGCCGTTGACCGGATGAGCGGGCTGATCGACGACATGCTCGACCTCGCCCGGCTGTCGCGCAAACCTGTCGAGCGGCAGAGCGTGGACATCACCCAGATGGCGCGCCGCGTGTTTTCCGATTTGTCTGAGCGCGACCCCGAGCGCGCAGTGACGTGGGATATCGCACGCAATCTGCACGCCAACGCCGACCCCATCCTGATCCAGTCCGTCCTCGACAACCTCCTGGGCAACGCCTGGAAGTTCAGCCGACGCGTCGATTCGGCGCACATCAAGGTGTTTTCAGAACAGCGCGATGGGCAAAACTGGTTCGTCGTTCAGGACAACGGCGCAGGCTTCGACATGGCCTATGCCGACAAACTGTTCAAGCCCTTCCAGCGCCTGCACTCGCCGCGCGACTTCGACGGCACTGGCGTGGGTCTGGCCACCGTGCAGCGCATTGTCAGCCGCCATGGCGGGCGAATCGAGGCCGAATCAGTCGAAACGCAAGGCGCCACATTTCGTTTTTCGCTTGGCCAGTAATCGACTCGCCCGACACCGCACAAGGCACGGGCAAGCTTCTGAAATACCCACGGGTTTCTTGCGTCAAATCAGTTTTGAGTGTCCGCGCCGCCCTATAATTTAACGATAAGTAAAAAGGGAGGCCGCATGACAACAGCAACAGAATCGCTGGTAGGCGCAAGCACCGACTTTCTCAAGCGCTTTTCCCCCTTCGATCAGATGGAAGCCGAGGCGCTGGAGTATCTCGCCGAGCGCGTACTGCTGGGCTTCTTCAGCAAGGGTGCAACCATCTTGTCGGCCGAGATGGGGGCACCACGCTACTTCTACATCATTCAGCGCGGCAAGGTGCAAGCCAGCCAGGCTGGCGACGTCGCCCTCACCGAATACGCTTCCATGACGCTGGGCCCGGGCGAAAGCTTCCCGATCGGCGCAATCTCTGCCGGTCGCCCGTCCACCAACACCTACGTGGCGCTCGAAGACAGTTTCTGCTTCCAGCTCCCCGCAGACGACTTCATGGCGCTGATGCGCATCAGCCCGGTCTTCCAGGTTTTCTGCACCCAGTACATCGCCAGCCTGCTCAGCCAGTCACGCCAGCAGTTGCAGACCACCTTCTCGCAACGCGCGGCCGAACAGCAAACCATGACCACTCCGCTCAGCGAGCTGATCAAGCGCGATCCGATTTTTGTCACACCCGAGACCAGCACCCGCAAAGCACTCGAGAAAATGGACGAACTGCGTATCGGCTGCATGGTCGTCGCCGATGCCGAGTCCCGCCCGGTGGGCATTCTCACCCAGAGCGATCTGCTGTCGCGAATCGTGCTCCCGGCCTTCGATCTGAACCGCCCGATCTCTGATGTCATGACCCCCTCACCGCAGGTGTTGCCATTGACGGCAACGGCCTACGACGCGGCACTCGAAATGGCCACCCACGCGCGTCGACACCTGCTGGTGGTCGACTCGGACGACAAGCTGCGCGGCGTTGTCTCAGAGCGCGACCTGTTCTCGCTCCAGCGCATCGGCCTGCGTCAGATCCGCGCCAGCATTGAAAGCGCCGATGACATCGAATCGCTGCAGCACGCCAGCCGCGACATCCGCCAGCTGGCGCTCAACCTCATTGCCCAGGGCATTGGTGCCGAACAGCTCACCCGCTTCATCTCGGCACTCAACGACGCGCTTACCCGCCGCATCATCACGCTGGAGCTGGGCCGCCACGAACTGTTCGGCGTGCAGTTCTCCTGGGTCGCATTCGGCTCTGAAGGGCGTCACGAACAAACACTGTCGACCGACCAGGACAACGGCATCATTTTCTCGGCACCCGAAGGCGAGCACGAAGCAACCAAAAAACGACTGCTGGCCTTTGCCAAAGATGCCAACGACGCGCTCGCCGCCTGCGGTTTCCCGCTGTGCAAGGGCAACATCATGGCCAGCAATCCCGACCTGTGCCTGACGCTCGAAGAATGGAAACGACGCTTTGGCGCCTGGATTCGGGAACCCGACCCGCAAGCCCTGCTCAATGCATCCATCTTCTTCGACTTCCGCGTTCTCTTCGGCAGCGAAAAAATTGGTGATCAGCTCCGCCGCTGGCTGCTCGAATCCGCGCGGGGCAACTCCACCTTCTTGCGGATGATGGCCCACAACGCGCTGGCCGTTGCGCCTCCGCTCGGTCGTTTCCGCGACTTTGTGGTCGAAGACGACGGCATGATCGACCTGAAAAAATCGGGCGCGCGCCTGTTTGTCGACGTCGCCCGTATCCTGGCGCTGCGATCAGGCGCCGAAGCCTCCAGCACCGTCGGTCGCCTTCGCCAGTCAGGGCAACGCGCCAACATGCCCGAAGAAGAACTGGACGCCATCACCGATGGCTTCCACTTCATTCAGCTCTTGCGCCTGCGCTCCCAGCACCTCGATACCGAGCACGACGCACCCGGCGACAACAAGATCGACCCCGACAAACTCAACGAGCTTGATCGACGCATTCTTAAAGAAGCCTTCCGACAGGCCCGTAAACTACAACTTCGGCTCAAACTGGACTATCAGCTTTAAGCGCGCACAATTGCACGTCGCGCGGCGCGCATGATTGTTCGAAGGCCGCGCGATTGGCAAACCACACTTTTTGACGACTTACGCTTGGCAAACAATCACCGATGACCTGGCTTTCCCGACTTATCCCTGGCGCCCACCCGCCCGTGCAACTGACGCCCGAGATCCGCGCAAGACTCGACGCGTGGCGCAAGCTGCCCGCGTCGGCGCTCGACACACGGCACACCGAGACGCGCTATGTCATTGCCAATACCGAGGCCAGCGGTCTGGATCTGAGCAAGGACCGCCTCCTGTCGGTTGCGGCCATTGCCATCGAAGGCGGGCTGATCAACCCCAAGCTGGCCTTCTATCAGAGCCTGGAACCCGACCCCGCAGACGCACTGACCGGCCTGCTCGAATTCATTGGCACATCCCCGGTCGTCGTGTTCAACGCCGGCTTCAACAAGCGCGTGCTGCTCAATGCCATGGACCGCGTGCTCGACATTGAGCCAGAGCTCAACTGGCTAGATCTCTATTGGGTGCTGCCGGGGCTGTTTGCTGAACGCGGCCAGGATGCAAGCAAGCTCACCGACTGGATGAACACGCTGCGCGTCGAGACGTTCCAGCGACACCATGCGCTAGGCGACGCTTACGCCATTGCACAGCTGTTTCTCGCAGCGCAGGCCCGCGGTCGCATGCTTGGTCACACCAGCCCTCAAGCGCTTATCGAGCTTGAGCACGCACGTCAGCGCCTGAAGCGCCCCCTGTAGATTCGATCAGCCAAGCCGCAATTGACGCGCTATCCGGTAGCGCGTCATGCGGCCAGCGCGCATACCCCACCCCCGCGCGCGCCAGCGTTTCACGCTTGACGGCATTGGCAGACGAGGGACGATCGCCTCGCGCAAGATCAATGGCCGCCAGTGGCCGCAAATCACGCGTACAGACAACAAAATCGAGCAGCACGTCCTTTTCAATCGCGTCCAGACCCGCTGCACGACGCAAGGACGCCCGCGGAAAAATCTCGTACGACGGCAGCGCAGCCTTGAGACGCCGATAAGCCGCGGCGCGCGTCTCGTCCAGATACGCACGCCGGTGATCCGCAAACCCCATAGTCTCAAGAGGCTTTGCCTGCGCTGCCTGTGGCTCGCCTTCCCCGGCACCCACATCGTCATCCGTCGATGGGACTGGGGCATCAAGCGTTCTCGTAGCGCTTCCTGGCAAGTTGCCATGGGCCAGCAAGAAGGCCATCTCTCGGGCTTGCTCCGACTCCCGGTGCTCACGACGACGACGCCCCACCAGCATGGCCAACCACACGAGCGCCAATACCGAAACGATGAAAAAAATCCATGCCATCCCGTGCGTCCTCCCTGTTGAACGAGCTCAGGATAAAAACAATGCCATTAATCAGCGCTTTACTGAACAGCGCCAAGAAAGTATATTCGCGCGGATGGGTATTCGACACGCACTTCCTGTTGCCGCGCTTTTGCTCGCCCTGACGCTATCAGGACCGGCGCGAGCAACAGAAAATCCGATCTCTGCGTCAGCGCCCCAAAATACCGCGCCGGCCAACGCGGGTTCGCCAATCGGCGAGTTGATTGTGCAGGGTCTGGCCTATCTCGACACACCGTATCGCTTCGGCGGCAACTCCCGCGATACCGGCATCGACTGCAGCGCCCTGGTGCAGCAAGTGTTCCAGCGCGCGCTGGGCCTTGACCTCCCCCGCACCACCAGTGAATTGGCCAAGATTGGCGACGACCTCAAACGTGCGCAGCTCAAGGCGGGCGACCTGGTGTTTTTCAACACACGGCGCCGCGCCTACTCTCACGTTGGCATCTACCTCGGCCAGGAT
Organism: Nitrogeniibacter sp.; assembly: GCA_041600915.1. Lineage (GTDB taxonomy): Bacteria > Pseudomonadota > Gammaproteobacteria > Burkholderiales > Rhodocyclaceae > Nitrogeniibacter. The sequence goes on from JBFIJC010000075.1 coordinate 11,850, forward strand.
CGCTTTCTTCACGCCCCCTCCAGCGGCGGCAAGGTGCGTATCGAAAGCCTGAACACCCGCTACTGGAACAAGCGCTTCAACGGTGGCCGACGCGTCGTCAGCCACACCACCACCCCCGCGATCGCGACTACGCTGCAATAAGCTTCACGCTCAACAGCGTCGATTCGGGCAGACCTGGCAGCGGCTGTTGGCCCGCTTGTCGAGCGCCTGCTTCAGTGCGCACACCGAACGGCGACAACACACAAACTCCACGCCCGCCTTCCCGGCCGCTTCGCGAAAGCGCTGCATGACGTTGTGGCCGAGAAAATCCGTAAACAAAATGACCAGATCTACACCAACGGGCAAATCGGCTGCCCGCCGTTGGTGAGATCGGTCACGCCCGGTGACGTGTGCAGCGATCCGGATGCCGAACTCATCAAGCACACCGGGGATGTTACCGAGACGATCAGCGCCGATCAGCATTGCATTCATGACAAACTCCTATTGAGAACAATTCGCATCTAGATTACACCGAATGAGAATCGTTTGCATTCGTAATTTGTTCTCGTTACACTTTGGCCACACAAATTTTCCTGAACCAAAGGCCCGACTAATCATGAATCGAACTGTTGCCGCCGCCGCCCTGTGCGCGCTGTTTTCCGTCACCTCCGCACATGCCGATGACAAGGTCCTCAACCTCTACACCGCACGCCACTATCAGACCGACGAAGCCCTGTACGCCAACTTCACCAAGGCGACCGGCATCAAGGTCAACCGCATCGAAGGTAAAGAAGACGCCCTGCTGGAGCGTATCCGCAGCGAAGGCGAGAACAGCCCCGCCGACGTGCTGATCACCGTCGATGCCTCCCGCCTCGCCAAGGCTGACGAGCTGGGCGTGTTCGCCCCGGTCAAGTCCGATGCACTCGAGACCCGCATCCCCGCGAACCTGCGCACCAACACCTGGTTTGCCTTCTCAACGCGTGCCCGCGTCATTGTCTACAACAAAGCCGGCATCAAAGCCGAGCAAGTTCAGAACTACGAAGACCTGGCCAAGCCGGCACTGAAAGCCAAGGTGTGCACCCGCTCCGGCAGCCACCCGTACAACCTGTCGCTGGGCGCATCCATGATCGAGCACCACGGCCTTGAAAAGACCGAAGCATGGGCCAAGGGCATCGTCGCCAACTTCGCACGCGAACCCAAAGGCGGCGACACCGATCAGATCCGCGCAGTTGCCGCTGGTGAGTGCGGCGTCGCGATCGCCAACAGCTACTACGTCGCACGCCTGATCAACTCCACCAAGCCGGAAGACCAGAAGGTCATGGAAGCGGTTGGCATCGTCTGGCCGAACCAGAGCAACGTCGGCACGCACATCAACGTCTCGGGTGGCGGCATGCTCAAGCACGCACCGAACAAGGCCGCCGCCGTGGCCTTCCTTGAGTACCTGGCTTCAGACGAAGCACAGCGCTACTTTGCCGATGGCAACAACGAGTGGCCGGTAGTTGCCTCCGTCAAGGTGAGCAACGCCGCTCTTGAGCAGCTCGGCGCCTTCAAGGCCGACGCGCTGCCTGTCGGCAAGCTCGCCAACTCGGTTGCAGAAGCGCAAAAAGCCTACGACCGCGCCGGCTATCGTTAAGTCGACACAGCACCAACACAAAGCGACCCTCGGGTCGCTTTTTTCAGGTTCATCGCGCCTTTCCGGGGAAGGCAGCCTTGATTTTCAGAAAGAAGTAGGCAGAGTCACGAAATCCATATGCCATTCGCTTGATGGCTTTGATGCGATTATTAACGCCCTCGAGGACGCTAGTGTTCAGGGGGAAGATGGCCGAGGCGAGGATACCGCGGAGGTATTTTCGCAGTCGCTTTGCAAAGGCGATCGCCGCGTCGATGCCGCTGTCGATGGCCATGCGGTACCAGTCTTTCCATCTGCGCGCGCCTTCGCGCACGGTCGGGGCAAACCAGATTTCCTTGATTGCGGTTTTGAGTAAATAGACGGACGCCAGCGGTGTATTGGCCGCGAGCAGTTCATCGAGTTTGACCGCCTGCTCGCTGGCCAGGTTGTTGCGGTTACGCAGCACCAACCAGCGAGAACGCTTGATCACTTGGCGTTGTGCCGGTGCGCTACGCAAGGCGTTGGC
>JBFIJC010000076.1:0-13754 GCA_041600915.1 Nitrogeniibacter sp.
CTGATGCGCCGCTCCACCGCCGAGTCGCTCGGCCTCAAGCCGATCGCCACCATCGTGGGTCATGCCACCCATGCACAAGAGCCGCGCTGGTTCACCACCGCCCCGGTCGGCGCCATGCAAAAAGTGCTCGGCAAGGCCGGCTGGAGCGTGGCTGATGTGGATCTGTGGGAAATCAACGAAGCCTTCGCCGTGGTCACCATGGCTGCCATGAAGGAGCTCGATCTGGATCACGCCAAGGTCAACGTGAACGGCGGCGCCTGCGCGCTCGGTCACCCGATCGGCGCGTCCGGCGCCCGCATCATTGTCACCTTGCTGGGCGCGCTGCGTGCTCGCGGGCTCAAGCGGGGCGTGGCCAGCCTGTGTATCGGCGGCGGCGAAGCCACTGCCATGGCCTTCGAGATGGACTGAGAGTAGCCCGGATGCAGGCCGAAGGCCGGAATCCGGGATTTGCGGTTGATCCACCGATGACCCCGGATTGCGCTTCGCTGCATCCGGGCTACGCGACTGAGACACGGACGGGCGATTAATCGCCCGCCATAAAAAAGAGTAAGAGGAGAGCAGCACCATGATCCTGACCCAAGAACAGGAAATGATTCGCGACGCCATGCGGGACTTCTCGCGCGAGCGACTGGCCCCCTTCGCTGAAGCCTGGGATCGCGATCACACCTTCCCGCGCGAAGCGCTCAAGGAGCTGGCCGAACTCGGTGCGCTGGGCATGGTCGTGCCCGAGCAGTGGGGCGGTGCCGGCATGGATTACATGAGCCTGGTGCTCGCCATTGAAGAAATCGCCGCCGGTGACGGTGCCACCTCGACCATCGTCAGCGTGCAGAACTCGCTGGCCTGCGGCATTCCCAATCGCTATGGCAACGACGCGCAAAAAGAACAGTGGCTCAAGCCGCTGGCCAAGGGCGAGATGCTCGGCTGCTTCTGCCTGACCGAGCCGCATGTCGGCTCCGACGCCGGTGCAATCAAGACGACTGCGGTGCGAGTGAACGACGCTGAGGGCGACGGCTGGGTGATCAACGGCGTCAAGCAGTTCATCACCACCGGCCGCGAGGCCGACGTGGCCATCGTCTTTGCCGTGACCGACAAGGCTGCCGGCAAGAAAGGCATCTCCTGCTTTCTGGTGCCGACCACCGCGCCGGGTTATGTCGTCGGGCGCATCGAAGAGAAGATGGGCCAGAAGGCCTCCGACACCGCGCAGATCCTGTTCGAGAACTGCCGTGTGCCGGCCGACGCGCTGCTCGGTGAAGAAGGGCAGGGCTACAAGATTGCGCTGTCCAACCTCGAAGCCGGTCGCATCGGCATTGCCTCGCAGTGCCTCGGTATGGCGCGCGCCGCGATCGAAGCCGCCGTGAAATACGCCCACGAGCGCGAGACCTTCGGCAAGCCGATTTTCGAGCATCAGGCGGTCAACTTCCGTCTCGCCGATATGGCCACGCAACTCGAAGCCGCACGCCAACTGGTGTGGCATGCCGCCAGCCTCAAGGACGCCGGCCGGCCGTGCCTGAAAGAAGCCTCGATGGCCAAGCTGTTCGCCTCCGAGATGGCCGAGAAAGTGTGTTCGGACGCGATCCAGATCCACGGTGGCTACGGCTACGTGACCGACTTTCCGGTTGAGCGCATCTACCGCGACGTGCGCGTGTGCCAGATCTACGAAGGCGCGAGCGACATCCAGCGTCTGGTCATTGGCCGCGCACTGGCCGACTGATCGCTCACCCCAGCCCAACAGAGACCCCAATCATGAGCAGCCACAGACTGCACCCAGAAGCATCCGTCGAGATGCTCAACGCCCGCACCCCCGGCACGCTGCCGGGTTGGTTCGGCCTGACCGTGACCGCGCTCGACGCCGGCCGCCTGGACGCGAAGATCACCATTCGCCCTGAGATGCTGGCGCCCAACGGTTTTTTGCATGCCGCCTCGGTGATTGCGCTGGCCGATACCGCCGCCGGCTTCGCCACCATTGCGCACCTGCCGGTCGGCGCCGACAGCTTCACCACCGTCGAGCTGAAGAGCAATTTTCTCGGCACGCAAACCGAGGGTGAGATTAGCTGCGTGGCCACCGCAGCGCACACCGGACGCAACACCCAGGTGTGGGACGCCGAAGTCATCGGCAGCACCGGCCGCAAGCTGGCGCTGTTTCGTTGCACGCAGATGATCCTCTGGCCGAAAGCGGCCTGAGGCGGGCGCCGTCACCATGCTCGATCTCCAACTCTTCCTCCTGTTCATCCCGGTCGCCGCCGTGTTCACCATCGCGCCGGGCCCTGACAGCATCATGTTGCTCGGGCGTGCCCTCGGGCAGGGGCGGATGGCGGGGGTGGCGGCCGCCTCGGGTTGCGCGCTCGGCATTCTGATTACCTCGGTGCTGGTCGCCGCCGGCCTGTCGGCCGTGGTGGCGGCCTCCGAAACGCTGTTTCTGGTGTTGCGGGCGGTGGGTGCGGTGTATCTGGTGTGGGTGGGCATTCAGGCCATCCGCAGCCGTGGGCTGATTCCGCTCAAGGGCGCGGCGCCGTTGCCCCTCAAGCGGGTGTTTGTGAGCAGCATGATGGTCAATTTGCTCAACCCCAAGGTGGCGGTGTTCATGCTGGCCTTTTTGCCGCAGTACGCCCGACCGGCCTTGGGTGACCTGGGCCTGCAGATTTTCTTGCTCGGCGCGACTTACGCGCTGATCACCGTGGTGCTGATGTCGCTGATGGGCGTCGGCGCCGCACGGCTGCGCGATTTTCTGCAAGCGCGGCCGAGTGTCATCAAGTGGCTGAACATCGGCGCGGGCGTGGCGTTTATCGCCTCCGGGCTGAAAGTGGCCAGCATGAAGCATCTGTAAAAAACGGAGACGCGACATGGCAGAACCGATCGATTTCTACTTCGACTTCTCCTCGCCCTACGGCTATTTCATGAGCGAGAAGATCGACGGCATCGCCGCCGGCTTTGGCCGCAAGGTGCGCTGGCATCCGATTTTGCTGGGCGTGGTGTACACCGTGTCCGAAGGCAAGCCGCTGACCGAGCTGCCGCTCAAGGGCGATTACGCCGTGCGCGATATCGCCCGCTCGGCGCGCTTCCACGGGGTGGACTACACCCCGCCCGCGCCTTTCCCCATCCCCACGCAGGCGGCCGCACGCGCCTACTACTGGCTGCACGATCAGGACTGCGCGCTGGCGCGGCGCTTTGCCCACGCGGCCTACCGCGCCTACTTCCAGAGTGGTCGCAACATCAGCACGCCCGAGGTGGTGGTGGAAATCGCCGCTTCGCTGGGCGTCGATGGCCCGGCATTGGCCGAGGCGCTGCAGAGCGACCCGGTCAAGACGCGGCTCAAGACCGCCTGCACGGATGCGATCGCCAGGGGCGTGTTTGGCTCGCCCTTTGTCCTCATCGATGGCGAAGCCTTCTGGGGTATCGACCGACTGCCGCAGATCGAGCGCTGGCTCGATGCTGACGGCTTCTGAACGGAAGCAACGATGACTCTCAAGCGATTGTGCGTTTTTTGCGGCGCGCGTCATGGCAAACGCCCCGAGTACGCGGCGGCGGCGCAGGCGCTGGGCCGGACGCTGGCCGAGCGCGGCATCGAGCTGGTGTATGGCGGCGGCAATATCGGTCTGATGGGCGAGGTGGCCGACGCCTGCATGTCGGCCGGCGGTTCGGCGATTGGCGTGATTCCCGAGGCGATGCTGGAGTGGGAAGTCGGCCATCAGGCGCTGACCCGGCTCGAAGTGGTCGACTCCATGCACACCCGCAAGGCGCGCATGGCCGAGCTGTCCGACGGTTTCATTGCACTGCCCGGCGGGCTGGGCACTTTCGAAGAATTGTTTGAGGTGCTCACCTGGTCGCAGCTGGGCTTTCACCGCAAGCCGATTGGTTTGCTGAATGTGGCGAACTACTACACGCCGCTGGTGCAGATGGTCGACAACGGCGTGGACGAAGGCTTCATGAAACCGGAAAACGCAGCGCTGCTGCTGCGCGACGACACTATCGACGGACTACTGCGCCAGATGGCCGAGTACCAGGCGCCGGCAACCACACGACGAATCAAGAACGAAAAGCAGCTCTAAGCGGCTGACAAATAAGGAAAGCGGAGACATGAGCACAATCAAGAGCAAGATCAATACGCGTTCGGACGAGTTTCGCGCCAACGCCGAGGCCATGGAGAAGGTGGTGGGCGACCTGCGCGCCCAGGCGGCCCAGGTCGCACTTGGCGGCGGCGAAAGCGCCCGCGAGAAGCATTTGTCCCGCGGCAAGTTGCTGCCGCGCGACCGGGTTAACCACCTGCTCGATCCGGGCACGCCCTTCCTCGAGGTCGGCCAGATGGCGGCCTTCGGCATGTACGACAACGACGCCCCCTCGGCCGGTGTGATCACCGGCATCGGCCGAGTGCGCGGCACCGAGTGCATGATCGTTGCCAACGACGCCACCGTGAAGGGCGGCACCTATTACCCGATGACGGTCAAGAAGCACCTGCGCGCGCAGGAGATCGCCGAGCAGAACAACCTGCCCTGCGTCTATCTGGTCGACTCCGGCGGCGCCTTCCTGCCCAAGCAGGACGAAGTCTTCCCCGACCGCGACCACTTCGGCCGCATCTTCTTCAACCAGGCCAATATGTCGGCCAAGGGCATCCCGCAGATCGCCGTGGTGATGGGTTCTTGCACCGCCGGCGGCGCTTACGTGCCTGCCATGAGTGACGAGACCATCATCGTCAAGAATCAGGGCACCATCTTCCTCGGCGGCCCCCCGCTGGTGAAGGCCGCCACCGGTGAAGTGGTGACGGCCGAGGATCTGGGCGGCGGCGACGTGCACACCCGCATCTCCGGCGTGGCCGACCACCTGGCCGAGAACGACAGCCATGCGCTCAACATCGCGCGACGCATCGTCGGCAACCTCAATCGCGTCAAGCCGGTCGGCCTGGCGCTGGGCGGCGGCGAAGAGCCGATCTACGATCCGTCCGAAATCTACGGCATCGTCCCCGCCGACACCCGCAAGCCCTACGATGTGCGCGAGATCATCGCCCGCGTGGTCGACGGCTCGCGCTTTGACGAGTTCAAGGCGCGCTACGGCAGCACGCTGGTCTGCGGCTTCGCCCAGCTCTATGGCTATCCGGTGGGCATCGTCGCCAACAACGGCATCCTGTTCGGCGAGTCGGCGCAGAAGGGCGCCCACTTCATCGAGCTGTGCGCACAGCGCGGTATTCCGCTGCTCTTCTTGCAGAACATCACCGGCTTCATGGTCGGTCGCAAATACGAAAACGGCGGCATCGCCAAGGACGGCGCCAAGATGGTGACCGCCGTGGCCACCGCCCAGGTGCCCAAGATTACCGTGCTCATCGGCGGCAGCTTCGGCGCCGGTAACTACGGCATGTGCGGCCGCGCCTACAGCCCGCGCTTCCTGTGGATGTGGCCCAACAGCCGCATCTCGGTGATGGGCGGCGAGCAGGCGGCCGGCGTGTTGTCGACCGTGCGTCGCGACGGCATCGAAGCCAAGGGCGGCCAGTGGAGCGCGGCCGACGAAGAAGCCTTCAAGGCCCCGATCCGCGATCAATACGAGCTGCAAGGCCACCCCTATTACGCCACCGCCCGCCTGTGGGACGACGGCGTGGTCGACCCCGCCCAGACGCGCCGCATGCTCGGCCTGTCGCTGTCCGCCTCGCTCAACGCGCCGATCCAGCCGACCAAGTTCGGTCTGTTCCGGATGTAAGGAGATGGCTATGTACGAGACTCTCGAAATCGAACGCGACGGCGGCATCGCCACGCTGTGGATGAACCGCCCCGACGTGCACAACGCCTTCAATGCGCAGCTCATTGCCGACCTTACCGCCGCCTGCCAGCAACTCGACGCCGATGCGACGGTGCGCGTGGTGGTGCTGGCCGGGCGGGGCAAGAGCTTCTCCGCCGGCGCCGACCTGAACTGGATGAAAGCGGCCGGTGAGGCGAGTATCGAGGCCAACGTGGCCGACGCGCGCAAGCTCGCCGGCATGCTGCGGGTGTTGTCCGAAATGGTCACGCCGACCATTGCCCGCGTGCAGGGTGCGGCGCTGGGCGGCGGCATGGGCCTGGCTTCGGCCTGCGATATTTGTGTGGCCAGCGAGAAGGCCATCTTCGCCACCTCCGAGGTCAAGTTCGGCATCATCCCCTCGGCCATCAGCCCCTACGTGATCCGCGCCATCGGCGAGCGCCAGAGTTACCGCTATTTCCAGACCGCCGAGCGCATCAGTGCGCAGCGGGCGGGTGAGCTGGGCCTCGCGCACGAAGTGGTCGCGCCCGAGGCGCTGGACGACAAGGTCGCCGAGATTGTTGCTGCCTTGATGCAGGGCGGCCCCAAGTCGCAGGCGGCCGCCAAGGATCTGATCCGCGCCGTGGCCCACAAGCCGGTGACCGACGCGGTGGTCGAAGACACCTCGCAACGCATTGCCCAGCTACGCAGCACGCCGGAGGCCAAGGAAGGCCTGAGCGCCTTCCTCGACAAGCGCCCGGCCGCCTGGGTGCCGCAGGCCTGACGACCATGAATACAAAGAAAGTAGCCCGGATGCAGGCCGAAGGCCGGAATCCGGGAGCATCGGTTGATCCTCGACCGACCCCGGATTCCGCTGTGCTGCATCCGGGCTACGCCGACGCCAAGAACAAGAGAATTCGGAGATAAACATGTTTGACAAGATTCTGATCGCCAACCGGGGCGAAATCGCCTGCCGTGTCATCAAGACCGCCCGCCGTATGGGCATCAAGACCGTGGCCGTGTATTCCGAAGCCGACGCCAACGCCCGCCATGTACGCATGGCCGACGAGGCGGTGCTGATCGGGCCGGCCGCCGTCAAGGAAAGCTATCTGGTGATCGACAAGATCATCGGCGCGGCCAAGCAGACCGGCGCGCAGGCCATCCACCCGGGCTACGGCTTTTTGTCGGAAAACGAAGACTTCTGCCACGCCTGCGATGAGGCCGGCATCGTCTTCATCGGCCCGCCGGTAGCGGCGATTCATGCCATGGGCTCCAAGTCCGAGGCCAAGAAAATCATGGGCGCGGCCGGCGTGCCGCTGACCCCGGGCTACCACGGCGACGACCAGGACCCCGAGCTGCTCAAGCGCGAGGCCGATGGCATCGGTTACCCGGTGCTGATCAAGGCCGCCGCCGGCGGTGGCGGCAAGGGCATGCGCCTGGTTGAGAAGAGCGAAGACTTCCTCGACCTGCTCGGCTCCTGCAAGCGCGAGGCGATCTCCAGCTTTGGCGATCAGCATGTGCTGATCGAGAAGTACCTGACCCGCCCGCGTCACATCGAAATCCAGGTCTTTGGCGACACCCACGGCAACTGCGTGTATCTGTTCGAGCGCGATTGCTCAGTGCAGCGCCGTCACCAGAAAGTGCTCGAAGAAGCCCCCGCGCCGGGCATGACGCCCGAGCGTCGCGCGGCCATGGGCCAGGCGGCGGTCGACGCGGCCAAGGCGGTCGGCTATGTCGGCGCCGGCACGGTCGAGTTCATCGCCAACCAGGACGGCACCTTCTACTTCATGGAGATGAACACCCGCCTGCAGGTGGAGCACCCGGTGACCGAGATGATTACCGGCCTCGATCTGGTCGAATGGCAATTGCGCGTCGCCTCGGGCGAGCCCCTGCCGCTGGCGCAGGAGCAGCTGCAGATTCGCGGCCACGCCCTCGAAGCGCGGATCTACGCCGAAGACCCGGACAAGGGCTTTTTGCCCTCCACCGGCAAGCTGCTCCACCTCTCGCCGCCGGCTGAAAACCTGCATGTGCGTGTGGATACCGGCGTCGAAGAGGGCGACGAAATCAGCCCGCATTACGACCCGATGATTGCCAAGCTCATCGTCTGGGACCAGAACCGCGACCGCGCCCTGGCGCGCATGCTGCAGGCGCTGGCCGAGTACCGTGTGGCCGGCGTGTCGAACAACATCAGCTTCCTGTCGCGCCTCACGGCCTGCCCGGCCTTCTCGGGCGCCGACCTCGACACCGGTCTGATCGAGCGCGAAAAAGCCTATCTCTTCCCCGAAGCCAAGGCCACGCCGATCGAAGTGTGGCAGGTGGCGGCGCTGGCCGAGTTGCTGCGCGAAGCCAATCGCGGCGCGGCCAAAGCCCGTCGCGACGAAGACCCGCTCTCGCCCTGGCATGCCCGCGACGGCTGGCGCCTCAACGCCTCGGCCAAGCGCGACCTCATCTTCCGCCTCGGTGAAGAACAGCAGACGGTGAACGTGGCCTATCGCGCCGACGGCTACACGCTGACGGTCAACGGCAAATCGGTCGAGGCCCGTGGCGAGCTCAATGATCGCGGCCTGCTGCGCGTCGAACTCGACGGCATGCGCATGGATGCCACCGTGGTCGCCGCCAACGAGAAGCGCCATGTGTTCTTCCATGGTCGCGCCTGGCAGTTGTCCAATGTCGACCCGCTGCACTACTCGGGCGAAGGCGGCGGCGCCGAGGGCGGTCTGCTCGCGCCGATGCCGGGCAAGGTCATTTCACTCATCGCCAAAGAAGGCGCTGCGGTCGAGAAGGGCGCACCGCTGTTGATTCTCGAAGCCATGAAAATGGAGCACACCATCAATGCACCCGCTGCCGGTACGGTCAAGGCCTTCCGTTTCATGGTGGGCGATCAGGTGGGTGATGGTGACGAACTGGTCGAGTTCGAGGTGAAGGCATGACGCTGCCCGCACAGGTTCGCATCGTTGATGTCGGCCCGCGCGACGGGTTGCAGAACGAAAAGCAGATCATCTCGACCGAGGTTAAGGTCGAGCTCATCGCGCGCCTCGGCGCGGCCGGCCTCAAGACCATCGAGGCCGCCTCCTTTGTGTCGCCCAAGTGGGTGCCGCAGATGGGTGACAACAGCGCGGTGATGGCGGCCATCAAGCGCCTGCCGGGCGTGGGCTATCCGGTGCTGACGCCCAACCTCAAGGGCTTCGAAGCCGCGCTGGCGGCCGGGGTGGAGGAAGTGGCGGTATTTGGCGCCGCGTCCGAATCCTTCAGCCAGAAAAACATCAACTGCTCCATCGCCGAATCGCTGCAGCGCTTCGAGCCGGTGATGGCGGCGGCCAGGGCGGCTGGCATCAAGGTGCGCGGCTATGTCTCGTGCACCCTGGGCTGCCCCTATGAGGGCGAAATCGCCCCGGCCGCGGTGGCCGATGTGGCCGCCACGCTGTTTGAGATGGGCTGCTACGAAATCAGCCTCGGCGACACCATCGGCACCGGCACGCCGGGCAAGACCCAGCGCATGCTCGAGACCGTGGCCGCGCGCGTGGCCATCGACAAGCTCGCCGGCCACTATCACGACACCTATGGTCAGGCGCTGGCCAACATCTACGCCTCGCTGGAGATGGGCGTGGCGGTGTTCGACGCCTCGGTCGGTGGACTGGGCGGCTGCCCCTACGCCGCGGGCGCCTCGGGCAATGTGGCGACCGAAGACGTGGTCTACATGCTCAACGGCCTCGGCATCGAGACTGGCATCGATCTGAACACGCTGGTCGACACGGCCGCCTGGATCAGCGCGCAACTCAATCGCGAGCCGTCCTCCAAAGTGGCACGTGCCGTGCTGGCCAAGCGGGGCGCCTGCGTATGAGCGTGGCGTCACCCTGCATCGACGTCTGTAAAATGGACCCCCGCACCGGCCTGTGCGAGGGCTGCACCCGCACGATCGAGGAGATCACCGCCTGGAGCCGCATCGGCGACGACGAGAAGCGCGCGATTCTGGCGCGGGTCGCCGAACGCGAGGCGGCGCTCGATGTGTTTGGCGACGCTGGCGCACGCGCTGGCGGCCATCGATAGAACCTTTTTCAACGATCGCGGTCTGTTCGCCGGGTCGTATCGCGGGAGGGCGCTGCGATCCGGGGGCGTCTCGCCCCAACTTGCCTGAGAGCGACCATGAATCCGATCGATCCGATCATCCTGTTCTTCCTGCTCGGGCTGTTTGCCGGGCTGGCGCGCGCGGAGTTACGTCTGCCCGCCGCCATCTACGACTTTGTGAGCATCCTGCTGCTGCTGGCCATTGGCCTGAAGGGCGGCATCGAGCTGGCCAAACAGCCTTTCGGCGATCTGTTGCCGCAGATTCTGGCGGTGCTGGTGATGGGCTTTTTGCTACCGCTGGTGGCCTTCCCGGTGTTGCGCTATCTCGGCCGCTTCAAGCGCGCCGACGCCGCGTCGATTGCCGCGCACTACGGTTCGGTCAGCGTCGGTACCTACGCCGTGGCGGTGGCCTACTTCGGCACGCGCGAGATCTTCTTCGAAGCGCACATGCCGCTCCTGCTGGTGGTGCTCGAAGTGCCGGCCATTCTGGTCGGCATCGTGCTGGCGCGGGGCATCTCGAACGAGACGCGGTGGGGCGCGGTGATGCACGAGGTCTTCCTCGGCAAAGGCATCGTGCTGCTGCTCGGCGGCCTGTTGATTGGCTGGATTGCCGGGCCGGAAGGTGTGGTCTCCATCAAGCCGCTGTTCTTCGATTTGTTCAAGGGCATCCTCGCCATCTTCCTGCTCGAAATGGGCCTGATCACCGCCGCGCAGATCGGCTCGCTGCGCCAGTACGGCCTGTTTTTGCTCGGCTTTGGCGTGCTGATGCCGGTGTTCTCGGCCGTGATCGGCGCGGTGCTCGGCTGGGCGCTCGGGCTGTCGGTCGGCGGCACGGCGGTGCTCGCCACGCTGGCGGCCAGTGCGTCTTACATCGCGGTGCCGGCGGCCATGCGGGTGTCGGTGCCCGAGGCCAATCCTACGTTGTCGCTCACGGCCGCGCTGGGCATCACCTTTCCGTTCAATGTGCTGGTCGGCGTGCCGCTTTATCATGCGATGGCCGAACGCACCCACGCCTTCTTTGGAGTCTGAGTCATGAGCCTGGCCAACGACCACATCCGCAAGCTGCTGACCATCGTCACCGAAGGCGCGATCGAGACCTCGCTGGTGCGCGATCTTGATCGCCTTGGCGCCCACGGTTACACCATCACCGAGGCGCGCGGCAAAGGCCATCGCGGTGTGCGCAACGCCGGCTGGGACGCCAGCAGCAATATCCGCATCGAGGTGGTGTGCAACGACGACACCGCCGCCGCCATCTCCGCCCATCTGCAGGCGCAGTACTACGATAACTACGCGATGATCATGTGGGTCAGCGAGGTCGAGGTGCTGCGGCCCGAAAAATTCTGAGCCTGCGCGGCTCGCACCGAAGGAGCGCCCATGTCCGAATGCATCGGCATCTGCGAGATCGACCCCGATTCCGAAACCTGCACCGGCTGTGGCCGCTCGGCCGACGAAATCTTCGGCAACGACCACACCGACGACCCGACCGACGCCGACGCCCAGCCTCCGGCGGCGGACCACGTCCCGATCACGCCCGACGACACGCCGCCGGACGCGACATGAGCAAACTGCCCGCGTCTCTCCATGTGCTCGAGCGCGGCTGGCTCTCGTCCAACAACATCCTGCTGTTTGAGGGCGATCGCGCCATCCTGGTCGACACCGGCTATGTCAGCCATGCCGATCAGACTGTCGCCCTGGTGCGCAGCGCGCTCGACGGCCGCCGCCTGACCGACATCGTCAACACCCACTCGCATTCCGACCACATCGGCGGCAACGCGGCGGTGCAGCGCGCTTTCGGTTGCCGCATCACCGTGCCCGCCGGCATGCACGACGCCGTCCAGCAATGGGACGAAAACGCTTTGCTGCTCAGCGTGGCCGGGCAGACCGGCGACCGCTTCACCGCCGACACCAAGGCCCACCCCGGCGACACCCGCGAGATGGGCGGCCTGCACTGGGAAGCGCTCGCCGCGCCCGGCCACGACATGGACGCGCTGATGTTCTTCAACCGTGACCACGGCGTGCTCATCTCCGGCGACGCGCTGTGGCGCGACGGCTTCGGCATCCTGTTCGCCGACGTGCTCGGCACCGGCGACGGCATCGGCGAAGCCCGCCGCACGCTCGACGTAATCGCCCGCCTGCCGGTGCGCCATGTCATTCCCGGCCACGGCGCGCCCTTTGTCGAAGTCGACGAAGCCCTCGCCGCCGCCTACGCCCGCCTGCGCGCCTTCGAAGAAGACGGCAGCCGCATGGCCCGCAACGCCATCCGCGGCTGCGTCACCTTCTCCCTGCTCGACATGCGCCGCATCGCCCTCGCCGACCTCCCCGGCTGGCTCGACCGCACCCCGCTGTTCCGCATCGCCAACGAACGCTTCCTCAACGAAACCCCCGAACGCCTCGCCGATTGGCTCGTCGCCAGCCTCGTCAAAGCCGGCGTCGCGCGGCGTGAGGGCGAGTGGCTGGTCGCCGCCTGACGCCCACCGAGATCGCGGGCAGGCCGTAGCCCGGATGCAGCGCAGCGAAATCCGGGACCAGTCGCCGCACGCGCAACATGCGGATCGGGTTAATTAACCACCCATCCCGGATTCCGGCCTTCGGCCTGCATCCGGGCTATATTTGCTGTGAAACTGACTTGAGTTCGACAAACCAATGGAGGAATAGATCTACCGCGTGTTTCCTGCTCCCAGATGACAGCATCCAGGTGGAATCGTAAAACTGGAAGACATACTGGTGTTGTGGTGTTTCCTCAAACACAATAGCCAAGCGTAGTGATTTGAGAGTCTCATAAGTGGAGCTGTGGACGCTCGAAGCCGCTTGTGATGCGACGATTGTGCCTGCAGTCGCGCTGCCGATACCAATCAGTGCGCCACCGATGGCGGCGCCGATAAACGCCCCAGATGAGTCAGTGCGCGTCTGCGTTGCCATGTGAATCGTCTCCACGATTTCGGTGATTAGTTCAGCTTCCAAAATCTGAATCACAACGTCGTCCTTCATGAAGCCAACGCGAACGGTTCTAAAGAAAGCTATCCGGTCACGATTCGCGCTCAGGGCGAAGCCCGTTTTCGACCTCTCATCGAAGAATCCATCATGCCCGGGATGGTTGAATTTCCTGTTCCACTCAAATCCATCAACTTCACCGAGACGGTCGCGGAAGATCTCAATAGGGTGTCTCGACTCGGGCCGCTTTATGCAAATCAAACTGATTGGGAGAACCGCGGTGAAGAAAACGAGCCCACCTAGCGTCCAAAATAAAGCCGTTGTATCTGACATTGTTTCCCTCTTCGCACTGCGCTTGTCCGACGGACAGAGCTCTCTCGACTACGCACATGACATCGATTGTCATCGTCCTCTTCTTCGTCTTCGAAGCCAAGCAACTCGAACGATACTTGTATGGCGTAGTAGCGCAGCCCGGATGCAGCGCAGCGAAATCCGGGAGCAGTCGCCGCTCGCGCAACATGCGACGAGGGTTGATCAACCACCCATCTCGGATTCCGTCCTTCGGCCTGCATCGGGGCTGCCCGTGCAGGCGGTTTGGGGCGGATTGCGCGTCAATCGGCGGTGGTGATGTACCGGTCAAATTACCTCACCCATAAACCAGCCCCGGCAAAAACGTCACAATCCCCGGCAGCAAAATACACAGCGTCAGCCCCAGCACTTGCAGCGCAAGAAACACCAGCGCCGAGCGGAAGATGGTGGCCATGCTGATGGAGCTGGCTGTGACGCCACGCACGTAGGTGGCAGTCTAGGAATATAGGTTTTCCCTAGTCGCCCCGCTTGTGGCGGTACTCCGCCCGGTCGGCGGGTGTCATCGCAGTGCTGTTCGCTATACACTCGACGCATTCTGTTACGGGCCTGAACATGCAGATCGTCCTCATCAGCGGCTTGTCCGGATCGGGCAAGAGCGTTGCCATCAATGTGCTCGAAGATGCCGGCTACTACGTGGTCGACAATCTGCCCGCCACGCTGCTGCCGCAGCTGGTGAGCAATCTGCGCGGTGC
>JBFIJC010000077.1:0-13534 GCA_041600915.1 Nitrogeniibacter sp.
ACTGGCCGCCGTCTTGCCCTTGGGCACACCGGCGATATCGCCAACGCCAAACACGTTCGGGAAGCGCAGGTGGCGCAGATTGCCCTTGCCCACCTCCATCCAGCCATCGCCCGCAAACGGGCCGCTCTGCCACGCCAGCGGACTGTAACGGACCACGTCCGGCGCACGCATGGGCGGTATCACGTTGATGAAGTCGTAGCCAAAATCCTCGGTGCCTTCAGGCGTTTTGAAGGTGGCCACCCGACGCTCGAGGTCGATCGACTGCAGCACCCGCTCGTAATTGATCTTCACCTTGCGGTCCGCGAACAGCATGCGCACCTTCTCATTCACGATCGGCACGCTGAACAACGCTTTGTTGTTGGCGTTGTAGATGATCTCCGCCTTGCCACGGTTACCGCGTCGGCGCAGGTGGTCGTCGGTCAGGAAGGTGTATTTGAGCGGCGCGCCGGCGCATTTCATTTCGGTCGCCGGACGGGTGAATATGCCCACCCCGCCCGTGTCAGCAAACGCCGACATCGCCTGCCAGGTGGCGGCCGCGCCTTCCGGGCTGTGATAGATGCTGCCCATGCCGTTTTGCCCGATACGGCCGACATCCATGCCCTCGATCGCGTCGTAGTCGAGCTTCATGCCGGTGGTGACCACGAGGTAGTCATAGGCAAAGGTCTTGCCGCTGTCGGTCACGACCTTGTTGCCCTCGGGGTCGATCTCGGCGACTTTCTCCTGCACCAGCTCGACACCGGCAGGCACATAGTCGGCCGTCTGCGATTCAACATAGTCGCGCGGCTTGACGCCCGCCGCCACCAGCGTAAAACCGGGTTGGTAGAAGTGCGCCTTGCGCGCGTCGATGAGCGTAATCGTCGCGCCGTCCAGTTGTTCGGCCAGACGCGACGCCACCCCCAGACCGGCCGCGCCCGCCCCGGCAATCACGATGCGCGCCGAGGTGCGCACCCGCCGCGCCGCCTGCGCTGCCGACGGCGCCATGAGTAAACTGCCCGCCCCGATGGCGCCCAGCGTCAGAAACCGCCGCCGATCAAGCCTGCCCGTGCTCGCCTGGCGCAGCAGCGCCTCCAGCTCCTTTTCCATGAGTCCCCTCCAGTGTTGTCCGGCACCTCTGCGGGCGCCGATTTATCATGAGATTGACTCTATATCACTTAATGGTAATTTTCTAATTAATTGTTTCGATCAGCGCGATTTCGCAATGGCTACCGCCAATTCGCGCCTCATGACACCTGCGGCGCGCATAGCCCCGCAGCCGAATCGATGGCAAGATGAGCACTCCCGCACCGCGCGAGTTTTCGCATTGCCTGCATCCACCGCCTCTGACACCACCGACACCGCGCCGCACTGGCACGCCTGGTTCGACGGCGCGGCCTCGCCCAACCCCGGCAGGCTGGGTCTCGGCGTGCTGCTGCAGTCGCCCGATGGCGCGGTGACGGAATTCTCGACGCGCGGCGAGGGCATCGGCTGCAGCAACGAAGCGGAACTCCAGGCCGTCTGCCTCGCGCTCGCCCGCGCCCACGCCGCTGGCGCGCGGCATCTCATCCTCACCGGCGACAGCGACTTCGCCGTGCGCCATGGGGCCGGCACCGAGCACACCGCCGTGCCGCGACTGCTGGCGCTGATCGCGCAAGTGCAACACTGGGCAAGCCGCTTCGAGCAGCTCGAATTCCGCTGGGTGCCGCGGCACCGCAATCAGGCGGCCGACCGGCTCTCCCGCGTGGCGCTGGGCCTGCCCCATAAACCCGCCCCGCACCCCGGCAAAACACGGCCCGGCAAGCGCCGTCGCAGCACCTGAGCACACCGGCGCAGCGACCAAGTGAGCGCACCGGTGCAATTCGGCACGCGTACAAACCCGTTGCAGCCACTAAACTATGGCTTTTCACCGGGAGATACTCACCGTGACCCTTCGTGGCGTCTTCCATGCCCTGCCGCCCAACGTCTTCGGTAGCCGCATCCGCACCCGCGACGATCTGGCTCAGTTTGTCAGCGGCACGCACACCATCACGGCACGCGCACAGCTCGATCTCGCCGACCCCGGCGACAGTCTGACCGCGCTATGCCAACGACTCGATCTGCACGAAGCCGTCGGCGTTCAGCCGCTGAACATCCCCGACACCGCGGCCGCGCAGTACATCCCGGCCTATCGTCTGCCCGCGCTCGCCGATCGCATCGACGCCGTCGCGCCGGGCGCGCTGGCCAAAGCCATCAGCCGTCGCAATGCCGCGCCGGCAGCGTCGAACGCGCAATCGCCGGCCGACACCGGCAGCGTCGCGCGCCAGTTTCTGCAACTGAAACGCTTTTACCGCGACTGCGCCACGCATCAGTGCGACGTGCTGTTTGTACGGCACGCCGCCAACGACGACGCTGCCCCGGCCGACTAACCAGCGCCGGGGGCGTCACCAAGCCGTCGCCAGGATCCGCTACGGTGCAGCCCCTCCGCCCGCCACGACGCAGTTCATGCCAACACCTCGCCGACCCGCACGGCAATTTGTGCTTCGCGCGATCGCCACCTTGCTTGCGGCGTGGCTGGTGACGCCACCCGCCAAGGCCACGTCGCCGGATTTTGCCGCACGTTGCAATGCCCTGGCTGCAGGCGCAAACGTGCGCGTCGTGTTCGAAGACCGCGTAGTCACCTACGACAAGCACCACGACTCCGCCGCACTCGGCCGACGCGCCGGCGCTGCGGCAAACCGGCATCACAGCGTGCTGGGCCTCACCCACGCCACCGCGCAGAGCCGGCTGGAAGTCAATGCGCGCGCACTGGTCGATGTGGACGGTCGCGTCTGCGCGGCGCCTGACATCGCGCTGCACCTGGGGTTTTCTAAGATCAGCGTATCGCTGGCGCGCGAACTGACGACCGACTGCCGACGGCGAATTGTCGACGCGCATGAGCAGCAGCATGTGGCGATCTGGCGCAATCACTACCGCGCGGGCGCCCAGCTGATCGAAACGCGTCTGCGCCAGGGGCCACCGAGGCCGCTCTACTTTGCCTCCCGGCAAGCCATGCAGCACGGCCTGTCAGCGCAGATCAAAGCCCGTATTGCGCCCTTGCTGGCGCGACTCGATGCCGGTGTGAGCGCAGCGCATGCCAGCATC
This sequence comes from Nitrogeniibacter sp., assembly GCA_041600915.1. GTDB lineage: Bacteria > Pseudomonadota > Gammaproteobacteria > Burkholderiales > Rhodocyclaceae > Nitrogeniibacter. Next base: position 3,097 of record JBFIJC010000077.1, read on the forward strand.
GACTCCCCGGCCTCGTATCGCGAGGTCGAAAGCCGCATGCGAAACTGCCCGTAAGGCCAGCGCCGACAAGGCCCTAAGAGAGTCCCAGCAACACCAGCCCGATCGCCGCCGGCAGCGCCTGCACAAACAGAATTTTTCGACTCGCCGTCGCCGCGCCATACGCCCCGGCGATCAGCACGCAGAGCAAGAAGAAGACTTTCACCGAAAGACCTTCGGCGCCAAGGCTGAGCCCCCAGATAAGTCCTGCTGCGAGAAAGCCGTTATACAAACCCTGATTGGCGGCAAGCACTTTGGATGCGCGCGCCGTCTCGAGCTTTTGGCCGAACGCCCGCAGGCCCGCCGGCTTGTCCCACAAAAACATCTCCAGCACCAGGATGTAGATGTGAATCAGCGCAACAAGCGCAATAACGATCGTAGCGAGCATCGCCATAAACACCTCCCGATGTCCCCGCGAGCGGGTTTAGCTGTTCTTCTTGCGCGGCTTGCGGCCGCCCTTGCCGGCATCGGGTTTGAGCCAGCGCGCACGCCACTCGGCGAGCGAGGGGTAGAGTCTGGACTCGCGGCTGGCCAGCGCCGCTTGCAACGCGCGCAGCGCATCGACATCGGCCTTGCCAAGCTTTTCGGGCAGCACCGGCTGCAGCACCACGCTCAAGTCGCCCCGACCGCCGTTGCGAAGCGGCAGCCCGTGCCCCGCCAGTGTGTGACGGGTTTCGCTCACCGTGCCCGGCGCAACGCTCACGGTTTCGACCTCGCCGCCCGGCACGGGCACGCTCACCGCACCGCCGGCCAACAGGTCGAACAAGGGCACCGGCACCGTCACTTCAAGCGCATCGCCACGCAACAAAAACAAGCCATGCAGACGCAGCTGACTCAGCAACAACAAATCGCCCGGCGGCAAATCGCCCACCGGCGCGGCCTTGCCCGCCAGCCGCAGGCGCCGTCCCGGCCACATGCCCGCGGGTACGGTCACCCGCACCTTGCGCCCCGAGCGCGTCTCACCCGTTCCGTCGCAGGTCTCGCAGCGCACCTCGGCGCTGTAGCCACGGCCACCGCAGGCATCGCAATGATCGAGCCCGGTCTTGCTGCGCACCCGGCCACTGCCGCGACAGCACGCGCACATGCGTGACGAGGCCAGCGTAATCCGGCCGGAGCCTGCGCAATCGCCGCAGACTTCGGGGCGCTCAAGCTCCAGCACATGCACGCCGCCGAAGATGGCCTCTTCGATGTCCAGCCACAGGGTTTCTTGCTGATCGGGGCCGCGCGCGGGCGCGCTGTCGGCGTCGGCGGCAGTATCAGCCTCGCCGTCCTCATCGCCGCGCACCAGATAATCGTGCGCCGCCTTGATCTGCCGAAACCGTTCGGCCGCACCGTGACCATTATTGCGATCCGGGTGCCACTGCATCGCCAGTCGGCGGAACGCGCGCTTGATCTCGGCCGGCAAGGCGCCGGGGGCAAGATCAAGCGCGGCAAAAGCGTCGGCGCGGCTGGCTGGCTGCATGGGTGGGGTGATCTGGCAATCGTCGAAGACTGGAGGGCAAGTTTACTCGCTGACAGCCCGCTTGGGGCGAGTGCGCGCCGCCGCGCTCAGAACACCGACAAACCGGTTTTGCTCACAAACAGTTCGAGCGCACGCATACCGGCCACCGAGTTGCCCGTGCTGCCCAGTCCGGGCGACCACACACACAAGGCCAGCTCGCCCGGCACCACGGCGGCAATACCGCCGCCCACGCCGCTCTTGCAGGGGAGCCCGATCAAAAACGCGAACTCGCCCGCCGCATCGTAGGTGCCGCAAGTGAGCATCAAGGCGTTGATACGACGCGCCTGACGCGGTGTGACAATCGGCGTCGACGTAATTGGCTGCACGCCCTGGTTGGCCAAAAAGGCGAAAGCGCGGGCCATCTGCACGCAGTTCATGGCAATCGAACACTGGTTGAAATAGACGTCGAGCACCCGATCGACGTCATTGTCGATCTTGCCAAAGCTCTTCATGAAGTTCGCCAGCGCGGCGTTGCGAAAACCTGTCGTGCGCTCCGACTCGGCCACTTCGGGATCGAAAGCCACCGACTCGCCGCACAGCGTGCTAACAAGATTCAGCAGCTCCGCCTTGGGGTCATCGCTCAAGGACATCAACTGATCGGCCACACAAATTGCCCCCGCATTGATGAACGGGTTCCGCGCCATGCCTTGCTCGTGTTCGAGCTGCATCAGCGAATTGAAGGGGTTGCCGGAGGGTTCGCGGCCAAGGCGCAGCCACAGTTTTTCGCCAATCTTCTGCAAGACCCGCGTCAGGCTGAAGACTTTGGACACGCTCTGGATCGAAAACGCCTCAAGCGCATCGCCCGCCAAGGCGACCTCACCATCCACGGTGCACAGCGCCATCCCGAAGCGCTCGGCCGGCACCCGCGCCAGCGCCGGAATGTAATCCGCCACCTTGCCCTCGCCGACCAGGGGCTTGACCTCTTCGACGATGGCGTCGAGCACCGATTGATAGTCCACGCTTCGCTCCTTGATGGCATCGCCGATGCGCGCAGTGTAGCGCCTGAACGCCCGAACACCGCGGGGCGAAACACACAATCAAACTTACGCTTTTGTTCTGGCAGCGGCCCGTCACGCCGACTAGCTTGGTAGTAACGCAGCCCGAGGTTGCGCCCCCAAGGAGACACCATGAAAATCAAAACCGCACTGGCCGCCACACTTTTTGCCATCTCCACCGGCGCCTGGGCGTTTCACTGCCCGGCCGACATGAAGAAAATTGACGAAGCAATGTCCAAAAACCCGCAGCTCACCGCTGAGCAAATGACGCAGGTAAAAGCCTGGCGTGCTGAAGGTGAGAGCCTGCATCAGGCCGGCAAGCATCAGGAATCGGTCGACACGCTCGCCAAGGCCATGAAAGTGCTTGGGATGTAACACCCCGACGCGCGAAACCGGGGCCGCTTTGCGCGGCCCTTTTCTCACGCGGCCCGCAAGCCCAGCTTCACCGCCCAGCGCCGCAGCTTCTCGCCATCGACCAGTCCGGTCGCCAGCGAGGTGCCGGCCAGAATGACCCCGGCGCCGGCGAGCATGCGCAGGCCGAGCGCTTCGTCGAGGATGAGCACGCCCCAGCCCATGCCGAAGGCAGGGATCAGAAAGGTGACGGCGATGGCACGGGCCGGGCCGATGTTGGCGATGAGGCGGAAATAGAGGATGTAGGCGACCGAGGTGCAGGCGACGGCCAGGATCGCAGCCGCGACCCAGGCCTCGACGCTGATCTCACCAGCCGGCCACAGCCACCAGGCCAGGGGCGCGAGCGCGATGGCGGCGGCGGTCTGGCCGCCGGTGGCAATGGCCAGTGAGGACACACCGGTGAGGTAGCGCTTGGTGTAGTTGGCCGACACGCCATACGACAAGGTGGCCAGCAGGCCGGCAACCACCGACAGCGCAATGTGCTCGCCATGGAAACCCGCCTTGCCGGACACCAGCACGCCGACACCGATAAAGCCGATGGCCAGACCGGCGGCGCGCCACTGGGTCAGCCGCTCGCCAAACCACAGCCATGCGACCACCGCGGCCCACAGCGGGGCCGTGGCATTGACGATGGAGGCGAAGCCGGCGGTGAGCGAGAGCAGCGCCCAGGCGATCAACACGAAGGGCAGCGCGGAGTTGAGGATGCCGATCACGGTCAGCGGCCAGGCGTGCTCGATCAGCTCACGCCATTGCCCGCGCCAGATGATGATGGGCAGCAGAAACAGGGCGGCAAACAACACGCGGATGAAGATCAGCCCGACCGGGCCGAAATCGGGTGCGGCCTGACGCATGAACAGGAAGCTTGCGCCCCACAGGGCGGCCAGCACGAACAGATCGAGGGTGTCACGCGGTCGCATGCGCGGCCTCCAGATCGAGTAGCGCGCGCTTGCGCGGCAGCCCCCCCGCGTAGCCGGTGAGCGAGCCATCGCGGCCAATGACGCGATGGCAGGGGATAACCAGCCAGATCGGATTCTTGCCCACGGCGGCGCCGATGGCGCGGGCGGCACTCGGCCGGCCCAAGGATGCGGCCAGCGCGCCGTAATGCGTGGTCGCGCCGTAAGGCAGCTTGAGCAAGGCCTGCCACACCGACTGCTGGAAGGCGGTGCCCTGCGGCGCGAGCGGCAAGTCAAAATCACTGCGCTCGCCCGCCAGATAGGCGGTGATCTGGCCGGCAGCCTCGCGGCACAGCGCGTTGGCCGGCAGCGCGCAGTCCGCCTCATCGAAACAGACGCTGAGCACGCCCGCGTCGCTGGCGCGCACCTGACAGACGCCGAGCGGGGTATCGAAACGCAATCCATAGCGCGTCGGGTTCATGATGTTTTCTCCTCGGCTTCGCCCAGCGAAGCCCATAAATGCATGACGGCATAGGCGCGCCACGGGCGCCACGCCTCGGCCTGGATGCGCGCCTCGCGGGTGCTGCACATGCCCAGCGCGGCGCGCACGCCGTAGTCGCCATCGGGGTAGGCATCGGGCCAGGCCAGTGCGCGCATGGCGATGTAGTGCGCCGTCCACGGGCCAATGCCGGGCAAGGCCTGAAGCTGCGCGATGGTCTCCTGCACCGGCGCGCCGGGCGAGAGCATGAGCCGACCTTCGGCCACCGCGGCGGCCAGGGTGATGATGACTTCGGCCCGACGGCTGATGACACCAAGCTCGGCAATCTGCGGCACGGTGAGCGCCGCGATGCGCTCGGCGCTGGGGAAACTGATATTGAGCGCGGCCCAGGGCGTTTCAATCGGCTCGCCAAACGCAGCGGTAAAACGCCCCGCCAGCGTGCGCGCTGCCTTGACGGTAATCTGCTGCCCCAGCACGGCCCGCACCGCCATCTCGATGCCATCGAAGGCGCCGGGCAGACGCAGACCGGGACGAGCCTCGGCCAACGCACCGAGCGCTTGCGTCACGGCCAGCGGATCGGCGTCGAGGTCAAACAGACGACGCACCCCGGCCAGCACCGCCGGCACCACCGCAGACAGCGATGGCGACAGCGTCACTTCAAGCGCCGCCTTGCCGGGGCGAACCCGCAGCCAGCCACGGTGTACGCCAAGCCGAACCGTGCGGCGATATTCGCCATCAGCCACCTGTTCGACCCCAAGAATGGTGCGCCCGGCGAGAAAATCGAGCAGCCGCGCAAAGTCGAAGGGCGGCCGGTAAGCCAGCGTGAAATGCAGCCCGTCGCCCGCCGTCTGCCGCGCCTTGCCGCGCAGCGCCGAAGGCACCATGCGGTAATTGCGCTGAAACGCGGCTTCAAGCGCACGCAGGCTGCCAAAGCCTGCCGCCGCGGCCACTTCGGTCACCGGCAGCGCGGTGTCGGTCAGCAGTCGCTTGGCCAGCAGCAGCCGACGAGTGCGCAGATAGTCGGCCGGTGCAACGCCAAACTGCTCGCGAAACAGGCGGCGCAAGTGGCGGTCGGTGATGCCGACCTTGCCGGCCAGCGACGTCACCGACAAGTCGTCCGCCAGATGCGCGTCAATCAGCCCGGCCGCGGCATGCGCCAGCGTGGCGCTGGCGTCCATGGCCGACAACCCCGGCGCCAGCTCGGGCCGGCACCGCAGGCAGGGCCGAAACCCCGCCGCTTCGGCCGCTGCCGCGCTCACATAAAAGCTGCACACGACGCGCCGCGGCGTACGCACGCGGCACACCGGCCGGCAATAGATGCCCGTCGAGCTCACACCAACAAACACCCGCCCGTCAAAGCGGGCGTCGTGCGTGGTGAAGGCGTCGTAGCAGCGGTCGGGATCGAGTTCCATGCCTGCATTATGGTCAGCCCGGCGACATCAGGCACGAACACATCGGACATGGAATCGGCAAAAACTGTCTGCACCTCGGCGTAGCCAAATCCGCGCGCGCCTCAAGTCTTCCAGCTACCATGGCGCCATGCATATCGCCATCCTTACATTCCAGGGTTTTAACGAACTCGACTCGCTGATCGCCCTCGGCGTACTCAATCGCATCAAGACGCCTGGCTGGCGGGTGAGCCTGTGCTGCCCCGAGCCGGAGGTCACCTCCATGAATGGCGTTACGGTGCGCGCCCAGTCGACGCTTGAAGACGCCTGCAGCGCCGACGCCGTCATCGTCGGCAGCGGCATGCAAACGCGCGAGGTGGTGGACAACCCTGAGATCATGCAACGCCTGGCGCTCGACCCCTGCCGTCAGCTCATCGCCGCGCAGTGCTCGGGCACGCTGATCCTGGCCAAACTGGGTCTGCTCGACCATGTACCAGCCTGCACCGATCTCACCACCAAGCCTTGGGTTCAAGAAGCTGGCGTCGAGGTGTTGAATCAAGCCTTCTTCGCGCGCGGCAACGTGGCCACGGCAGGCGGCTGTCTTGCGTCACCCTACCTCGCGGCCTGGATCATTGCGCGATCCGCCGGCCTCGAATCGGCCGCCTCGGCGCTGCACTACGTCGCGCCCGTTGGCGAAAAAGAAACCTACGTGGCCAACGCCCTCGCGCACCTCTCGCCCTACCTGCCGCAATAATCACAAGCAGGTGCGTCACACCCGTCGGCCGCGACGGGTGTGATTCAATACGGTTTTCCCTTCATTTTGACCGACCGCATGCCCGCCCTTTGGATGATTCTTGCCAGCTTGCTGTTCGCCTGCATGGGCGTGTGCGTCAAGCTGGGCGCGGATCGCTTCGGTATTGCGGAGCTCACGTTTTACCGTGGCCTCGCCGGGCTGCTGTTCATGGCGATATTCATGCACAGCCGTGGCACGGCCTTTCGCACCCAGCATTGGCGCCTGCAGCTGACGCGTGCGGTGGCCGGATCGATTGCGCTGGGATGCTACTTCTTTGCCATCAGTCTGCTGCCGCTGGCCGCGGCCGTCACGCTCAACTACACCTCGCCCATCTTCGTCGCGCTGCTGCTCGCCCTGTGGTTTCGCGAGCCGCTGCGACGGCTGGCGATTGGCGCCGTGCTGCTGGGTTTTCTCGGTGTTGTCGTGCTCTTGCGCCCGACCATCGCGCCCGAGCAATGGCTGGGTGCCGTCGCCGGGCTGGCCTCGGGGCTGATCGCCAGCCTCGCCTACATCAATGTGCGCGAGCTTGGCCGCGCGGGCGAGCCGGAATCGCGCACGGTGTTCTATTTTTCGTGTGTGACCTGCGCGGGCGCGCTGCCTTTTGTGATGGGCAGCGGCGGCTTCACCGCGCCCGACGCCAGCGGCGCCGCGCTGATCCTCGGCGTGGGGGTGTTCGGCACCGCTGCACAACTGGCGATGACCCGCGCTTACCGCGTCGGCGCCACCATCGTGGCGGCTAATCTGGCCTATTCCACCGTGATATTCGCCAGCCTGTTCGGCATGCTCATCTGGGGCGAAGTCCTGCCCGCCGTGGCATGGCTGGGCATTGGCATGATCATGGCGAGCGGCATCCTCATCACCCGCGCCCGTGCGCCGGCCCCCGGTGCCGCACGCGACGATTGAAGCCCCACCAGCCGGTCGTTATAGTAGAGACAGGCCTTCTGCCCAAAAGGAGCATGGCATGATCACCAAAGAGCACTCCGACGGACTCGTCGCCACCGCCGTTTTCGGCGAATTCACGCTCACCGACTACAAAGAGTTTGAGGAACTGGTCAATTACAAGATCAAGTTCGAAGGCCCGGTCAATCTGCTGATCGACCTGCGCGAGATGACCGGCTTCACCATCGACGTGGCCTGGGAAGATATCCGCTACAGCCGTGAGCACAAACACGACTTCGGCAAGATCGCGGTCATCACCGAAGACCAGTGGGCCACCTGGAGCGCTTGGGTGACGCAAATGTTTGTCGACGCCGACGTGCAGGTCTTCACCGACGAGGCCGGCGCCCGCGCCTGGCTGGCCGACGAAGAAACCATCGCATGAGCGAGCCGCTGCGCACGCTCATCACCCCCGAGCGCCTGATCCATCAACTGCAGGCGCCCGGCTGGGTGGTGGTCGACTGCCGGCACGATCTGGGCAACCCCGACTTCGGTCGTGCTGCCTACGCCAAGGGCCACATCCCCGGCGCGCACTTTCTGCACATGGACGACGAGCTGTCCGGCCCACGCACCGGCAGCAACGGGCGTCATCCCCTGCCCGACCCGGCCGCGCTTGCCCGGCGCCTCGGCGAAATTGGCATCAACCGCGACAGCCAGGTCGTCGCCTATGACGACGGCGGCGGCATGTACGCCGCCCGCCTGTGGTGGCTGCTCAACTGGCTCGGTCATCGCCAGGTGGCGGTGCTCGACGGTGGCTTTCAGGCCTGGTGCTCCGCCAGTGCGCTGCTCAGCCAAAAAGACGCCACCCCAACACCCACCCGTTTCGACGCCGAACTCCAGCCACTGGCGGTCGATGTGAACTATGTCGACACGCACAAGAGCAGCGACGCCATGTTGCTCATCGACGCGCGCAGCCCCGACCGCTTTCGCGGCGAAAACGAAACCATCGACCCGGTCGGCGGCCACATCCCCGGCGCGATCAACCGCTTCTTCAAAGACAACCTCGGCCCGGATGGCCGCTTCAAATCGGCAGAACAACTGCGCCGTGAATTCACCACCCTCGTCGCCGGCCACGACACGCAACAGATCGTGCACCAATGCGGCTCGGGCGTTACCGCCTGCCACAACCTGCTGGCGATGGAAGTCGCCGGGCTCCCCGGCGGACGGCTGTATCCGGGCTCGTGGAGTGAGTGGTGTGCAGATTCGGGTCGCGCGGTGGCGCGCGGAGCGTAGCTTGAACAACTGCCGGCCTGAAACCGCAGTTAGATTGCGGCTCAGAATCATTGCCGCCGGACTCTTGCCGACTTTTCTTGGGATATTGCTGGTCGGTCTTGGGTTCGTAGCGTCGATGTCCGCCGAACCCTCTTGGGACACCAAGTATTCACCGAACGGACGAGATGTAAACACGCTCTTCCTAACAGTGCTCTTCGGATTTGCTCTTTTTGCCTACGGCGGCATCAATCTCTGGCTTGCTCGACCCAACACCGGCCGGAAAACCGACCGAAGAAAATGACGTCACATTCGTTGGCCGGGTTTCGCCCCGGCGGGCGACTTACTTTCTTGCTTGTGCAAGAAAGCTAAGCAAAGAAGCACAGCCCGCCTTCGCGCCCCTTCGGGGCTCCCGCCCTGCGGCGATGTCGGGCGGGGTGCTTCGCGAACTCGCCCTACGGGCTCAAACAGGCGAAGCCCCTTCATCCGCCCGCCACCGCCTCCGGTTGGCGCGGCAGAGGGCGTCACGGCTGTGCCCGACACCTAGATTCGTAAGCTTCTCCCTTCTGTGCAGTTGACGACGAAACGACTCAATGCCATCTGTTTTGTCACCAAAAAAAGAAATTCATCCGCCAGGAGCCCCCGCTCTTGATCCTCTCTCGAAACTTGCTCTCTTCAACGTACATCAAGCTCCGCAGGGAATATCCCGCGCCTCGCGGATGTTCTATACCTGAATGGCGATTCCATTCACGCAACGGTCACACATCGCCGTTGCCGCCTGCGCGCGGGTATTGCGCGCTGACCGGGAGGAGATGGGCATGAACCACAAATCAACACTGGCATTGCTGGGCACGGTATTGATGACCGGCTGCAGCACGATGGGCGGACACGGCGGGATGAGCTTTTTTGTCACCAGCGTCGGGGCGGGGCAAGGGGCGGACCTGGGCGGATTGTCTGGCGCGGATGCACATTGCCAAAAACTCGCCACGGCTGCCGGCGCGGGCGGCAAGACCTGGCATGCCTATCTGAGCAGCACCGGCGTGAACGCCCGCGACCGCATCGGCAAAGGCCCGTGGGTCAACGCCAAGGGCGATCGTATTGCGAACAGCGTGGCCGACTTGCACAGCGATCAGAACGGAATGACCAAGCAGACGGTGCTGACCGAAACCGGCGAAATCATCAACGGGCGAGGCGACAAGCCCAATCGCCACGACATCCTGACCGGTTCGAACCCGGACGGCACACTGGCCGCGGGCAAAACCTGCAGCGACTGGACAAGCAGCGGCGCCGGCAGCGCCATCGTCGGCCATCACGACCGTATCGGCCTGAAGGACGACGCGCCGTCAAAGTCGTGGAACAGCTCGCACGGCTCGCGCGGTTGCAGCCAGGCTGACTTGCAGGGCACCGGTGGCGATGGCCTGTTCTACTGCTTCGCGGTGAATTAGCGGCGAACGCTCACCACTCGATGCGTTCGATCTGGCCGAGCGAGCGGCCGAGAAAGCGCTCGCCGATGGTTTGAAAGCGCAGCGGAATATCGGTCACGCAGAACTGCGCGGCCGAATGCTGCGCGCCTGTGTTGGCCAGATCCAGGCGGGCGAGTGTCTGCGCGGCTTGCTCGGCGACGGTGATGGCCGAGTCGACGAGGCGCACATCGCGGCCGACCACATCCATCAGCAGCGGCTTGAGCAGCGGGTAATGCGTGCAGCCAAGCACCAGCGAATCGACATGCTCGGCCAGCACTGGTTTGAGGTATTCGAGCGCGGTCATGCGGGTGACC
>JBFIJC010000078.1:0-13501 GCA_041600915.1 Nitrogeniibacter sp.
ATGCCGTCGAGCAGGTCTTCGGGGGTGACGTAGTACTCGTGATGCTTGGTGCCGAAGTGTTGCGAGGCAAGCCGGGCGTATTCCATTTCGTCGTAGCCACTGGCATCGAAGCCCATGGAATAGGTTTCGGCGGGCTTGCCGAGAACCTTGCACAACATGCCGGCGACGGTGGAGCTGTCGGTGCCACCGGACAGGAAGCTGCCGACGTGGCCGGCAGTGGAGGCACGACGAACGGCGTTTTCGATGATCCCCATGAACTGCGCCTTGGCGTCGGCGAAGTCAATACTGCGAGGCTCGGTGAAGACGGGGCGCCACCAGGCATCGATGTTGGGTTCGGCGCCGTTCCACTGCAGTCGATGGCCGCCTTCAAGTCGCTTGACGTCGTCGAAGATTGTTGTCGGCGACGGAATCATATGGTGGAACAGATAGCTGTAGACCGCCGAGGGTGAGAGCGTACTTTGCGTGTCGGCGGCCAGATCGGCGCGATCGGCGACGATGAGGCGCTCGCCCCGACGCGTGAAGCACCAGGGTGCGGTGCCGAAGCGATCGCTGGCGAGAAAGACGCTGCGCGCACGGGTGTCGATAATGGCGACGCCGAATCGGCCGTGCACCTTGGTGGGTGCGTCGGCGCCATGCTGTCTGAACAGCGCGAGCCAGGCCGCTGCAACCGGGGACTCAGCAGGCAATGCGGTTTCGGTCGGGAATTCTGGCGTGCCTCGGGCGATGCAGATCAGGCCATCGGCTTCAACGATTGATGCAGGGCCCGAGAGGCGGACTTCCGCATGCGGCCATTCGAGGCGTTCGGTCATCGGGTGGCTGGATTGGGCTTGGGTCATGGCGGCAACTTTTCTAAGTCAGACGAGGACTTCAGCGACGGCGGGGTGACCGAGAAAACGCTGCGGGCTGGCAGTTGCGCCATAGGCGCCGGATTGATACACCACGACCAGATCGCCTGGTTCGGCCGGCGGAAGCATCATTCGGTCGCCGAGGATGTCCAGCGGCGTGCACAGGGGGCCGACCACATTGGCGGCTTCGAGCGTCATGGCATCCATGCGGTTGCCAATGGCGACTGGATAGTTTTTTCGGATGACTTGACCGAAGTTGCCCGAGGCCGACAAGTGGTGGTGAAGACCGCCGTCGGTGACCAGAAAGACCTGTCCGCGCGACAGCTTGCGATCAAGTACGCGACACACATAAAGGCCGGCCTCTCCGACCAGGTAGCGGCCTAGCTCGATGCACAGTTCGGCATGCGGGAAGCGGGTTTTGGCTTCTTCGGCAATTTGCGCCAGATTGGCACCGATGGGGGCAAGGTCGACACGTTGGTTGCCCGGGAAGTATGGAATTCCCAGCCCGCCGCCGAGATTCAGCGAGCGGATGGGGCTGCTGGCATGCTTGGCCAGCTCGCCGGCCAGGTCGAAGCACTTGCGCTGGGCTTCAACAATGGATTCAGCTTGCAGGTTCTGTGAGCCGGCAAACAAATGGAAGCCTTCGATGACCAGGCCTTGCGACTCGGCGCGGGCAATGACCTCGGGAATGGTTTCGGCGTCGATGCCGAACTGTTTCGGCCCGCCGCCCATGCGCATGCCGGAGCTCTTGAGTTCGAAGTCCGGATTGACGCGCAGCGCAATGCGCGGCGTCCAGCCGGTGTTGGCGGCGATGCCGGCGAGGGCGTCGAGTTCGGCGGGCGATTCGACGTTGATCAGTACGCCAGCGGCGACGGCCTGGCGAAGCTCTTCGATGCGTTTGCCTGGCCCGGCAAAGGAGATGTCTTGCGGTGACATGCCGCTGTCGAGCGCCACGGTGAGTTCGCCCCCGGAGGCCACGTCCAGCCCATCGACAAGGCCTGCCATATGGCCCACCAGCGCTGGCATGGGGTTGGCCTTGATGGCGTAGTGGAGTTTGATGGCCGCGGGCAGAGCGGCCTTGAGTTCGCGCACCCGGTCGCTCAGGAGTTGACGGTCGTAGGCGTAAAACGGTGTGCTGCCGACGCGGGCCGCCAGTCGTGTGAGCGGGATTCCGCCGACGAGCAGCTCGCCATCGCGAACCGGGAACTGGTTCATGGGGGCATGGACGGGCGGGGTCTTGGGTGCGTTCATAAGGGTCACTGATCTGTTGTGATGCACAAGCACGAAGGCATCACGTTCGCATGAATTCAGGGGTTTGTCTGCGGCGCATGCAACGCTGCGGTTGAGTCATGCAGCCATTGTTGCGCCACGGCGATCACTTCGCGACGCGAGGCGACGGATGAATAGGTCTGGTCGGCCTCGGGCATGTCGTGACGGGCGATGTGTCGTGGCGTTGCCATGGCGCGCTGCCAGGCGGCGTTGCTGGCGACGAGTTCGTCGAACTCTTTACTCACCAGCGAGCGCCCGCTCATGAGGAGCAAGACATCGCCGCGAAATTGCGACATGCCGATGCGCATGCGGGCGACAAAGGGGCGTGAGCGGTCATCGGTTACCGGGGCGTCGTCAGCGGCGGGTTTGATGGCTTTGGCGGCGAGCTTCTGGCGTAGGCGAGAGCGCAGGGTGCGGCCGACGGTGGCCAGGGCGGGCAGCGGATTGAATTGTCCGCGCAACACCTTGAGCCAAAACTCTTTCTCCTTGATCCGTTTTGCATAGTGGTGCTTGACGGTGACGGCGTTGCCGGTGTCCTCGGTGTGAACCCAAGGGTTGCCAACCATGATGCCGGTGACTTCGGGGTACTTCCAGGCGTTGATCATGATCGCGGCGGCGGCGTCGCAGCCACCCCAGAGGACGACTTCCTTCATGTCCGGGACGGCCGTGAAGAAGGCATCAACGGCGGCACGAAAGTCGCCTTCAACGTCCTGAAAGCCACGGAATTGTCCCTCGCTGTCGCCGAGTCCGCGGTAGTCAAAACGCAGGATGGGCGTGCCGGCAGCGGCCAACTGGCGTGCCAGTTGGACCTGCAGGCGACCGACGCCGCCGCGGTATTGCGGCCCGCCGGCGACGATCGCGATTACGCCGCGGGTTTCGATTGTTTCGGGTACATGCATCATGCCGATCAGTTCGCTGCCTTCGCACTCGAAGACGATGGGGGTCTCCTGGACGTTCATGCGGCGGCTCCCTGCTGCGCGAAAATCAGTTCAAGCGTGGCGGTTTCGAGCTCGGGCGCGTCGGTACGTTCATGCAATTGCCAGATCATCGGGCAGGCCACGGATTGGACGTCGATGCGACCACCGGCTTCGGTCAAGGTGTCGATCAGTTTGCGGCTGGGGAGTGCGAGCGCCTGACCGGGTTTGGCGACGACTTCGACCCAGGCGATGCGCGTCTTCGAGAGGGCGGTGAAGTCGCTCATCTTGCGCGTGGCCAGACTGTCGGCCATGGTGCCGCCGAGCGGGTAGCCGGCCACTTCGATGACTTCACCTGCGCTCAGGCGGGCGCGCAACTGCTCGGTGGTTTCTTTCTCGGTGTCGTTGAACATCTGTGCGGCAAGCCGCAAACGCAGTAATTGATTGAGGAACAGCTTGCCGTCGAGCACAGGTTGCCAGAAAAGGAGCCGTTCAAACGCAGGGGCATCTTTGCTGGCGGCCAGTTCGGCGGCCAGCAGCGCGCCGGTGCGTACGCCCCAGAGGGTCGGGGCAAAGCCGGTCTCTTTTGCGAGCCAATATGCAGCCGCGCGAGCATCGTCCAGCCAGAGTTCCCAGCGCGCATCGATGATCTCGCCCTCGCTTTCACCCGTGCCGAAGGGATCGAGGATCAGGCAGTGCAGGCCGCGCTCGGCCATGGCGCGCGCTTGTGCGACGACATGTGAGCGGCATCGGTTCATTTCCTCGGCAAAGGGGGGGAGATACAGCACAGCGCCGGACGTTGTGCCGGTGGGCACGATCTGGAGGGCGAACAGGCGGCGCCCGTTCAGTGTGAGAAAGACGGGCTTGGCGGTCGTGGTTCTGGCTGCGGTTGTAGTCATGGCGTCAGGTGAATCTGCGATGAGGCGCGTCGGCTCATGCCGTCGCATGCCGGTCGGCGCCGGCGATGATTCGGCCGCGATGGCGTTGATAGGCCTCTTCGGCGGCAGTTTGTTGGGCACTTGTCAGCACGATGTCGGAGTAGTCACTGCGGGCACGATTGACCTTGCCGGACTTCAATCGGCTGGAATGGTCGCCGGTATTGCCTTGCCCGGTGTTGGCAAAGGTGTCGTATTCGGAGGGAATCGGCGTGTCAAACCCCAGCCAGCCCGAGAGCGCGGCGAGTGTGGCGTCGGTGCGCGAAATCAGGCTTTCGGCATCGAGGTAGAAATAGCGTGGGCCGATGGCGCGCGCGGTGTCGGCCAGCGAAGCGACGCGGTCGACGTAGTACTGGGTGGCGCCTTCGGGCGTGGCTTCGGGTAGATGCGGGTTGCGTTGGCGAAACAAGGCGACCAGGCTTTTGATCGATTGCTCGGGCGAACGCAGCATGATGAGGGTGCGACTGGTGTCGCGCATCAGCAGCGATGGCGCGACGTGGTGCCCGTCGTGCAATACCTTGTCGAACATCCAGCGCGCGCCGGGTTTGGCATTGTGATTGGCGAAGTGGCGCAGTTTCTGTCGCCACAGGCTTTTCCAGCTGTAGTAGCTGATATGCATCTCGTAATATCCCTCGACCAGCGGATGGCTGCCGATCAGGTGGCCGAACAGACTGGTGTTGGCGCGCATATGGCTGAGCAGGAAGATATTGCGGTGACGCAGGATAAGTTCGGGGTTGGCGAGCAGGGCCTTGGCAAATGACATGAGCCAGCGTCCTTGTCAGTGATCTTTGGGGCGCAGCGCAAGTTGCGCCACGTTGGCAAGCGTGTAGGCCAGCCACTTGAAGGTGAAGGACACCAGCAGGGCTTCTTTCATGTAGTAGACGGCCTCGCGATGACGGCCTGCTTGTTTGAGCAGCGCGGCCATGTTTTTGAGTTCAAACCCTTTTGTTCTGCGGGCGAAGGTACGCATGCTGGCATGGCGGCTGAAGGCAATCGCCTTGTCGAAAATCCGGAATTGGATGATCTTCTTTTCGATCCGCGTCACTGCGGTTGATACGTTGTCGGTCTTTTTGGGATCGGGGATGTGATGTTGCGCGATGATTGCCGGGTTGTAGCGCATCGTCTGTGCCGTATCGATAGCACGCAGATACACGTCTCGATCGTTTTCGTAGCGCAGCGATTCGTCCATGCCGCCAATGGATTCAAAAAAATCTCGCCGGTAGACGGTGCAGTTCAGGTGGGCAAACCCCATCGTTTGAAGCAGGTGATCGAGTGTGACGGCATAGTTGCCCAGCGAATCGCAGGGGCAATCGATCCGTTGCTCCAGACCAGATATCCACAGGCCGCCGGGGTGCTCGGTGCCATCGGGATACACCGCGCGCTGGTCGGTGAAATACAGGTCGATCGGCGTCTCGCTGGCCGCCAGGCTGTCGCGGACACGACGCAGATGACCGGTGTCGATCCACAGGTCATCGTCGTCAAGAAAACAGAGGTAGCGGCCAGAGGCGTGTGCCGCACCGACGTTGCGCGAGTAAGCCGGGCCATGGCCCCGTTGGCGGTGGGGCAGGTAGACAAAGTGGACGCGCGCGTCATACCGCGACTCCATTGCCTGGTAGGCGACCAAGTGCTCGCCGCTTGAACCGTCATTGACGATGATGACTTCGAAGTCATCGATATCCTGCTGGAAAACCGATTGCAGCGTGCGCTCGAACAACTCGGCGCGATCGCGGGTGGGAATCACGATGCTGAACATGGGTGATGATGGGGAGGCGGTCATGGTTCAGCGCTCCGTGCGGGTTTGTGCGTGGCCGAGCCAGGCGTCAACCGAGCAGATAACCTGGCGGCACACCGTTTGATAGGTGTCGGGTGACAGGCCATACGGGTCAATGATTTCGATATCGTTGCCGGTAGCGCCCGTGGCTCCGAGCAGAAAAGTCTTGTCAGCTGAATCCGGGTACTGCTTCAGCAGGCGGTCGATATGGGGGAGTTCCATTGCCAGGATGAGATCGGCCGAAGCCACCATCGTTGCGTCGACCGACCTTGATTTCCAGCCGCTTAGATCAATGCCCTGGGCCGCCGCCGTCTCAACCATGACGGGGTCGGCAGGTCGGCCGCCATGAGCGTGGAAGCCGGCAGATATCAGTTTGGCATCACTGGTCAAACGCTGAGCGGCGTAGGCATGCGCCAGTGCGCTGCGGTTGATGTTCCCGTAGCACAAAAAAAGAACGGTTTTGATCGGGTGCTTGCCGCATGCCCGGCGCGCGCGCTGACGATGCAGTCTGAGCTGCCAGCGGCGACGGAGCAGATCGGTAGCCCGATTGAACTGATTGCTGAGGATGCGCCCGAGATCGATCAATCCGGGTTTTGGATCGTGCAAGGATTGCACGTCGAAGTGGTGTCGTGGCGAAAACACCAGTGCCGAATCGCGAAGGACGTCTTTCCAGCTTGGAAGGCGGACCAGCGACGCAGGGGCATTGCGTCGCAGTACATGCTCAAGCCAGTCGACATCCCGTGCCAACTGACGACATACGACGTTTTCACGGGCGGGCGGGCGAGCGGCTATGCGGCCTTCGCAAATCAGTTCGTAAAGCATGCGGGGGAAGTCGGCACCCGCGGCGATCGCCAGCGGTAAAGAACCCCAGAAGCGGCCGTTGATTTCCATCAGACGGAATTCACCTGTTCGGGGGGCATATTTGAACTCCACCATCGCGACACCGTGCCACTTGAGCGCCCCGATCAGTTTTTCCGACGCCGACAGCAGCGGTGGGGAAATCGCTTCGCTTGCTCGCAGACTGCTGCCACCGCCGGTGAGCGGCACCTCGTGTAGCCGGCGATGTTGAAAGGCGAAGCGTATCTCGCCATGGTCGGCGATCAACTCGATACCCACGCCGTCGCCACGGAAGTATTCCTGCAAGATGACAGCACCGTGATTCAGTGCGTGCCGCACTTTTTTTTCAAGATCCTCGCGGTCATGCGCATAGCTCACGCTAAGCTGCACGCCGCCGCCATTGCCGTGGCCGACTGAGCGTGAGGGCTTGATTACCATCGGGTAGCCCAGGTCGGCGGCTGCGGTGTCAAGTTGATCCAGCGAATCGATGGGCCAAGAGCGTGGAACGGGAATGTCCAGGCGCGTTGCCAGCGCGACGGTGCGCTCCTTGTCGAGCACCTGTTCCAGTGCGTCGCTTGGCGCCATGGCAATCCGGGTGTCGTCGATTGCTTCTCTGTGACGTAGCAGGGGGACCAGCGTGCGCTCGGTAACCGGAATGATCAGCGCGTAGCCACCGCTTTCCATCCGTTCGTTGATCCAGTCGATAAAGCGAGATTCGTCCTGGAGCGGATCGGGGTAGCGAGCGCATAAGCGTGTATGGCGAGAAGCGGCGCATATAGGTGACTCGAATGCACTGGCCACGTCGACAACCAGCCCCGAGTAGCCTAGCGAGCGAACGACCGCCAGCGCGGAGGTTTGATCACCATCCAGAACGAGGATGGTGTCGGTGCGATCGGAGAGGCGCGATGAGCCCTGCGTCATTGTCGATATCGCTCCACTCAAGCGCCGGCGGCGCGCCCTTTGCGGGCGAGCAGGCTGATGAAAATCGCTTCGAGGCCATTTGGACGCCCGGATGCGTGCCAGATGGCAAACGAGCAGGCGGCATAAGTCGCCGCGCCGACGCCTGCGCACAGCGCCAGTTTGACAATCGGTATAACGTCGAGGGCCTGTACCAGCGGAAGCAGCACAATGGCCATGCCGGCACCGGCAAGGAGTGGCCGCAGGTAGGTGAGCAAGTAGTCGATGAGCGATGCTTCGATACGGCGCGTGCAGTGGTGTGACAGGTACAGGATCTCAAGGGCGGACAGGGTGATCTTCATTTCAATGAGCCCGGCAATGCCGCCGAGTTGGAAGGCTGGGTAGATCAGTGCCAGGAAGAGACTTGTGCGTACCATGCCGCTACGGGCGGCCACCGCCTGTAGCCCGGTCATCGCCATGAAGCGATTGAGGTTCTCGACGACCGAATAGCACAGATAGAACACCGCAAAGAGCCCCAAAATAGGTGCGGCGTCGGCCCATTGAGCGCCGAGCACGACGGCTGTCAATTGGTCAGCGAGGATGGCAACGCCGATCGCGGCGGGAATCAGAAGGGCGACAAACGCCGATTGGGACACGAGAAATGCGGAACGCAGCCGCGATGGTTCGTCCTGCAATTTCGCGTAGCCGGGGATCAGCGCATTGCCGACGGCGCCGACCAGCTCGTTGGTAATCATTGAGGCGAGGCTTCCGCCAACGCTGAAGAAGCCGAGGCGCTCTTTGGAAATCCAGCCTGAGAGCAGGAATTGGTCGGTTGCCGCGAAAAGCTGTCGACTGATTGCCGATATGACGATCCACTTGGAAAAACGCCAGAGCTTGCCGGCACCCTCTAGTCGCAAGCGTGGTCGAAAGTCGCACATCAGATAGCTGAACAGGGTCTGATAGACGTTCTGCATGACCGCGCCGATAACGATCGCCCAGTAGGAGCGCAGCCATAGCGCCATCACTATGCTGGTGATCACGGCGAGGAGCCGTGGGTAAAGCTTGATGCGGAACAGACGGTCGAATTGGAGTTCTTTCTGGAAGCGTACGATGCCGACGTTTTCCGCTCCGCGGATAAAGATACCAGCGCCGATCAGTGCGCTGATGGCGACGATGCTTTCCTCATTGGCGTAACTCGCCACGAAGGGCGACGCCACAATGATGGCGACGCCGAACAACACGCCCTTGAGCAGGCGCATGGTCCAAGCGGTGTCATAGTCCTCTCGAGTGACATCTTTCTCGCGAATCAGCGCCAGATCGAAGCCGAACTCAAAAAAACCATCCATGATGGCCACAACGGCCGTCACCGCCGCGACAATGCCGAAGTCCTCCGGCATGAGGACCCGCGCGAGCACCATGGTGCTGACGAGTCCGAGCAGTCGGTGTACCCAGCGCGTGGCGATCAGCCACAAGGCACTGTTGACGACTTTGTCTCGCAGTGAAGGTACGGGGGATGGACGGGAGGACATGCCTGAGGTTCGTTGGTAGCAGCGCGCAGGATACCGCAACTATCGATACGCAAATGTGATGTCGGACACAGATGGTGGGGGTGTGCTGGGCCACTATTGCCACGCTGTTGCTCTGCGGGGTGATCGGTGTGTGCGCTCTCATCAGCGGCTGTGGGAGAATCGGTGGAACTGGATTGAACGGAAGGATGACAATGGGTAGGTTGTTGCATGAGCTGGTCTTTGATAGTGCGCGGCGCAGTCCTGACGCAGAGGCGCTCAAATATCGACAAGAGTCGTTAACTTACGCGGATTTGACGTCTGAAATTCAACGCACTGCCAGTGCGTTTCGCGATTTGGGCGTAGCACGTGGTGAGCGTATTGCCGTGTGGATGGAAAAGCGCGTCGAGACGGTTGTTGCGCTGTTTGCTGCGAGTGCCGCGGATGCCGTGTTCGTGCCGGTCAATCCGCTTCTGAAGCCGGAGCAGGTGCTGCATATCCTGCGTGACTGTGATGTGCGCATGCTCGTAACGACCATTGAGCGCGTCGGATTGCTCACCTCAGTCGTTGCGCAATGCCCTGCACTCAAAGACGTGATGATCGTGGGTGACGCCGATGTGACGCTGGACGACGTTGCGGTGGCGCGTTGGTCGGCTCGCCCGGAGGGCGTTTTGCGCGACGCTCAGGTCATCGACGCCGACATGGCTGCGATTCTGTACACATCGGGCAGTACCGGCAAACCCAAAGGGGTCGTTCTCTCGCATCGCAACATCGTTGAGGGCGCCAGAAGCGTGGCAGAGTATCTGGAGAACACGAGCGAAGACCGGATTCTCTCTGTGCTGCCATTGAGCTTCGATTATGGCCTCAACCAGATCACCACGAGCTTCTTGGTGGGTGCTTGCGCGGTGCTCATCAACTATCTGATGCCCCGCGATGTCATCAATGCGGTTCGAAAAGAGCGTATTACCGGCCTGGCGGCGGTGCCGCCCTTGTGGATTCAACTCTCCCTGCTTGAGTGGCCGGAAGGGTTGGATGATCACCTGAGATATTTCACCAATTCGGGTGGGCATATGCCGAGGCCGACGCTTGATGCGCTGCGCCAGCGTATGCCTGGCGCGCGCCCCTACCTCATGTATGGCTTGACAGAGGCTTTCCGGTCGACCTATCTGCCGCCCGATGAAGTGGATCGTCGCCCCGACTCTATGGGCAAAGCCATCCCGAATGCCGAAATCCTTGTCGTTCGTGCCGACGGGGCGGTGTGTGATCCGGATGAGCCCGGCGAATTGGTGCATCGCGGTGTCCACGTGTCGATGGGTTACTGGAGTGATCCTGAGCGTACTGCGGAGCGCTTCAAGCCAGCGCCGGGGCGACCGCAGGGTATCCCAACGCCCGAACTGGCGGTGTTTTCCGGCGACACAGTCCGTCGTGATGCCGAAGGCTTCCTTTACTTCATTGGCCGTCATGACGAGATGATCAAGACGTCCGGGTATCGCGTGAGCCCGACCGAGGTGGAAGAGGTGCTTTACGGATTTGACGGCATCCAAGAGGTGGTTGCGGTGGGTGCGCCGCATCCGACGCTTGGGCAGGCGGTGGTCTTGATCATTATGGCGGAGTCTGCCGACGAGGCACTTGAAGCTAGGTTGATCCAGGCTTGCCGACAGCACTTGCCGGTGTTCATGGTGCCGGCCAAAGTGATCTGTTCCGAGTCCCCCTTGCCGCGTAACCCTAACGGCAAAGTCGATCGCAAGCGACTGGCCGATTCCGTGGCGGATTTGTTTGCCGATGCTTCCTAATTGAAATAGGATGCCTCGGTTCGTACAAAGCGACGGATCCGCGATAAAAACCGGTTGATCGGCCGGTTTGATGGAGAATTGAGTTGGATATCAAGAACGAAGTGCTGGAAATTCTCGATGACGCGCTGGGCCTCAGTGGCCGGGCACAAACCTTTTCGCTCGATACGCCCTTGTTGGGCGCGCTCCCCGAGCTTGACTCGATGGCAGTGGTTGCAGTCATCAACCTCATGGAAGAGCGTCTCGGGGTCTATGTGGATGATGATGAAATCGATGGTGCAACGTTTGCTTCAGTGGGCACGTTGGTCGGTTTCGTGCAAACCAAGGTGACTTGAGAAATGCCGCCGACTGGTTTCTCCCCTTGGCGAAAGGCGGTTCGACTGGCGGCCGTAATTTGCACGATTCTTCTGGGTTGGGGGGGGAGCGGTGCCGGGCGCGCGGAGGCTCCGCTACCGGCTCAGTGTGGATCGCTCGAAACACACTTCGGACCGTTCGACTACCGCGTTGATAAAAGCAAGCTCCCCATTGTCGAGCGTCATCACTTTACCCCTGATATTGAGCGTCTGTCTGCAGGGGCTCCCAATCCGGGCGGCAATATTGTCTATACCCTGCATGCCTTTCCCAATCACCATCGCGCGCTTATGTCATTGATTCGATATGGCGAAAAGCAGCGCAGCGATAGGCCGAGGGGTCTGCCTGTCACCATCGAGTGCTTCATGCTGAGGGCTGAAGCCTTTGCGGATGACGATGCGATGGTGAAAATGATTTCCGGGCTGTATTACCTCAAGCATGATCAGGCAAAAATCGCAGTCGAGCGACTGGAGCAGGCCGATAAGCTGGGTAGTGCCAATCCCAATCTCTATTACAATTTGGGCTTGGCCTACTTGGAGGTCGGAGAGAAAGAAAAGGCTCTGCAGAACGCCCATAAGGCATATGCAGCTGGATTCCCGCTACCAGGTCTGAAAAATCGCCTCAAGCGGGCCGGTGCTTGGCGGGATCTCCCGCCCAAGCCGGCGCCGAAAGCCGCTCAATAACTAGCGACTCTTGATCATCGTGCCGACGCCGTGATCGGTCAGGATTTCCAGTAGCAGGCAGTGTTCAACCCGGCCGTCGATGATGTGCACCGAGTTCACACCGCTGCGGGCGGCGTCCAGCGCTGAGCCGATTTTTGGCAGCATGCCGCCGGACAGGGTGCCGTCTTCGACGAGGCCGTCGATTTCTTTCGGGGTGAGGCCGGTCAGCAGTTTGCCGTTTTGATCGAGTACGCCCGGGGTGTTGGTCAGCAGCACCAGTTTCTCGGCCTTGAGGATTTCCGCCAGCTTGCCCGCCACGACATCTGCATTGATGTTGTAGGTTTCTCCGTCTTCGCCAACGCCGATCGGGGCAATCACGGGGATGAAGTCGCCCTTGTCGAGGAAAGAGATAAGGCTGGGGTCGATCTGGGTGATTTCGCCAACCTGGCCGATGTCGACGACGTCGCCAAGCGGAGCACCGGTTTTTTGCATCAGCAATTTCTTGGCGCGGATGAAACGCGCATCCTTGCCGGTCAGGCCCACGGCCTTGCCGCCGTGCTGGTTGATCAGGTTGACGATTTCCTTGTTGACCTGACCGCCGAGCACCATTTCCACCACTTCCATGGTTTCGGCGTCGGTGACACGCATGCCCTGGATGAACTCGCCCTTTTTGCCAACGCGTGCCAGCAGGTTTTCGATCTGCGGGCCGCCGCCGTGGACGACCACCGGGTTGAGTCCGACCAGCTTGAGCAGCACGACGTCTTGCGCGAAGCAGTCTTTCAGATGCTGGTCGGTCATCGCGTTGCCGCCATATTTGATGACGATGGTCTTGTCGAAGAAGCGTTTGATGTAGGGCAGCGCTTCGGAGAGGATGGCGGCTTTGCGGGCCGGGGTGATCGAGGTCGGTGTGTCGGTGCTCATCTGGGCGGTCGCGAAGTGTTGGATAAAGCTCGATTCTAACGGCGTGGCCTCGCACCGCAAAGCCGACGTGTTTTTGTTTAGTCTGGCCGAGGTGTTTGCCATGCGCCTGGCGCCCAGCGCTGAAGGACTGGAAGTGCCGTGGTGCCAGCAGGGAAGTGAAACTCGTGCGTAGGCTGCAAAGCCAGGCCTTGCCAGCGTGGTGTGGCTTCGACATGGCCGCGGAGCAGTGAATCGGCGCTCAGGCGGAAGTCGGATGCGCCTTCTCGACTGGGATCTGGGCCGATGGTGGCCGGATTGTTGAAGAATTCGCCTGGATTGCCGAGTGAAAATGCGCCCAGTCCGATCAACAGGTTGTTTCGCGCCATGACCTTTGGGGTGGGCACCGTTGTGCTGGGCCAGACGCGAAGAAACAAACCGCCGGCGGGGCGCTCGTTAATGAGGGTGTTGTGGCTGAGCGCGAGGTGATTCTCGTCGTTGCGATAGCCTTCGGCACCATAGCTGATCAGGGTGGTGTTTGATGTGGCGGCTGATTGGCCGATGGTATTGCCGATGACGGTGGCGAGGCCGCCTTCCGGAAACTCCAGCTCGTAAGATGCTCTACCGTCGGGGCCATCGACGATCCAGTTGTATTCGATGCGATTGGTGTGGGCGCGTGATTTGACAAGATGCGCGTTGTAGCCGTTTTGCAGGTGACTGCCACGTAGCGTGAAATGGCTGATTCGCCCAACGTAGAGCAGGTGGTGCAACGCGCCGGGATGGCGGGGTGCCTGGTCGAAACGGCAGTTTTCGACATGGAGCCGGGCG
>JBFIJC010000079.1:0-13406 GCA_041600915.1 Nitrogeniibacter sp.
CAGCAGATCCATCGCCCAGCGGGTGAGCTGATGCTGCGCGTCGTCCTTGCGGTTCTTGTTGCCGCGCCCCGCGTAATTCAGGTGCGAGAAATAGAAGCGGTCGATGCCCTCGTCGGCCACGAGCTGCAGCAAGGCGGGCAAGTCGGCCGCGTTGTCCTGCGTCATGGTGAAGCGCACGCCCACTTTCAGGCCACGGTCTCGGCACAGACGGATACCCGCCAGCGAAGCCTCGAAGGCGCCCTTCATACGACGGAACTCGTCATGCGTGTCGCGGATGCCATCCAGGCTGACACCGACGTAGTCGTAATCGATTTCGGCGATCTGATCGATATTCTCATCCGTGATCAGCGTGCCGTTGGACGACAGCGCCGTGTAGAAACCCATGGATTTGGACCGGCGGGAGATGTCGAAGATATCGGGGCGCAGCAGCGGCTCGCCGCCGGACAGGATCAACACCGGCACCCGGTAGGCCTTGAGGTTGTCCATCACCGAAAAGACGTCCTGGGTGTCGAGCTCGCCCGGAAAATTGGTATCGGCCGAGATCGAATAACAGTGCTTGCAGGTCAGGTTGCAGCGTCGGATCAGGTTCCAGATCACCACCGGGCCCGGCAGGTCACGGCGAGGCCCCACGGGGGTGGGGTGCTCAAGCTCATGCATGTATTGCGACAGTCGGAACATCGATGTGACTCCAATTTCAGGCTTTGGCCATTCTTGCCCGCCCCCCTTTCCCCTGCGTTGATTGCGGTCAACCGCATGGTCAGAAGCCTGCATTGATGCTACCGTGCAGCCACTTCAACGAGACGTATTCTCAACACGACCTCCATCATGGACTCACGGCGCCTGTCGCCCATCGACCACATCGACAACGAGCTGCTCGACGCCTTCGTCCAGAACGCGCTGCCCGATTTGCTCACGCCGCTTCAGCGCACCCTCGTTGAACGCCTGCCCCATCCCTGCCGGCTTGCCGTGATCTGGCTGAACCACGACGCCACCCGCATCACTGCCTGCATCGACTCAATGGGTCGCCGCAAAACGCCCGGCCAGAACGACATCTCGCACGTCACCGACAGCCCGTGCTTGCGCCAGTGCCTGACCCGAAATGCGGCAATTCGGACGCCCGCCATCAGCGACCCGCTGGTGCGCTGGGTCGCCGAAGACAGCTGCCAGCCCCTGCTCTGCCTGCCACTGACCCGCAACGCCGAGCGCCTTGGCGCCTTGATGATCATGCAACGCGCGGGCTTCGAAACGCCGGAGGCCAGGCTGACCGAGCTGACCAGCTGGGCGCCGCTGATGGCCAGTTTGCTGGTGCATGAAATCGACGCCATTCACGGGCTCTTCGGCGCCGTGCGCTTCGCGCGTGACTTCACGCTGATGCGAGACACCGAAACCGGCCAGCACCAGCTTCGCATCGGCGGCTATGCCGGCTTGCTGGCGCAGGTAATGGGCAAGGCGAACGGACTGGACGACGGTTTTGCGCAGGAAATCGCGCTCTACGCGCCCCTGCACGACATCGGCAAGATCGGCATCCCGGACGAAATCCTGCTCAAACCCGGAAAATTCGACGAAGACGAGCGCGAGCGCATGAAAGCGCATGTCACCAACGGCGCGGCACTCATCGACCGCCTGGTTGAGGATTTCCGGCTGGAGAACAACCCGCGCATCAATGGCCTGCGCGCGGTGGTGGCCTGGCACCACGAATACATCGATGGCAGCGGCTACCCGGAGGGGCGCGCGGGTGACGACATTCCGCTGGAGACGCGGATCATCACGGTGGCCGATATTTTCGACGCGCTCACCAACGTGCGCGCCTACAAGCAGCGCTGGTCGCTCGACGAAGCCTTCGACCTGCTTCAGTCAATGTCGGGCAAGCAACTGGACAAAGAGTGCGTTCAAGCCTTTGTCAGCGAACGCAAACAGATCACCGAGATATGGCAGCACTACGCGACCAACGGCGCGTGACCGCCTGCGGGTTCAGCCGACCAGACGCAGACCGGTTTTTTTCAGGATTTTTGAACTGAACAGCACATCACGCGCCCGCACGGCGGCGCCCAGCTGTTCAGCAATCTGCTCCGCCTGAGCCAGCACTTCGGCGCGGTCATGGCCATGAACCATGGCGAACAGGTTGTAGGGCCAGTCCGGCATATGGCGCGGACGCTTGTAGCAGTGAGTCACGCAGGCCATCTGCCCCACCACCTCACCGAGCGCATCAATCTGCGCATCATCCACATCCCACACCGTCATGCCATTGGCCACATAGCCCAGGGCATAGTGATTTGGGACGGCACCCATACGGCGAATCACGCCGGTTTCGAGCAATCGGGCCATGCGGGCCTGCACCTCGCTGGCCGGCAGGCCAAGCGTCTCGCCAAGCGCATCGTAGGGACGACTCACCAGCGGCAGGCCGCCCTGGGTCGCCACAATCAATGCGCGGTCGATCGAATCAATCGCTTCCATCCTCAGGCCTTGAGCTTCATTTCGACGAAGTATTCCTTCAGCTTCGGGAAGGGATAAACCGGCAGTTCGGTTTCGGCCTCAATGCGCGCGATGGCGGCATCAATACCGCCCGGCGTTTCGGTCGCCAGCACAAACCACATATTGAAGGCGTGATCCCGGCGGTAGTTATGCGCCACCTCGGGCAAGGCATTGACCTGCGCATTGACGGTTTCAAAACGCGGCTCGGGCACAGCCATGGCAGCCAGCACGAAACGCCCGCCCATGCGCTCCACCTGGAACATAGGGCCGAAACGGGTCAGCACCCGCGTATCGAGCATCGATTTCAAGCGCTCGAGCAGCTCGGTTTCGGAGATACCCAGCGTCGCCGCGACATCCGCATACGGCGTGTCGGTGAGCGGAAATCCGCCCTGCAAGGCGTTGATGATATTGCGGTCCAGATCGGACAAGACCGCTGGTGCCTGTCGCTCAGTCATCAGTCGCGCGCTCCGCCACATAGCGTGCGCCGCACTGCTTGAAGCGCTGGGTCGAGAACAAGACCTCCGACGGGAAATCGGCCAGCCCGCACTGCGCCACAATTTTCGCCAATTGCGCGCGCACCTCGGCCTGATCATGGCCGTGAATCATGCAGTAAAGATTGAAGGGCCAGCCCTCGGCACGCGCCCTGCGATAACAGAGATTGACGCCATCGGCCGCGGCCAGAAGCTCGCCCAGGGCGTTGGCCTGATCATCGGGCACATCCCAGACGCACATGGCGTTCGCGCGGTAACCGAGCTCGTGATGGCGCACCACCACACCAAAGCGCTTGATGATGCCGCGCGAGATCCAGTCGCGCACCGTACTCAACACTTCGGACTCACTCACCCCGGCCGAGTTACCGACACTGGCAAACGGTCGGCTGACCAGCGGCAGCCCGGATTGCAATGCCTGCATGACGGCCACTTCGGTGCCGGTGAGCACTTCCGGCACGACCGGTCCGTAGCTCACCTTGGAGGTGGTCCGCCCCTTCCCCGCCAGGTCAAAACCGAGGTCAATGTGATACTCCTCGCGCAAGGGCAGTGCGATGACCGGGCAACCGGTTTCGCGCCGGATTTCGCGCAACACGCGGGCCAGCGCCACGGCATCGGGCGCGGCGACCACGAACCACAGATTCCACTCGTGCTCGCGTGCGTAGTTGTGATTGATTTCCGGATGCGCACTCACCACGGCAGCGGTTTCTTCAAGATGCGCCGGCGGCGCCTTGAGCGCGGCCAAGGTGCTCGCCCCGATCCGTCGCGGCGAGAACACCGGCCCGACCCGGCTCACCGTGCCGCCTTCGCGCAAGCTGTTCAGGCGCGACAACACGCCGGCCTCGGTCACGCCCAGATCGGCAGCAATACGGGCAAAGGGGCGCGTCATCAAGGGAAAATCGCGCTGAAAATCGTTCAGCAGGCGAAAGTCCGCCTCATCCGAGAAAACCGGTTTGAGCGCCATCAGCGGGGCACGAGGATCTAGCAACATGCTCACCCCTTAGAATCCGATCCGCGCAGCGCGATGGCTGAAGAAGATCCCGGAAGGCGCCGTCGCCGGCAAAGTCTTGCGTACTTCGAAACTGTCGGTGTCGAACACGACCACGCGATTATCGTCGCGTGCCGACACCCACACGTTGTCACCACGCGGCGTAAATTCCATATGCAGCACCGCCTTGCCCGGCGCCAGTGTCTTGATGACCTCGCGCGTCGGCGTATCGATGACCTGCACCCAGCCATTGTCCGGGAAGGCGAAATTCACCCACACCTGACGGCCATCCGGCCGCGCCATCACGAAAACCGGCTGCCCCTTGACCTGCACCCGTGCGGCTTCGGTCCAGGTTTTGGTGTCGACCACCAACACCTCGTGACGGCCGATGGCAGGCAAAAAGGCAAAGCCTCCGGCCATCGCCCAGCCGCGCAGATGCGGCATCTTGTAGACCGGCAGTTTCTCTTCGCCGCGCCCGTACCCCTCGAGAATCTTGCGCGACCCTTTGTCAAGATTCCAGAGATCGAGCAGCGCAATGCCGTCCTCGCCAAACAGACCGGCCATGAAATAGCGCCCGTCCGGCGTCACCAGCCCGTCGTAGGGCTGTTTTCCGGCGGGGAAACGCGTGGTCTTGGGGTGCTTGGGGTCGGAAAAATCGGTCACCCAGATTTCACCGGCCTCAAACAAGGCATAGACGAACTTCTGACCCGACGCATCCGCCAGGCCCACCACCTTGGAGAATTGACCAGGTGCATACTCGGCAGGCACTTCGGACACCAGCTCCAGCGTCTCGGCATCAAAGGCCTTGATGCCGCCGGGCTGATAGTTCTGAGCCACCACCAGACGGCCATCCTGCGACACCGAGCCGCCAATCGAATTACCCGCCTGAATCACCCGCTTGACGATGCTTCGGGTCAGCAGATCAACCTTGGTGAGCCCGCCGTCGCGTCCAAACACAAAGGCATAGCGTGCATCGCGTGAGTAAGTCACGTGGGCATGCGAAAGGTCGCCCAAGCCCGGCACGGTTCCCAGACTGGTGCGGCCAGAGTGCTCGACCACCTGCACAGAGCCGGTCGCACGCTCGATCACCAGGCCCATGTCACCCGTGCCTCGCAAGGCCGGCGTCTGCGCACACCCCGCGAGCAGCCCTAAAGACAACAGGCCAACGCCCAACATCCGAACCGTCATTTCGACAACTCCCTCTGTGCCGCTACCGGCGGAAAGCCCTGCATCAAGCGCTGCACGATCCATTCCGCCTCGCTTTCATTCATGAACGGTGCCCAGCCGGGCATTGCCGTACCGGGGCGCCCCATCATCACCGTCGCCACCAGCGAATCGGCCGGCTTGTCGCGCAGCGTCTCCGGCAGCAAGGCCGGACCGAGACCGCCCTGGAGCGTCAGCCCATGACAGGATCCGCAGTCCTGCCGCACCATGTTGACCAGCTCAAACTGCCGCTCAGCCGGCGGCGCTGCCTGCGCGGACGCGGCGACAGCAGCGACCCCCAGCAACACCAGCACATGCACCCACAGCGATCGATCAAAACGCATTGACCACTCCTCACCTTCAATGTCCGCCACCTTAGGCCAAGGCTTGTCGAGCGCCCTTGACAGTTATCAATGCCCCTTGTTTTGCCAAGGTTTTCGCCGACAACGGGCCGGAAGCGTAGACGCCCGAGGCGGCCTGAGCCAATCGGCAGCGAGTGCTTCACGCTGTTTTTCTGGCGCTGCGAAGTGGCATCTTCCTCGATGATTAAATCCCGGGCATGGCCGCCCCGGACAAACAAAAGCCCCGGCCAGAAGACCGGGGCTTTATCTGCGGAAAAGCCCGCTTGCGCGGGCTTTTCCACTACAACGTCCAACTATTACGCTTTCAGTGCGGCCTGGATCTGCTCCAGCGCAGCCGGATCTTCCATGGTCGTCAGGTCGCCCGGATCGCGCCCTTCGGCCAGCGCCTGGATGGAGCGGCGCAGCAGCTTGCCCGAACGCGTCTTGGGCAGGCCGGAGATGAACAGCACGCGGGCCGGGCGCGCAATGGCGCCCAAAGAGCTGTCGACCCGCTTCATCACTTCTTTTTCAAGCGCGGCGCGCTTCTCTGCCGTGTCGACCGTCGAAGCATCCTTCACCACGGCAAAGGCCATCGGCATCTGCCCCTTGAGCTGATCGGCCACACCCACCACCGCCACTTCGGCAATCGCCGGGTGGGTCTGGACCGCTTCTTCAATCTCGCGGGTGCCCAGACGGTGGCCAGCCACGTTGATCACATCGTCCATGCGGCCGAGGATCGTGTAGTAGCCCTTATCGTCCCGGATGCCCCAGTCCGACGAGGAGTAGATGACCGGATCGCTGAAGGTGCTGAAGTAGGTCGAGACAAAGCGCTCGTCCTGCCCCCAAACCGTGGACAGGCAGCCCGGCGGCAGCGGCGGAACGATGCCGACGATGCCTTTTTCATTGGCCTCGCACTCGCTGCCGTCTTCACGGAACAGGCGCAAATCGTAGCCATAGACCGGGAAGGCCGGCGAACCGAGCTTGATCGGGCTGTCTTCGACGCCACGGCACACGGCAAGAATCGGCCAGCCGGTTTCGGTCTGCCAGTAGTTGTCGATGACCGGAATGCCCAGCTCGCTCATGATCCACTCGTGCGAGGTCTCGTCGAGCGGCTCGCCGGCCAGGAACAGCGCCTTGAGTGAGGACAGGTCGTGCTTCTTGAGGAAGGCCGGATCCTGCTTCTTGAGCACGCGAACCGCGGTCGGCGCCGAGAACATCACGCTGACTTTGTACTTCTCGACGATCTGCCACCAGATGCCTGCATCCGGACGCAGCGGCGTGCCTTCGTACATGATCGTGGCCATGCCGGCGAGCAGCGGGCCATAGATGATGTAGGAGTGACCGACCACCCAGCCGATGTCGGAGGTGGAGAACATCGATTCACCGGCTTCGCCGGTAAAGATGTGCTTCATTGATGCAGTCAGCGCGACGGCATAGCCGCCGGTGTCGCGTTGAACGCCCTTCGGCTTGCCCGTGGTGCCCGAGGTGTACAGGATGTAGCTGGGATCGGAGGACTCGACCCAGACCACCGGCACTTGCGCATCCATGTGCTTGGCGCGCAGGGTGGCGTAGTCTTCATCGCGGCCGGCGACTTTCGGGAAGCCCTTGTCGAGGCCCCGGTCGATGAGCAGCACTTTGGCCGGCGGGAACTCGGCCAGCTTGCAGGCCTCGTCAACCAGGTGCTTGTAAGGCACGGCCTTGCCGTTGCGCATGCCGGCATCGGAGCTGACCATCAGCACCGGCTTGGCATCGTCAATACGCGTCGCCAGCGAACCGGCAGCAAAACCACCAAACACCACCGAGTGGATCGCGCCAATACGGGCGCAGGCCAGCATGGCGAAGGCCGCTTCGGCGATCATCGGCATGTAGATCAGAACGCGGTCGCCCTTCTTGACGCCCAGATCCTGGTAAATGGCGGCCATGCGTTCGACTTCGCGCTGCAACTCGGCAAAGCTGTAGACCACTTCTTCGTTGGTCTCGGTCGAGATGTAAACCAGCGCCTTGTCGTTGGGCCGTTTGGCCGCGTGGCGATCAACCGCGTTGTAGCACAGGTTGGTCTCGCCACCCTTGAACCACTTTACAAACGGCGGATTCGAATAATCGCAGATCTGCTCGGGCGCCTTGTGCCAGTCGATCAGCTGCGCCTGCTCACGCCAGAAGCCATCCCGGTCTTCAATGGAACGGCGGTGAAACTCTTTAAATGTCGTCATGACAACAATCCTCTCCCTATTATTCCCTTCGATTGTGAGTGACGGTGCTACGTCAAACTGCTGTGCTACTCCTGCAAGCTAATTTCATAGCTTTGTTGTTATTCCCTCGTGGGGATCTTCTTCGCCGGGCGGCCGACGGCGCAATTGACGCATTGCGTCCAGCGGCAGCCCACAACGAAATTCGGATTCTATCAAGTCGAGCAAGGGCATCAGCGTCGCCGCGACGTCCGGCAGGCGCAACAACACCTCGCTGGTGGCGCCCGAGCGAATCTGCATCAGGACGTGGTCGATACTCACCGGCAGGCGCACAAACCGGCTGAGCTCCCCCGGGGTGATTTCGCCGCTTTCGGCAATGACCTTGCCGCCACCGGAATTGACGCCCGACTGCGCACGCTGAACAGACAGGCCGATCAGATGGCTGAGTGTCGTCGCCTCGCTGCCGCCGGAGCCGGCCGCGATACCGACCGTGACGCTCATGCTGATGCGTGTGTCGCGATACGTCATCACCAGCTTGTCGATGGCGCGTTGCAGCCGCAGCGCAAAGGCCGAGCAGCCATCCAGGTCAGTGCTCGGACACAGCACCGCAAACTGGCCCGGCGCCATCTGCGCCACGGTGTCTTCCTTGCGTACCTTGGAGGACAGGATTTTCGACAGCTTGCGATTGATCAGCTCGGTGATGTGGACGCCATAGTCCGACACCATTTTGTCGAAATGGTCGATGACGATCACCATGGCGGCCAGATTGCCATTGCGGCGCCGGGCAAGCGCCAGCTCCTGGTTGCCATGCCAGTTCAGGTAGGCCTGGGTGACCAGGCCGGATTCAGGATCGACCGGGCTGTGGCTGGCCAGCGCCTCGCGGCTCGCTTCGAGCTCACGTGTGGCCCGCGCCAGGCGGGTCAGGGCTTCGAGACGGCTGAGCAGTTCGACCGTGCCCGTGCCCTTGGTGATGAAATCGGTCGCGCCCATCTGGCGCGCCTTGACGCGTGCGACGTCGTCTTCTTCGCCGGAAATGATGATCACCGGCAGCTCTTGAATGCGCGACAGCTTGGACGATCGAATACGCTCGAGCAGGCCGTAACCATCGAGGCGCGGCATGCCCAGATCCGAGATCACCACCTGGATCGACGGGTCGATCAGCAGCGCCTCCCAGCCGGCCTCGCCGTCGGCCTCCTCGCGCACATCGAAACGTTCACGAATATTGCGGCTGATCGAGGCGCGCACCATGCGCGAGTCATCGACAATCAACACGCGCGGCAGCGAAATGGTTTCGTCGCTCACGATGGACTCCTCCGCAAACCGCTCACGCGCCGATCCGGACGACGGTACGGCCGCGAATGCGTCCGGCAATGAAATCATCAAAAGCGGCCGGCAACGCGTCAAAACCGATGGTCTGCGTGACCGCCTCGAGATGACGCGGGCGCAAATTGGTGGCCAGGCGCTCCCAAATCTGCTGACGAACCGGGAAGCCGATATAGCCCGAATCCACGCCGAGCAGGCTGACGCCGCGCAGGATGAACGGGAACACGCTGGTATCGAGGTCGAAGCCCGCCGCATTGCCGATGCTGGCCACCGTGCCAGCCTGCTGCATGGTCGCCAGCATCCAGTGCAAAATCTTGCCACCGGTGTTGTCCACCGCACCAGCCCAGCGCGCGCCTTCGAGCGCTCGCACCTTGTCGAAATCAATAGCCTCGCGCAGCAGGATGTCGCTGGCACCCAAGGCGCGCAGATAGTCTTCTTCAGAGGCTTTGCCGGTCAGCGCCGTGACCGAGTAGCCCGCAGCGGCCAGCATGTCGATCGCCAGACTGCCCACGCCACCGGTTGCCCCCGAAACCACGACCGGGCCATTCTCGGGCCGCAGCCCGTTGTCTTCCATGCGCTGAACCCCCAGTGCCGCGGTAAAGCCGGCCGTGCCCAAGGCCATTGCCTCAAACAGGCTCAGCCCCTCGGGCAGCGCCACCACCCATTTAGCGGGGATGCGCGCGTACTCGGCAAAACCGCCGTGATGGGCAACGCCGATATCAAAGCTGGTCGCGATCACCGGATCGCCCACGGAAAAGCGCGGGTCGGCACTCTCGACCACCTCGCCCGACAAATCGATGCCACCGACGCAGGGGAAGCGACGAATGATCTTGCCCTTGCCGGTCGCGGCCAGGGCATCTTTGTAATTGATGCTCGAGTAATGCACCCGGATCAGCACCTCGCCAACATCCAGGTCATCGGTGCTCAGGGACTGCATCCCGGCACGTACGGTTTTGTCCTCAGCCTGCTCGATCAGAAACGCCTTGAAAGACCCTTTCACATGCTTCTCCGTCTCGGCCCGCGCGAAGCGCAAGCGCTCATCCCAAAAGATTATAACGAATTCAGGAGTGTCGTCTGCACCGCCCCGCCCCAACGCTCAAGTAGCGAACACTTCAGGCCGTAAATAGCAGCAATCCGGAAAAATGAGATCATCATGACTCGTCTGAACGAGGCCCTGCCCTCACTCGACGCCTACGTCGCCCTGTTTTCGCAGGGGAACCTCCCCATTCTCAGACGCACGGCGCGCGATCTGGCCGCCATGCGCGAGCAAGAGGGTCAAGTCAGCGGCAAACAGATCACGCACGCCATTCTGGGCGACCCGCTGATGACGCTTCGCGTGCTCAGCCATCTCGAAACCCACCGCCGCCAATCACAGAATCACGCCATCACCACGATCGATCGCGCGGTGATGATGATCGGCATCACGCCGTTTTTTCGCATATTTGAAGACCTGCCCACCATCGAAGACGCCCTCGCCGACAGCCCGGCGGCGCTTATCGGCGTGCTCGGCGTTATTGGCCGCGCCCGCCGTGCAGCCAGCTATGCGCGCGAGTGGGCGATCATCCGGCACGATCTCGACGTCGAAGAAATCACCATCGCCGCCTTGCTGCACGACACGGCGGACATGTTGTGCTGGGCCTTTGCGCCCAGCCTGACTGCCAAGGTGTACGCCATGCAACGCGCTGACGCCAGTTTGCGCAGCGCGGCGGTACAGCGCGAAGTGTTCGGCTTTTCCGCCAACGAAATTCAGCTCGCACTGGCCAAGAAGTGGCAATTGCCCGAGCTGCTCATTCGCCTGATGGATGAATCGAGCGCGAACAACCCCCGTGTGCGCACCGTCGCCCTGGCCAATGCCCTGGCCCGGCACAACGCCAAGGGCTGGGGCAATGCAGCCATTCCGGACGATCTGACCGCGATTCAGTCACTGCTGAGACTCAATCGCGAGCAACTCGTCCGCCGGCTGGCGATCCCGGAGGAGGACGCAGCGCGCCTGATGCCACCGCCGCCGGAATCCGAACCGCCCGCCGCCTCAGACTGACCCCTCGGCAACACCGTCAGCCCGCATGCGTCCCCTGCGGCTAAAATGGCGCAGCCCAGCCGGCTTGCCGGCCCGTTTTGGAAGGAAGCCTTCGATGTCCGTGTCCGCCCTTGTCCTGCTCGGCCTGATCGCCATTGCCGTGCTGTATGCCATCGTCGTCTACAACAACCTGGTACGGCTCAAGCACAACATTGCCAAGGCCTGGGCCAATATCGACGTGATGCTCAAGCAGCGCCATGACGAGTTGCCCAAACTGGTGGAAGTCTGTCGCCAGTACAAACAATTCGAAGAGAGCACACTCACCCGTGTGATCGAGGCCCGTTCCCGTGTCTCCGACGCGCGCGCCAAACATGACGTGCCCGCGCTCGGCCAGGCCGAAGGCATGCTGCGCTTCGGGCTCGGTCAGCTCTTCGCCGTAGCCGAGGCCTATCCGGAACTGAAGGCCAACGAACACTTCATGCAGCTGCAAACGCGCATCACCGCGCTCGAAAACGGCATTGCCGACCGCCGCGAGTGGTTCAACGAAAGCACCAATGTGCACAACATCCGCATCGAGCAGTTCCCTGATCTGATCGTCGCCCGCCTCACCGGCTTCACCGAGCAGCCCCTGCTCGAATTCGCCACCGCCGAAAAAGCCGACGTCGACCTCAAAGCGCTGTTCAGCGCCTGAGCCCCGCCCGACTAAGCCATGCTCGTTTCACTGCGGCCGGATCGCACCGGCGCGGCGGTCGCGTCCGGCATTGCCGCACTCGGCTTTACCAGCTTCCACGCGGAGGGCAGCTTTCGCCTGGTGGCGCTGGTGGTGCTGCTCGCCGCCGCGCTGTTCGGCTGGCTGCGATCAATTCACCACAGCCGGCTGATTCTCGACACCCCGACCTCACGCATCGCCTCGGCCGCGCAAGGCTATACTGAACTCTTCGGCCAGGGCATGCCGCTGGATGGCACACCGCTGCACTCGCCCCTCAACGGCCTGCCCGTACTGTGGTACCGGCTGGTGGTCGACGAGAAACAGGGCGACAGCTGGCGGCGCTTTTCGGACGAAGAGAGCGACGCCTCATTTTTGCTGGACGATGGTAGCGGTCAGTGCGCGGTCGACCCGGAAGGTGCAGAGCTACTGATCACCCGCAAGGATGTGGTGATACGCGCCGATCGCCGCTACACCCAGTGGTGCCTGATCAAGCAAGACCCCATCTACGTGATCGGCGACTTCACCACCCTGGGCAGCATCGACCCCGCGCATGACACCGCCCGCCAGGTACGCGACCTGCTGGCCGACTGGAAAGCCGATCATCCGCGCCTGCTCGAACGCTTCGACATCGACGGCGACGGACAGATCGATTTGCAGGAATGGGAGCTGGCGCGCGCCGAAGCCAAGCGCGAAGTGCGCCGCCAGCAGGCCGAGCTTTACGCCGCGGCCGAAGCCCACATCATCCGCAAGCCCGAGGGGCGGCGGCTGTATCTGATTTCGGATCTCGATCCGTCACAGCTTGGCCGTCGCTATCAGCTCTGGGGCTGGGGTTTTTTGGCCGTCCTGTTGATCAGCGCCGGGCTACTGGTACGCCTGCTCGCCGTCTGATCGGTTCAGCCCCCGGCATGCTGCTCCAGCTCTTCCCAGCGCGCCATCGCCGCCAGCATTTCCTCACCCACTGCCTCGAGTCGCGCGTTCAGCTCGACCGCCGCGTCCGGCGTGTTCTGGTACAGATTGGGATCGGCCAGACGGGCGTGCAGACTCGCCTCCTCGGTTTCCAGCGCGGCGATGCGATCGGGCAAGCCATCGAGCTCACGCTGATCCTTGAATGACAGCTTCTTGGCCGGTGCGGCCTTGGGCTTGTCTTTGGCGACAGGCGCTTTCTTCTCGGCCACCGGCGCCGCCGGCTGCTTGCGCAGGCGCTGCCAGTCGGCGTAACCGCCGACATATTCCTTCCATTCGCCATTGCCCTCGGCGGCGATCACCTGCGTCACCGTGTTATCGAGAAAGGCCCGGTCGTGACTGACCAGAAACAGCGTCCCGGCGTAGTCGGCCAGCAAGGCTTCGAGCAGGTCGAGGGTTTCGATATCGAGGTCGTTGGTCGGCTCGTCGAGCACCAGCACGTTGGCCGGCTGGGCAAACAGACGCGCCAGCAGCAAGCGGTTTCGCTCACCCCCCGACAGCGACTTGACCGGCGAACGCGCGCGCTGCGGCGCGAACAGAAAGTCTTCCAGATAGCCGATCACGTGCTTGCGCTCGTTGCCGATCTCGACATAATCCGAGCCCGGGCTGATCACCTCGGTCAGCGGCGCCTCGGGGTCGAGCTGCGCGCGGAGCTGATCGAAATACGCCACTTGCTGGCGTGTGCCGCGACGCACGGTGCCGGTATCCGGCTCGAG
>JBFIJC010000080.1:0-12802 GCA_041600915.1 Nitrogeniibacter sp.
GCGAGGTGAGCTACCGCAAGACCACCCCGGCCGTGGGCGTGCTGTGGGCCGTCACCCCGGCACTCAATCTCTATGCCAGCGCGGCGCGCGGCTTCGAGACGCCGACCATCACCGAGATGTCCTACGCCAGCACCGGCGGCGGCTTCAACTTTGGGCTCAAGCCGGCACGCAGCACGCAGTATGAGCTCGGCGCCAAGGCCTTCATGAGCGACGAAACCCGACTCAACGCGGCCGTATTCCAGATCCGTACCGAAGACGAATTGGTGGTGGCCAGCTCCTCGGGGGGGCGCACGGTGTATAGCAATGCCGCCAAAACCTTGCGTCAGGGCATGGAGGTGGCGCTGGATTCGGAGTTTTCGGAGCAGTGGCGGGCCCGCCTGGCCGTGACCTGGCTGCGCGCCATCTACGACGGCGATTTCGATAACCGCGGCACCACCGTGCGGGGCGGCTCACGCATGCCTGGCATCCCGGCCACCAGTGTTTTTGGCGAGATCGTCTGGCAACCACGCAGCGACCTGTCCGCCGCGCTGGAAACCCAATACCGCAGCAAGGTGTACGTGGAAGACACCAACACCGAGCGCGCCGCGCCGGCCTACACCATCTTCAACCTGCGCCTGAGCGCCGAGCAGAAGATGGGCCCGTGGAAGCTGACCGAGATGGTCCGCCTCGACAACCTGTTTGATCGAACCTATGTCGGCTCGGTGATTGTCGGCGACGGCAATGGCCGCTACTACGAACCGGGCAGCGGCTTCGGCTGGTTTGCCGGCGTGTCGGCGCGCTATAGCTTCGACTGAACACCGATTCACCTCCGGGGCGCAGCTCACCCCTTCAAGCCCGCTTCGGCGGGCTTTTTCTTTTACTGCGCCCTGGCATGCCCGCGTTGCCCGGCGGGCACCTGCCCCATCGCGCAACAACACTGTCCATTCGCTGTACAGCCGGCAACTGAGCGCCGAAAACGCCAAGGGCATTTGCAGTTCGCCAGAACCCGCGTCGACCGGCCTTTTGCAGCACATCCGACGCGCTTTCAGGCACTTGCGCTCACGACGGGCACGAAGATCGCGACCTATGACTTGCGCCGTGACGACGGTGGAGCACATCCGTCACAGGGAGGCGACTGCGCATCTGGCGCGGACATTCCATAAAGACCATGCATTGGAGACAAACACATGCAAAAAACGCTCATCGCCCGCGCCATCGGCGTGGCCCTCATTGCCGCGTCGGGCTGTGCCGGCGCCGTCAGCTTTACCGACGGTGACAAGACGCTGGACATCAACACCACGGTCAACGGCTTCTACGCCTTCCGCACCACTGAAGACGACCGCGGCAAGGTAAACAACTCGGGCATCACCAACGGCCTGCTGCCGGGCTGGATCAACTTCGTGTTCACCACCAAGGCGGAAGGGCTGGACATCAAGGCACACGTGGGCTTCGCCCCGGGCCTGAACAACGATTCCAGCGTGGTCGGCCTGCCGATCAGCAAGAGCGGCAGCGGCCGTCAGGACCCGTACTCGCAGATCGACACCCGCAACCTGTACTTCCAGTTCGGCAACGAGAACATGGGCACCATCAAGATCGGTCGCGACATCGGTCTGTTTGCCCAGAAAGTCATTCTCTCCGACATGACCCTGCTCGGCCTGGGCGGCACGACAGGCGCCTCGATTCCGTACAACACCACCTTCGGCATGATCGCCCACGGTTACATGTACACCGGCTTCCAGCCGCAGATCACCTACACCACGCCGAACATGAACGGCTTCTCGGCCTCGGTCGGTATCTTCCAGCCCAGCGACTTCATCGGCAGCGGCGAAACCTCCACGCCGGGTCTGCAAGCCATCGCCAGCTACGACTGGACCGGCAGCAACCCGGGTTCGGTCTGGGCCGGCGCCATCCACCAGAACACCGATGGCGGCCTGACCAACAAGGACACCTTCAGCGCACGGGGTTTCGAGCTCGGCGGCAAGATGGCTTTTGGCCAATTTGAAGCACTCGCCTACGGTTTCACCGGCAAGGGTCTGGGCCTGTCGACGGTGGGCGCGCTGTTCCACTCGCCCAACGGCGAAACCGACAGCTCCGGCTACATCCTGCAAGGCACCTACAAGTTTGGCGCCACCAAGGTGGGCCTGAACTACGGCGAAAACAAGGACAAGGGCGGCACGCTCACGGGCAGCAACAAGTTCCGCGGCACCACGCTGGGCATCTATCACACGCTCAACAAGTACATCACCCTCGTCGGCGAAATCAACCAGGAAAAATCCAGCGGCCCCGACGCCATCAACTCGGGCGGCAATGGCGACCTGAAGACCCGCACCATCTCCCTCGGGGGCATCGTTTTCTTCTGAGAGCACGGAAGAAAACAGTCTCCCTCGACTTGTGCGGCGCCTTCGGGCGCCGTTTTTTTTCACCCTGCCGGTAGAATCGATGCAAGCGCCTCAAGAGAATGCCATGCTCCGACTCCGCACACTGTTCACCGCGCTAAGCCTGATGCTGGCGTTTGCACACCCCTTGCTCGCCCGCGCGGACGACATCGTCCTCCACCGCCTCAACACCAACGATTACGCGACCGCGCGCATTGCCGTTGTTGACGCCATCATCGACGAAGGCTTGCGCGTCGCGTCGGTCAGCAATTTTGGCGAGATGCTGGCGCGCACCGACGCGGACCTGCATCACGGTGCGACCCCTTACCAGCACGCCGAAGTCTTCGCTTTCTGCAGTATTCAGGTGGCGGCCCAGCTGGTGCGCGAAGCGCCCAAAAACATCGCCTACTGCCCGCTGACCATTGGTATTTATCAGCGCGATGCGACCAAGGCCGAGGCCATCGAGCTTGTTTTCCGCCCGCCCGGCGGAACAAGCGCCGGCGCCCAAGCCGGTCTGGCGCTGCTCAATCGCATCGCCGCGCGCGTACATGGAAATTTTCCGGCACCAAACTGATGCGGGCGCGCCGGCTGCGTGAAGACGCGACGCAACATCAACGCATCGCGCGATCCGGCTCACCGCAGTGCTGAAGTACGGCCGCGCGTGCCGCGTCACGCAGCACAAGCAAATCGTGCCAGGACTCTCCTGCCGGCAGAATCGGCGGGCAAACCGTGACACTCAAGGGGCCACGCCGTGGTCGCCACGATCCATCGGGTAAAACCTGGCGCGTGCCGGCTATAACAAGGGGCACTACCGGCAACGCATTCTGCAGAGCTACCTGAAATGCGCCGAGCCGAAAGTCCATCAGCCCTGCACGGGCACTGAACGTGCCCTCGGCAAAAAACAGCAGCGGCGGCATGGCACGTGCGAGCCCGGACAATACCTGCGTATCCTCCACGCCCTGGCGTACATCGCTACGTGTCACAAAACAGGCCCCCATACGCTCGAACAAGGATCGCATCAGCCAGCTCTCCTTGAACTCAGCCTTGGCAACGAAGCGCACCGGGCGACGCAACGCCGCTCCCAGCAATAAACCATCCGCATAGCTTGCATGATTGGCAACCAGCACGGCTGGCGTTGTCGGCAGGTGCTCGGTCCCCGTCACCGTCAAGGAACAAGCGGTGAGCACCCGAAAGCCGCGCGCCAGCCTATGCACCACAGCCCAGCGTGCCTCAAGTGTTGGCAACACCCAGATCGCCAGCGCGGCCAGCGGCGCAATCAGGCCAAAACAAAGCCACACCCATGCGCCGTAAAGCCATCTCATGAGGTGCCCGACACTTCTGCGCACCCGGCGGCTCAAGCCTGCCGCGTACAATCGGACGACCTGCAGCCATGGCGCACGTGTCGTCACCCCCAGTCGGCCTCGAAGATAGGCCTCGCGCATTTCAGTCCGGCGGATTTTCCCGCTAGAGGTCTTCAGTACCGAGTGTGGCGGTACAAGGACCACATCGTCGGGCGGCAGCCCAAGCTGCGCCACCGCGACGCCCACAATATGCTGTGCCAGCTCGTGCCGCGCCGCCGCCCCCTGCTCGCGCGTTTCGGCGACGACCACAAGCCGCTCCTCGGTGCCCGGCGCATCAGTAACGCCAAACACCGCGACACATCCCTTGCGCACCCCGGCTATCCCACCGATCGCATATTCCATATCGTAGGGATAGAAATTGCGCCCGCCGCGAATGATGAGATCCTTCTGGCGGCCGGTGATGTAGAGTTCGCCATCGGCCAGATAGGCGTAGTCGCCGGTAATCAGCCAGTCGTCATGCATGAGCGTGGCCGTGAGCGCCGGATTGCGGTAATAACCACGCGTCGCCGACGGTCCGCGAAACTCCAGACTACCGATGCAGCGCTCTGCCAGCACCGCCCCCTT
Organism: Nitrogeniibacter sp.; assembly: GCA_041600915.1. Classification (GTDB taxonomy): domain Bacteria; phylum Pseudomonadota; class Gammaproteobacteria; order Burkholderiales; family Rhodocyclaceae; genus Nitrogeniibacter. The sequence continues at coordinate 4,280 of JBFIJC010000080.1, forward strand.
ATCATCAACAACCCGCAGCGCGTGACCGGGAAGCGGTGGCCCGCAACAAACAAACGGCATGGCACCCGGATCGCCCGAAGCCGCGGGTTCTGCCCGGCCGTTCAACATAACCGACCCTCCCTGCGCCCAGTCAATCCGCACCCCTCGCCCGGGCGGCGGCACAGCCAGACCGACCGAACACTCCGCAAGACCATAGACCGGCGCAAGGATCTCGGGGCGCAAACCATACGGCGCGAAGCAACTGGCAAAGCGCGCAAGCGTGTCGGCATTGACCGGCTCGGCACCATTGGCGGCAAGTCGCCACGAGGACAGGTCCATCCCCTCAAATGTCTGGTCCGCAAGCCGCTTGACGCACAAATCGAACGCAAAATTCGGCGCGGCAGTCACGGTGCCTCGGTGCCGATGAACCGCCCACAACCAGCGCTCGGGGTGCGACAGAAAATCCAGCGGCGACATCAACACCAGGGGGCTGGCGTGATAGAGGCTGCCCAACCACGCACCGATCAGCCCCATATCGTGATAGAGCGGCAGCCAGCTCACGGCCACATCGGTCGAACCCAGCCCGATGGCACGCCCCCAGGCGCGGATATTGGCCAGCAGGTTGGCATGCGAGAGCATCACGCCCTTGGGGTCGCCGGTCGAACCAGAGGTGTACTGAATCAGCGCCAGGTCCTCGGCACCCAGGGGTGGCGGGCGTACCGGGTCATCATTGAGTTCGGCGGGCACCACCACGGAACACAAATCTGGCGCCAGGCCGGTGAGCACACCGGCAATCGGACGCACCGCATCGAAGGTGACAAGCACCCTCGCCTCGCAGTTGCGCAGAATGCCCGCCTGGCGACGCAGATGATCCTCGACCTGAGCGGGTCGAGCGGGCGGGTACATGGGCACAGGGACTGCGCCGCACATCAGAATGCCGAAAAAACAACGAAAGAAATCGAGCCCCGAGGGCAGCATCAAAGCGACGCATTGCCCCGGCACGACGCCCTTGCCCTGCAAGGCTGCCGCCACGCGTGCGCCGGCCTCGGCGAGCTGCGCATAGCTCAGCGTTTCGGTCGTGTTCTCGTCGCAATAAAAGGTCGCATGAATTCGATCGGGATGACGCGCAACATGCCAGTCGAGCACCTCAAGCAGGGTCAGCGCAGTGTCCTGCGCCCCTTGGGCGTGTTCGGGTGCGAGCAGTTGCGCGCTGTCTTGGCCCGCTGGCGCCGCACCTGGCACCAGCGTCTGAATCTCGGCGAGCAAGTCCCGGGGGCATGTGGCGGTGCCCAGCGCCTCGGCGGGAATACGGATCTGGAAGTCGCGCTCAACACGGGCGAGCAGTTCGACCCGGGCCAGGCTATCGAGGCCGAGATCTCGTTCAAACTGACTGTCCAGCCCCGAACGAACAGAAGACCCCGGCCGAAGCTCTGTCAACAGGCTATCGACCAGAGACAGCAGTCTGGCGGGTTCGTAGCGAACCTCTGAGCCTGAATCTTGCGTCATGGCAGGGGCAATGGGCCGGAAGCAAAAATTCATCCTACCGCCAGCGCGTCTTGCCGGGCAAGCGATCGCGGGCGGGTCTGGGGCGGTGGCTACAGGGGGATTTTCTAGCTGATGTGCGGTGCGCCGTGCGCCGACGCGCGACTCACTACGGCGGAATCAAGACGCCAAGAATTGGCGGAAGCAGGCGCATAAACGGCACCGGCTCAACGACTGATTGGGGCCATGCTCGCAAAACGCCCTGCGGGAGTGGGCCTATTGGCTGATACGGTTGAACGCGCCGCGCCCGTTCTAGTGGCAAGCACTAGGAAGTAAGGCACAAGAGGGGGGAATGATTGAAGGTTGCCCCTTCTTTCCCTACCCTCTAAGCGACTTATGGCGTTATGCTTTTTAGATAGCTAAAGAACGATTCTGCGGAACCGTAGGGGGTAACTCAATGAAGACAGCAATAGATCAACGCTTCACGTTCTATGCTGACCAGAACGTCGATGGCGTCCTGACGATATCTGACGTTTGGCTATGGTTTAAGTGGGTTTTCTTCTTGCCTGGGGACTTTATCCTAGCCGCACTTACAGGTAGTACCATTGGCAACTTCTTCGAGCTTTCGCAGGATTCGTTGATGGGATGGGGCAGCGGAGTTTTCTCATTCTTCGTATGGCTCTTGGTTCTCGGGGCAATCACCACTGTCATCGATGACGTGAAAAACGGGATCTCATGACTAAGGGGGGCGAACCGACAAACGGCAAGCCCTTTTTCTTTTATTGGACTCTTTGTGAGGTAAGAGAAAAAAGCGGAATGAAAGCCGCTATTTCATTGATCTTCTGGCGGAAGCGGTGAGATTCGAACTCACGAAAGGTTTCCCTTTGCCGGTTTTCAAGACCGGTGCAATCGACCACTCTGCCACGCTTCCGATGGCCAAACCTGCCGTAAGCACGGCAATCTGGCGCGGCAGGAGTATAGCCCATTGTGCCGCATCCGTCAGTCGCGCTCGAACAACGCGATCGATTCGACATGCGAGGTCTGCGGGAACATGTTCGCAATGCCGGCGCCGACAAGTCGATAGCCCTTCTCATAGGTCAGCACCGCAGCGTCCCGGGCGAGCGACGCCGGTCCACAGGACACATAGACGATCCGGCGCGGCGCATCTTCGCCCAAGGCGCTGACCACCGCATGGGCGCCGTCGCGCGGCGGGTCGATCAGCATTTTGTCGAGCTTACCGAAGGCCGCCATGCTGTCTTCGGTGGCGTCAAACAAGTTGGCTGAATAGAACTCGGTGAGATCCGACAGACCGTTGGCACGCGCATTCTCGGCCGCCCGGGCCACCAGGGCATCATTGCCTTCGACACCGATCACGGTCGCACCGGAGCGCGCAATCGGCAGGCTGAAGTTGCCCAAGCCGCAGAAGAGATCGGCAATACGCTCGCCAGGCCGGGGGTCGAGCAACGCAATCGCACGGCGCATCAGCACCCGATTAATCTGGACATTCACCTGCGTAAAGTCGTTTGGCCGGAAGTTCATCGTTACGTCGAACTCCGGCATGCTATAGCTCAGATCGGGCGCAACTTCCGGATGCACGCGGTACGCCGATGCCGGGCCAGCGGGCTGCAGCCAGGCCTGAACCGAATGCGTCTCCGAGAACTGGCGCAGCAGGACGAGGTCTTCGGTGCTCAAGGGATCCAGATTGCGGAAAACAAGAACGGTCTGAGTGTCCCCGACGGCAATCTCGATCTGCGGCACGCGATCCGGCACCGAAAAGCCGGCAATCAGAATGCGTAGATGCGGCAGCATGTCCGAAATATGCGGCGGCAGAATCTGACACGAGGTCATGTCGGCGACGTAACTGCTGCGCCTTTCATGAAAGCCCACCAGCACGCCGCCTTTCGACGGCACATGGCGCACGCTGATGCGCGCTCGATAGCGATAGCCCCAGGGCGCGCCTACGATTGCCGGGTAAATGATGCCGGGCTTCAATCGGGCTATGTTCCAGAACGCGTCTTCGAGCACGCGCTGCTTTGAAGCCGCCTGCGCGTTGGAATCGAAATGCTGCATGGAGCAGCCACCACACTTCTCGAAGAAGGCGCATTTCGGTGTCACCCGTTGCGCGCTGCTGCGGATGATCTTGCTGATCTCCGCCTGCTCATGGGTCTTCTTTTTTCGAACGACCTGATACTCGATCTCCTCGCCGGGCAAGGCGCCATCAACCAGCACCGCCTTCCCTTCAGCGGAGCGCGTTACACCCCGACCTTCGTTGTCGAGCGATTGGATAATGGCGATGGGCATGGTCGGCTGATCGTGAGCAAAGGCGGTATTGTAACGAGCCCTCGGATGACATCAATCCTTCATCTTGTGAAGACCGGCCCGTCGACACGTCGCCAGCCCCCCGCGCCTGAAACACGTTGACACAACGCACAATATGAAACAATTTCGCGTTTCGCCCACAACGCCAACAAGCGCGCCAGAACTGAGGTTTTTACACTGAAAATATATGTTGCGGCACAGCAACAAAGCACTTGAATGCCATGAAACGCATGCTAGTATTTTCAGCGAATCCTGAAACACACAGGATCGACATCTACGTAATACCCAACCCAAGAAAGAGGTCACCGAATATGAAGAATTCTCTCCTCGTCGCCGCCCTTGTCGCACTCGCCGTGTCCGCCTGCGGTCAGAAAGAAGAGCCGGCAGCGCCGGTCGCAGCCCCGGCTGTTGAAGCCCCGGCAGCCGCTCCGGTCGTCGAAGCCCCGGCTGAAGCCGCCAAGGAGATGAGCGCCGCTGACGCCGCCAAGGATAGCGCCGCTGCTGCCGCTGATTCGGCCAAGGACGCTGCTGGCCACGCCATGGAAGCTGCCAAGGAAGGCGCAACCGCTGCTGTTGAAGCTACCGGCGACGCTGCTGCCGCTGCCAAGGAAGCCGCTGGCAACGCCGTGGAAGCTGCGAAAGAAGCTGCTGGCAACGCTGTTGAAGCCGCCAAAGAAGCCGCTGCCGACGCCAAGCCGGAAATGCCCAAGCAGTAATCGCTTCATCTGCTGCACAAAGAACCCTCGCTTCGGCGGGGGTTTTTTCGTTTCAGGGCCGCAATTCCATCCATGCGGAGCCGCCCTGCTGTGTCGCGATTTGCCAGGTGGTTTGCGTCTGAACAAGTACCTCCTCCAGGCAGCTCACCACGTGCGTCGGATCGTTATTGGTTTCACTCAGGTGCGCGGCCAGCAGCGCTTGCAGGCGATCACTGCGCAAGGAGTGCAGCAGTTCGGCCGCAACACGGTTATCAAGGTGCCCAAGGCCGCCGCGGATCCGCGCCTTGAGACTCGCCGGATAAGGGCCCTGATCGAGCATGCCGGCGTCGTGGTTGAATTCGAGCATCAGACCGTCGCACCCACTCAGTGCCTCACGCATCGACCCCGTCACGCGGCCCGCATCGGTCAACACGCCCAGCGAGATGCTGTCAGCTGAAAGTACAAACTGGGTGGGCTGCTCCGCATCATGCGGAACGGCATAAGGTCGAATCTGGAAGTCTTGAACGGTGAAGTCGGAAATGCCGTCGATCTCTTCGAGGCAAGGTACGGCAATCTGCCGACGCGCCAGCGCACGACGGGTGCCGGGGGAAGCATAGACAGGGCAGGAAAAACGCTTGGCCAGGGCTGCAACGCCGGCCACATGATCGCTGTGCTCGTGTGTCAGGAGCACCGCGTCAATCTGCTCTGGCACGACACCAAGGCGCGCCAGGCGCTGTGCAAGTACGCGCGGCCCGAAGCCGCAATCGACAAGCAGCCGCGTTCGCCCCGACTGGACAAGCAGCGCGTTGCCGCGACTGCCGCTGCCCAGCGAGGCGAAACGGATCACTTCAGCTGTTCGTGCAGCAGGCCGAGGATCTTGGCGGCGGTCGGCGAGGTATCTTCGCCACCTTCACGGGTCAGCACACGGACACGGCTGCTGTCAGCGTTTTCACCCGCAACCTGGATGCGGTACTCGCTGCCCGACACCACGGGCGTGTCCTTGCTGCGCCAGAAAGCGAGCTTGGACAGGAAGCCTTCGGGCTTCTTGGTGTTGTTGTCGAGCTCCGGGTCGATGTAGCGCACGTAGTACACACCTTCCGAACGATTGCGGTCCTGAACCGTGAAGCCAATGCGGTCGAGCGCCAGCCCGACACGGCGCCATGCGCGGTCGAAAGGCTCTTCGACCTTGAGCAGAGTCTGCCCACCGGCAGTTGCCAGGGTGGCTTGCTCCGCGCGCGGTGCGACGGCAACGCTTTCTTCAGCCCGTTTTTCTTCGGCACCCAGATGCACCATCAGGCGGCGCAGCATTTCGGCTTCGAGCTCGGGATCGGCCGGGCGCGGCTGCCAGACGGTGGTGGACTTCGATTCGTTTTCGTAGATCTCCATCATGCCCCGGTGGCTGATGAAAACTTCGACCGTACCGGGTTCGGTGCCTTTCTCGATTCGGGTGCGGAACTTGTCGCGCTCGGGCGTCGAGTACAAGCCATCGAGCACCTTGCCCAGCGTGGCACGGATGATGTCCTGCGGAATCTTGGCGCGATCTTCGGCCCAATCGGTTTCGAGCACGCCGATTTCCGGCGAATCGATGTTCAGGATGAATCCGAGCTCGATCCAGAAGCTACGCACTTCGGGCCACAAGGCTTCGGGCGTGGTCTTGATGACCAGCCAGCGCTGGGAGCCAGCACGCTCGACGCGCATGCCGGCTTCGGCAGGCAGCACTTCGCGCGATTCACCGGCGCCCGCTGTCGCCACGCGCTCGGTGTTGTAGGTCGAGAACGTGGCCGATCCCTTGCCGCCCGAATCGGGCACGGCATAGCGATCATTGCGATTGGGGACGGTCAGATCGGGCGGGACTTCCAGCGTCGGCGCCTTGGCCGCGCTTTTGTAGTCGATTTTCTTGGTTTCGATCATGCTGCCGTTGCAGCCAGCCAGCACCAGGCTGGCGGCAAGCACGGAGAGAGTCGCGGTGTGACGTCGCTGCATCGTGATGAATACCTATCGAATTAGACGGACAGCCCGGCAGCGCGCATGGCATTGCGCACCCGGTCATGGTTGATTTCGCCAAGCGGCGTCAGCGGCAGACGGAGCGTCGGGCCGATCAGCCCAAGCTGATTGACCGCCCACTTGACCGGAATCGGGTTGGCTTCGCAGAACAGCTCGCCGTGCAGGCCCAGCAGTTTCTGGTTGATGGCACGTGCGGTCGCCACGTCACCTTTGAGGGCAGCAACACACATGTCGTGCATCATTTTAGGTGCCACGTTGGCGGTCACCGAAATGCAGCCGTGGCCTCCCATCAGGAGGAAAGCCAGTGTGGTCATGTCGTCGCCCGTGTAGAGGGCAAAACCCTCCGGGGCACGCGCCACCAGATCGCAGGCGCGGCCAATGTTGCCGGTCGCATCCTTGATGCCGATGATGTTGGGAATCTCGGCCAGGCGCAGCGTGGTGTCGTTGGCCAGATCGGCCACAGTGCGACCCGGCACGTTGTACAGGATCATCGGCAGCTCATCGGCCTCCGCGATGGCGCGGAAGTGCCGGTACATACCTTCCTGGCCCGGGCGGTTGTAATACGGCACGACCGACAGGCCGGCCATGGCGCCAGCGCCCTTGGCAAAGCGGGTCAGCTCAATGGCTTCGGCGGTGGAGTTGCCACCGGTGCCGGCAATGACGGGAATGCGTCCGGCCGCGTGACCCACGGCGACACGAATCAGCTCGCAGTGGTCTTCGACATCGACGGTGGGCGATTCGCCCGAGGTGCCGACAATGACGATGCCGTCGGTGCCTTCACGCACATGGAAGTCGATCAGAGAGCGCAGGCTGCCGAAATCGAGGCTGCCGTCCTCTTGCATCGGGGTAACGATGGCGACAATGGATCCGGTAATCATGGGTATCGGGTCGAAAAAGCAAAAGTGCATTGTACCCGAATCGCGCCAAGCAACATCGGCGTGATAAGGCCGGGCCGCAGGCGCCACAACGCCCACGGACCCGGCCATGACGAACGATTCAGATGTCGGCCAGCGCCTTGATGTGCGCAACCACCGACCGGGCCAGCGACGACAAGGCGTAGCCGCCTTCCAGAATGGAGACGATACGCTTCTCGGCACACTCGTCGGCCAGCGTACGCAACTGCTCGGTGACCCAGACGTAGTCTGCTTCGACGAGTCCCATCGAGCCCATGTCGTCTTCGTAGTGCGAATCGAACCCGGCCGAGATGACGATCAGCTCCGGGGCATGCTTGCGCAGCGCCGGCATCCAGATGTCGGACACGATCTGGCGGAAGGCATCGCCGCGCGTGCCGGCGGGCACCGGCACGTTGATCATGTTGGGTGCCGGATTGTCGGTGCCGCTGTAGGGGTAGAACGGATGCTGGAAGATGCTCGCCATCATCACCCGCGGATCATCCTTGAAGATGTCCTCGGTACCGTTGCCGTGGTGCACATCGAAATCGATGATCGCCACGCGCTTCATGCCGTAGGCTGCCATGGCGTGATGCGCTGCGACGGCCGCGTTGTTGAAGAAGCAAAAACCCATGGCATTGGTTTTTTCGGCGTGATGGCCCGGCGGACGCACTGCACAGAACGCGTTCTCGACCTCTTTGGACATCACCAGATCAACACCCAGAATGCCTGCGCCAGCCGCTCGCACGGCGGCCTTCATCGAGCCCGGCGACACGGCGGTATCGGGATCGAGGTGGCGAATACCGGTCTCCGGCACGTTGGCCAGCAAAGCTTCGACATGCTCGCGCGGATGCGCACGCGACAACTGCTCGACCGTCGCGACAGGTGCATCATGAAACGCGAGGAACAAATCCAGACCGGCTGCGATCAACCGGTCATTGATAGCAGAAAGCCGATCCGCGCACTCGGGGTGATAAGGCCCCATTTCGTGCAACCAGCAATCCTTGTGTGTGATGAACGCCGTGGCAGTCATATCCCCCCTTCCCTGTTAACCTGCATCCGTAGCCTGTCGGGCTCTCAAATTCTACTTTTTATTATTAATTCATTATCCTCTGAACACACTTTTTTCCCAACCGGCTTTGCATGACTGTTGA
>JBFIJC010000081.1:0-12764 GCA_041600915.1 Nitrogeniibacter sp.
CCTGATCCACCAGTTGCGCGGCGGCCGGGTGAACGACGCGCGCTTCGGTGAGCGCATGCGCGGCACCGGCCTGTTTGCCGATCTGTATCGGCAGCGCTTTGCATTGGCCTGCAAGCAACTCGGCCTCGCACCACGCCATGTGGCGCTGGACACCGGGCGCTTTACGCCGCCCGGCGCCGACCGGCAGGGGCTGTTGTTTTAGGCCGGTTTCGCCAGCGCTTCATACAGACTGACGACCAGATTGAGTTGTTCGAGAATCCGTTCGCTGGTTGTCGCGATGGCTTGCAAGGCCTTGGGCGAATTGCCTTCGCCCAGCGCGTTCTGAAAAAAGAACCACTGCTGATCAGCCAAGGCGAGTTCATTGGTGATCTGCGCCGTGTTCTGGGGCGCGGCCTTGAGCAGCTCCAACGCCTTGATGAACTCTTCGCGCGCCTTGGCGAGCGCGTCGACCGAGGCCTGCGTCTCGACACCATAGCGAGCAAAATAGACAAACTTGGCCATGCGCTGCGAGAGCATGCGCTGACGGCCCGCCACGTTGATCAATCGCCCCTCGGTCGTGCCCGAGGCGCGCTCGTAGGCCTGCGTCACGGCGTGAGCCGCGCTCAGCACAGCCTCGTTTCGCGCGTAGATCTGCACCGCACTCTCGGGCGATGGCGGCACCAGCAGCGCCGCACGATAACTCTGCCAGTCGGCGCTCAACTGCACCAGTGTCGTCTGCACGTCGGCTGTCGGCTGAAACCGGGACAACTCCAGCATCTGCGTCTCGAATAGCGACATCGATGATTGCAGGAGCTTGGCACCCACACTCGGGGTCACGGCGAGGGCCTGCATCAGCCAGGCCTTGGCACAGCGCTGCGACAGCATGCGCTGACGACCGGCCTTGTTGATCGCCTCAGGCAGCGTCAGCGAGGCCTCGGCGGCCCCGGGCAACGCGCCCGGCGCGGCAAATACGCGCGGCATCGCCAGCACGCCCACACCGGCCAAGCCAGCCTTGATTACATCCCTTCTGCGCATCATCTTTTCACCAAAATTCACAAATAGCGTGCATGGTGTAACGACGCGATTTTTGATTCCTTAATACAAAACAACCGCGCAGCTGATCTGGATCAAGCGGTACCGCCAACGGTGAGCCGGTCGATGCGCAAAGTGGGCTGTCCGACGCCCACCGGCACGCTCTGGCCGTCCTTGCCACAGGTACCAACCCCGGGGTCGAGCGCCATGTCATTGCCGATCATGGCCACGCGAGTGAGCGCGTCGGGGCCGTTGCCGATCAGGGTCGCGCCCTTGACCGGACGGGTGACCTTGCCCTTTTCGATGAGGTAGGCCTCGGCGGTCGAGAACACGAATTTGCCCGAGGTGATGTCCACCTGACCGCCGCCGAAGTTGACGGCATAAAGACCGCGATCCACCGAGGCGATGATTTCCTGCGGATCGTGACCGCCATTGAGCATGTAGGTGTTGGTCATGCGCGGCAGCGGCAGGTGGGCAAAGGACTCGCGCCGGCCATTGCCGGTGGGCGCCACGCCCATCAGGCGGGCATTGAGCATGTCTTGCATATAGCCGGTGAGCACACCGTCTTCAATCAGCGTGGTGCATTGGGTCGGGTTGCCTTCGTCATCGACACTGAGCGAACCACGGCGATCGGCCAAGGTGCCGTCATCGACCACCGTCACGCCCTTGGCCGCCACTTGCTGGCCGATGCGGCCGGCAAAGGCCGAGCTGCCCTTGCGGTTGAAGTCGCCCTCCAGGCCATGGCCGATGGCTTCATGCAGCAAGATGCCGGGCCAGCCCGAACCGAGCACCACCGTCATGGTGCCGGCCGGCGCCGGGTCGGCCGAGAGATTCACGCTGGCCTGGTGCACGGCGGCACGGGCGTATTCACGCAGGCGATCATCGTCGAACCAGGCATAGTCGAAGCGGCCACCGCCGCCGCCACTGCCCTGCTCGCGCTTGCCGCCCTCTTCCATGATGACCGAGATCGACACCCTCACCAGCGGCCGCACATCGGCGGCCAGGTGGCCATCGTTGCGGGCGACGAGAATGGTCTCCCACGAACCCACCAGATGGGCCATGACTTCTTTGACCCGGCTGTCTTCGGCGCGGGCAAACTGCTCGAGACGCTCGAGCAGACGCACCTTGTCGGTATCGGCCAGCGACAAAAAAGGATCGACACCGCGGTAACGCGAGGGCACCACGATCGGCTTGCCAATGCGGGTGCTGCCACTGCCGCCGGCCTCGCCGATGGCGCGGGTCGCGTCGGCCGCAGCGAGCAAAGCCTTCAGACTGATGTCGTCGGAGTAGGCAAAAGCGGTTTTCTCGCCACTGATGGCGCGCACGCCGACGCCCTGATCGATATTGAAACTGCCCGATTTGACGATGCCCTCTTCCAGGCTCCAGGCCTCGGTGCGGTGGTACTGGAAGTACAGATCGGAGTAATCGAGTTGATGGGCGTGCATCTGGCCGAAGACACGCTCCAGCGCCGACAGGTCAAGCCCGGTCGGTGTCAGGAGGTGGCGTTCGGCAATGGTCAGCGCTTCGGAATGGTTGGTCATGAGCATCCAGTGGGGTCGCGACCAGAGGCGCGACCCGTTCAGTCAATTCAGGGAAGGCGGCGATGTGACAGCGCCGGCAAGCGGGTTCGCACATCGCGGATGCGCGTGGGGTCCATCTCGGCCACCACCACGCCAGGCCCTTCGGCCCGCCGCGCCAGCACCTCGCCCCAGGGGTCGATGATCAGTGTATCGCCATAGGTACGTCGGCCGCTGGGGTGGCGCCCCCCTTGGGCCGGCGCCATCACATAGCACTGGTTTTCGATGGCGCGGGCGCGTAGCAGCACTTCCCAGTGCGCCAGCCCGGTAGTGTAGGTAAACGCGGCGGGGAGGACGATCAGGTCAACCGGCCCCATGGCACGAAACATCTCGGGAAAGCGCAGGTCGTAACACACCGACAGTCCGACCCGGCCACACGGCGCATCAAAACAAACGATCGCATCGCCCGGCTCGATGGTCTCGGCTTCATCGTAGCGCTCGGCGCCGTTGTCGAAACCAAAGAGATGAATTTTGTCGTAACGCGCCACCCGCTCGCCGTCCGGGTTGAACACCAGCGTGGCATTGCGCACCTTGTCGCCGGCATCGGCCACCAACGGCGAGGTGCCGCCGATCAGCCAGACCCCGTGACGCCTGGCGGCCTCCTGCAAAAATTGCTGGATCGGGCCGCTGCCGTCGCGCTCACGCAGACGCACCTTGTCTTCTTCATCGCTGCTGATCAGCGGGAAATACTCGGGCAGCGCGATCACCTGCGCGCCGGCCTGCGCCGCCTCGGCGACAAGATCACCGGCGGTTGCGAGGTTTTCGACCACGTTCGGGCCCGAAACGGTCTGGATCGCAGCGATGCGCACGGGCGCGTCAAAGCTCATATCACTGACTCCCTGCGCCACTCTTGGGCGGCGCGGATGAGGTCTTGGTCACCACCGGCTCGGTCCAGGTGCCGGTGATGTCGTATTCGAAAGAAAAGACTTTTTCCAGCGGGTCTTGCAGGGCTTTCTGTACCAAATACGTCACCACGCCAGCCACCGGATTGATCGCCCCCAGCGCGGCACCGACGGCGACGGTTTCGCTCAGGGTCGGTTGTACTGTGACATGCAGATTCTGGGTTTCGTTCGGCACACTGGCCGAGCCGCTCATCAACACCTTTGCCGCCGGCCCGCGGATTTCAAGCGGGTCGGTCCGCAGCACGCCTTGGTCGATATCGATGCTACCGGAAATGCTGTCGAAGGCGAATCCTTCGCTGAACACGTCACGGAAGTCGAGCGAGATACGACGTGGCAATGACTGCAGGCTGAGCACGCCGAGCAAACGCCCCACGCCCGGTTCCAGTTTGCGAAACTGCCCCTTCTCTGCGGTCAGTTTCAGTGCGCCTTTCATCGACGCCACATCGACATCCGTAGGCGCCCCTTGCCAGGCGACCTTGCCCGCGAGCGTGGCCAGCCCCCCCTGAACGGCGTCGGCATAACCGAGGCGCTTGAGCAAGGCGCCCACGTCGGGGCTTTCGAGCGAAAAGTCGAGCTCGGTCTTCGCCGGCACCTGAGCCCACCACAACCCGCTACCGGCGAGCACGCCGTCCGGGCTGCCCAGCGTCAGACGATTCAAATGCCACAGACCGCCTCGATTAAAGGCTTGCACGTCCAGACGGCCCAGCTCCAGCCCACGCAGACCGAAGCGCTCGACCACCACATCGAGTGCCGGCAGGGATTCTGGCGGTTTGAAATCAATCGACTCGCCACTGTCTTCGGTGCTCTTGCCCAGCAACACATGAGAGAAGCGCGCATGCACACTGCCCTCGCCGGCCTGCAGCCAATCGACAACGCCTGCCGCCTCCCTGGACTTCACCGTCACGCGCCATCCATCCTCACTTTGCTTGGCCTCGGCCCGTACCGCGGTCAAGTCCAGCCCGGCAACACTCAGGCGCGGCGTGTTCAGCCTCACCCCCGCCAGGGGGAACGACGCCCCCGACGTTGACGCCGGCGCGGCTTCCAGCGCCATGCGCCACGCGTCGACATCGACATGCGCTTGCTCGATGGCCACCTGCAGTCCGCGCTCGCTGGCCGGCGCAGCCGCACCAATGCCGACGCCACCGCGCAGGCCCGTCGTCGCTTTGCCGCGCGGAATCTCGACCTGGGCATTCACCCGGTCAGCCAGGCTTGCGCTGAGCTTGACGGGCTGACCGGGCAGCATCTGCAGGGCGACCCGCGTGGGCCAGGCCTCGGTTGCCGACTTGTTGAACGGTGGCGGCAAACTGCTGGACACCCCGCTCAAGGGCGTTTCGACCACCACATCGGCCTGACGACCATTGACGAGAATCTGCGCCGACCAAGGCGTTTCACCCGACAAATGCGCCAACACCGGCCACGGGTAGGCTGCGCTCACCGCCGACAACTGCGCCGCACCGCTCACATCGAAACGCACGCCGCGATCGGCTTGCGTGACCGCACTCAAGGTCATCGGCTTGCCGAAAATCTTTCCCGTCGCCTGCGGAATGCTCAGCTCATTGGCCGTGAAATTGACGGTGCCGGCGGCGTCAGTAATCGGAGGCAGACCGGGGACGACATTCAGCATGTTGTCCTTGAAACGAAAACGCCCGGCCACCTCGGTGTCAGTCACACGGCGTAGCGGCAAGACCAGCTTGAGATTGAGGTTGCCGACGCCTTCGGCACGCATGTCATCGGTGAAGCCATCAATGCGCTCACGCACCGGACTGTCGCCGACAAAGCGCAAGAAGTCCTGCGTGCCGCCGCTCGCCACGCCGGTGATGGTGATCACCTCGTCCGGCACGTCAAGGTCGGGCAGCACGACTTTCACATCGCCCAGGCGCACGCCAAAAATGCGCCCCTGACTGGCGGTGATTTCCATGCGCGCGCCCTCGAAGCGCAGGCCGCCCTCGATGGCCTCGATATCCGGCCAGGCCGACGCATAGTCGAGCTTGGCGCGACTGATCTTTCCGGTGATCAGGAAAATGCCGCCGCCGTCACGAAACGGAAAATCGGCCAGATCCCCCTGCAGCCGCAACCGCACATCATGCCCGCGCCCTGCCAGAATGCTGTCGCGCAGCCACTGACGCGTGTCGAGATTGACCACCTTGGGCATGTAACGCCACACCGACGTGCCATTCCCCTCGTTCAAACGCGCCTGCAGATCAATCACGCCCGGGCCGTCGGCCGCCGGTTCGTAGTAGCCACTGGCCTCGCCATCCGCATCGGCATTGGCAAAGCGGGCCTTGTCGAGCGCCACCCGCATGACGCCCTCGCGCCGCTGCCAGCCGCCTTCGGCAAACAGGGTGTCAAAATCCAGCGGGGCTTCGAACACGTCGGGCAGATCCAGCGCCATATTGGCGCTGTCGAGCACGAAGCGCCCCGAACTCTCATTGCCCGCGAGGTGCCCACTCACCCCCGCCAGCCCCGGCAAGCGCTCCCGTGAGCGCACACCGACGCCATCAAAGTCAGCCGACACTTGCCACGCCGACGGCGCGGCGGCGTCCCCGGTCCACTGCAAGGCGACCTGGCTGAAACGGCCACTTGGTGACAAGCCGGCCAGACGATCGCGCGTCGCCGCATCCAGCGGCAGATGCGCCGCCAGTGCCGACAAGGCCGCCAGATCCAGCTGGTTGACGTCGAAGCGCGTAAGCTCACTGGCCGCCTGCCCGCTGCGGCTGACACGCAGATCCGTTGGCGCGACGACCACGCCATCGCTGGATTCGAGCGCGAGGCCCCGCGTGCTCAAGACCATCTCGGACGCGCTGCGCTTGGCCGTGATCCGCCCGCCCAGACGGTTCAGGGACAAAGCCGGCAAGGCCTCACCCAACTGCGCACGCGCATCGCGCAACGCGAGATCTGCCGTCGCCTGCGTCGGCTGTCCGTTGAACAGGTCGACCCATACCCGGGCATAGCCAAAGCCCGTCAGCCCGGCCGGCACATCCACCCAGGCGTGCAGACTATCGAGCGAGGCGCGGCTCACCGACGCAAAAATGCGCCCGGTCCATGCCGCCGGCGCCCGTTCGTCGAACTCGCGCAAATCGATGCGCACATCCACCAGATCGGCCAAGGGCCCCTCGGGCGCCATCGTCAGCCCCACGGAGTGCCTGCCAAAGCCCTTGACCAAACGGAAGTTCACATCGGCCAGCCTGAGTGCAGGCGCCTGGCGCAAGTCATCGCGCCACACCACGGTGGCCTCGCGGATAACGATCTGCCGCTGCGCCATCAACCAGTGCAGCGCCTCGCCATTGTCACCACCGCTGGCGCTCACCGGCAGCCCGGCCACCGAAAAGCGGCCCGCCGCGTCGCGCGCGATGTGCAGCTCGGGCGCGATCACTTCCAGGCGGTGGAAATACGGGGTCAGCTTGAGCAGGGACGACCACGCCAGCGTGGCATCAACTTGCGGCAAGACCAGCGCCGGCTCGCCCTCGGCGTCGCGCAGCACCACTTCTTTCAGATGCAGGCGCGGCCGGAGGCCCGACCAGTCCGCCTCAATTGACGCAATGCTGACCGGCACGCCAAGCGCAGCGGTCGCCTGTTGCGCAATGGGCGCACGCCAACGTTCAATATCGGGCAGCACCCCATAACGCAGGACGAGAATCACCGCGCCAAACAGGAAGTACAGGATCAGCAGTCCGGTCAGAATGCGGCGGCGCCACCGGCGAGGGGGGTGCGGCGCGGCAGACTCGGCAGTAGGCACGGCGGAAGTGATTTGAGTATCCTGAGGGACTGGGAGCACCATTGGGTTGCGTTGCACCCGCCGGCATGCCGGACAAAGCTGAACGCATCCCGCTCATTCTACCAAGCCGGATTCACCATGTCCCTGATCGAGCAGGCCGAACTGCCTGAAAAAATTCGTGCCGCACTGCCCTTCTCACGCTATCTGAAGCAGATGCTGCAAAGCCGCACCTGGCTGGCCGGGCAACTGTCGAGCCACCTCGACGCGCCGCTCGACACCGCTGCCATGGCCGCCTTTGTCGACCCGCCCAGCCTCGACCGCGAGAGCATGCGCGCCGCGCTGCGAAAACTGCGCACCTGGGTGCTCTGCCACCTGGCCGTGCGCGATCTGGCCGGCGACGCCGACCTGGCTGAAGTCACCGAAACCATGAGCGCCTTCGCGGACTTCGCAGTGCGCGTCGCGCACGACATCGAACGCGAAGCGCTGGTCGTGCGCCACGGCCTGCCGCTCGCCCCCGGCGCCTGGGAGCAGGAACTGCTGATCGTCGGCATGGGCAAGCTCGGCGGTCGCGAGCTGAACGTTTCGTCAGACATCGACCTCATCTTTGTGTACCCCGATGATGGCGACACCGGCGGCGAGAAGGTAATCAGCAATTTCGAATTCTTCGAACGCCTGGGCAAACGCATCATCCAGGCGCTGGCCGACATCACCGAACACGGGCAGGTCTTCCGTGTCGACATGCGCCTGCGCCCCAACGGCGACTCCGGCCCCCTGGTGTGCAGCTTCGACATGCTCGAAAACTACTTCATCGCCCAGGGCCGCGAGTGGGAGCGCTACGCCTGGATCAAGGCTCGCGTCATGCTCGGCAAACGCTTCGAGCAACTCAACGGCATCACCCGGCCCTTTGTGTTCCGTAAATATCTCGACTTCGGCGCCATCAACGCCATGCGCGACCTGCACGCGCAAATCCGCCGCGAAGTGGCGCGCAAAGAGCGGGCATACAACATCAAGCTCGGCCCCGGCGGTATTCGCGAGATCGAATTCATCGCCCAGGTGTTTCAGCTCATCCGCGGCGGACGGGACGACAGCCTGCAGATCAAGCCGACGCAAAAAGTGCTCGACCTGCTCGCCGAACAAGGCGTGCTCGACCCCAGCGTTGTCACCGCCCTCAAGAACGCCTACGTCTTCCTGCGCCGCCTGGAACATCGGCTCCAGTACCTGGACGACGCACAAACCCACGACCTGCCTACCCAGCCAAGCGATCAGGCACTCATCGCCAGCGCCATGGGCTTCGACAATTACGCCGCCCTGCTCGCCGAACTGGATCGTCACCGCACCCAGGTCAGCCAGCACTTCGGCATGGTATTTGGCGATCCGCACGAAGACGGCCACGACCTCGATGCCGTCTGGCTCGAGGCCGACGACGTCGACACCATCGTGCCGCTGATCGAAAAGCTCAACTATCCCGACCCCGTCACCTCGGCCCGCCGGCTGCAGAGCCTGCATCGCGGCACGCGCTACCAGCAACTGCCGCCGAAGATCAAAAGCCGCTTCGACGCGCTGGTGCCACGCGTGGTCGAAGCCGCCGCCGAAGCCAGCAATGCCGATGACACCCTGTCACGCTGTCTTGACCTGCTCGACGCCATCGGCGGCCGCGGCGCCTACCTCGCCATGCTGCAGCAATACCCCCAGGCCCTGAACAAAGTCGCCGAGCTGGTGTCCGTCTCGCGCTGGGCTGCGCAGTACCTGGCCCGGCATCCCATTCTGCTCGACGAACTGCTCGACGCCCGACAGCTCGAAAGCCAGCCAGACTGGCCCGCCTTCGCCGCCGAACTCAGCCGGCAATGCGACAGCATCGAGCCGGACATGGAACGCCAGATGGACCTGATGCGCGAACAGCATCACACCCAGGCATTCCGGCTGCTCACACAAGATCTGGGCGGCGTGCTCACGGTCGAGGCGCTGTCCGACAACCTCTCGGCGCTCGCCGACATCCTGCTCAACATCACCGTACCGCTGTGCTGGAAGAAAATCCGGCGTCGCCACCGCGAAGACGCCCCCGCCTTCGCCATCATCGCCTACGGCAAGCTGGGCGGCAAAGAGCTGGGCTACGCCTCCGACCTCGACATCATCTTCCTCTACGACGACCCGCACCCCGAAGCGGCCGAGCACTACTCCCGTCTCGCCCAGCGCATCAACACCTGGCTCTCCAGCCAGACCGCCGCCGGCCAGCTCTTCGAGACCGATCTGCGCCTGCGCCCCAACGGCGACTCGGGCCTGCTCGCCTGCAGCGTGGACGCCTTCCGCAAATATCAACTCGAATCCGCCTGGAGCTGGGAGCACCAGGCACTCACGCGCGCACGCTTCTCTGCCGGCGACCCGGCCATTGGTGACGCCTTCGAAGCCATCCGCGTCGACGTCCTCCGCCAAAAACGCGATCTCGCCACCCTGCGCACCGAGGTGCTCGCCATGCGCAAAAAGATGCGGGATGCGCACAGCAACAAGAGCACGCTGTTCAACCTCAAGCATGATCGCGGCGGACTGGTCGACGTCGAATTCATCGTCCAGTTTCTCGTCCTCGCCCATGCGCACCAGCACCCCGAACTCGCCGGCAACCTGGGCAACATCGCCCTGCTGCGCATCGCCGGCGAACTCGGCCTGATCCCCACCGAGCTCGCGCAACGCAGCGGCAACACCTACCGCGAGTTCCGCCGCCTGCAGCACCGACAGCGCCTCAATGGCTTGCGGGTCGAAGTCCCCGCCGAGCCGATCAGCGCACACCGAGAAGCCGTCGAAACCCTGTGGTCGCTTGTGCTTGAATCGTAAGCTCCGTTGGAGGCTGAGTGCTTTGCGCTCAGCCTCCAACGCGCTCACGCACCCAGCTCAGACGCACGACAGAAAGCAAAAAGGCCACTCTTTCGAGTGGCCTTTTTGCTTAAAACTTTGGTCGGGGAAAGAGGATTCGAACCTCCGGCCCCTGCGTCCCGAACGCAGTGCTCTACCAGGCTGAGCTATTCCCCGACGCATTTTTGCAGCTGAGAAGGATCAGTGATCTCTCCCAACTGCAAAGTCCGATAATTCTAGCAGACGATCCTTGAAAAGGGAAGGCGGAAGTACGCTCAAAGCGTCGATTGCGAGTTGCGATTCGCGCTTGGCGTACTCGCGCGTGGCGTCGAGCGCGCCGGTGGCCAGAATCGCCTCGTGAATCTGGGCAAACGCGTCGCGGCCGCCCTCTTCGATGGCCTGGCGCACCAGTGCGGCTTGCTCTGGCGTGCCGTGCTGCATGACATGAATCAGCGGCAAGGTGGGCTTGCCTTCAGCCAGGTCGTCGCCGAGGTGTTTGCCGGTTGCGGCTTCTTCGCCAGAGTAGTCGAGCACGTCGTCAATCAGCTGGAAGGCGGTGCCCAGATGCATGCCAAATCGGCCAAGCTGGGCTTCGACTTCGGGGGTTGCGCCGCCAAGAATGCCGCCGAGGCGCGCGGCCGCTTCAAACAGCTTGGCGGTCTTGTAGCGAATCACCTTCAGATAGGCATCCACCGAGACATCGGCGTCGTGACAGTTGAGCAGCTGCAGCACTTCGCCTTCGGCGATGGTGTTGGTCGCGTCGGCCAGCACTTCCATGATGTGCATGTCGCCGACCGACACCATCATCTGGAAGGCGCGCGAATAGAGGAAGTCGCCAACCAGCACGGACGCGGCATTGCCGAACAGCGCATTGGCCGTTTTGGCGCCGCGGCGCAGGGAGGATTCGTCCACCACGTCGTCATGCAGCAACGTGGCGGTGTGAATGAATTCAACGACAGTGGCCAGCTCGTGATGCGCCGTGCCCTGATACCCCATGGCGCGTGCGGCATACAGCACCAGCGCGGGGCGCAGACGCTTGCCGCCGCTGTTGATGATGTACTCGGCAATCTGCCGGATCAGCACCACTTCGGAGTGGAGACGCTGGCGGATGACTTGATTGACGGCCGCCATGTCGTCGGCGATCGGAGCGAAGAGGTGCTGGGCTGACAAAATAGGGCCGCGACGAACAGGAAAAGGGCGATGGTATGAGGGGGACACCAGAGCGTCAAGCGCGATGGTCAAGCCAGCGCCCAATGGCGCGGCACTCAGCCCAGAAACAGCGCTGGACGATCGGTGATCAGGCCGTCCAGGCCCAGCGCCAGTGACTGCTGTCCGCGCGCGACGTCATTCTCTGTGTATATGGCCACGCCCAGACCGGCTGCATGTGCCCGCGAGATCAAGGGCGCACTGAGTTGGCTTTGCTCGACCACCAGGGCGACGCAACCGAGGCGCTGCGCCACTGTGAGGCTGTCGGCGTCGACAATCTCCAGGAGCAAGGCGCGTGGCAGATCCGGCGCGGCCAGGGCGGCGGCCTCAAGCGCGGGGATGGAAAATGAGGACAGCAAGGGCGGCACAGACGCCGACCTCGGCCACTGCCGCGCAGCAAGTTCGGCGACGGCGTGTCCGGTGGCGCGATCGGCACCGGCGGACGGCTTGATTTCAATATTGGGCAAGATGCCCAACTGTACGCAGGCGTCGAGTGCCATTGCCAGACTGGGGACGCACTCTGGCGACACCTCGCCACCGCGTGTTCTCAGCGCGATCTGTGACAGCACGGCCCACGGCATCTGCGCGACCCGGCCGCACCCCACCGTTGTGCGATCCAGAGTTTCGTCATGCATCAGCACCGGCGTGCAGCAGGCGGCCAGCATGGCGTCGAACTCCGCGCCACGGCAGCCGATACCCTGCGCGCGCACCAGGCCTTCGATCGAATTTTCGGGCGCGAGCATGCCGCCACAGCGATGGGCGATCACCGCCGGCCACGGCCAGCGGTGAATGGCCGGCGCGCTCACTTCTCGCTACCCGCCCGGATCACTGCGTTGTCCAGCGCTTGCTTGGCGGGCTGACGATCGGTCCACACGCCTTCGAGCTCTTCATCAAGAATGGTTCGCACACGCGCCTGCCGGGGCAACTCTGTGCTGGCGGGGCTCCCTTTGGGCGCTGCGCTGAGTTGCTTGCGGGCCACCACGAGATTGGGCTGGTCGATGGCCACGCCGCCGCCCGCCACACTGCCCTTTTCGTCCATCGGCAAATAGCCGGTGCCACGCTGCCAGGCGAGCTGATTTTCGGGCTTCAGCAAAAAGCGCACAAAGCGGGCAACAACCTTGTAGTCGTCGCGCTTCTTGCCCTTGGCCACCCACAGCGTCGGGCCATCGGCGAGGGTCGCGCCCACACCACCGGGGAAATCGTCATAGAAGGGCAGCTCGCTGACGCCGACGTCAAATCCCGCCGACTGCCGGAACTCGGGCCAATGCGCCGACTCAGCCGCAATCACCGCGCACTCGCCGCGCTTGAATCGCTCAAGTGGCTCGGCCCCCGCGCCGTGCAGGTGCAGATAGCGCGCGCGCACCCAACTGGCCATCAGCGCGATATGTCGGATCTGCAGCATGCCGTTAACCGACAGCTCTTCATTTCGGCCAGCCTTTCGGGTGACCGCCACGTTCTGGCGGGCGCTGACGTTGTCGACCATGACCCAGCTGGGATTGGACACCGTGC
>JBFIJC010000082.1:0-12652 GCA_041600915.1 Nitrogeniibacter sp.
CATCATCCCGACCGACTTCCCGATTCCGGCCGACGGTCTGAACATTCGCTGGCCCGATCCCCCGCTGGTGCAGGAAAAGCGTCTGCTGCATCACAAGCTGTACGCCGCGCTGGCCTATTGCCGCGCCAACAAGCTGAACAAGATTGTGATGGACAGCCCGAACGCGCGTCTGGGCATCATGACCAGCGGCAAGAGCTACCTCGACGTGCGTCAGGCGCTCGAAGACCTGGGTATCGACGAAGCCGTGGCCGCCAAGATCGGCCTGCGTGTGTACAAGGTCGGCATGGTCTGGCCGCTCGAAGCCGAAGGCGTGCGCGAGTTCGCTGAGGGGCTCGAAGAAGTGCTGGTGATTGAGGAGAAGCGTCAGTTCCTCGAGTACCAACTGAAAGAAGGTTTGTACAACTGGAGCGAGTCGGCCCGCCCGCGCGTGATCGGCAAGTTCGACGAGAAAGGCGAGTGGTCGCTGCCGCACAGCGACTGGCTGCTGCCGGCCGCCGGTGAGCTGACTCCGGCCATGATCGCCCGCGTCATCGCTGCGCGCATTGCCCGTTACTACACTTCGGACCGTATCGCCGCGCGTCTGGCCTTCCTCGAAGCCAAGGAAGCCGCGCTGGCCAAGCCGAACCGTGCCATCGCCCGCATTCCGCACTATTGTTCGGGCTGCCCGCACAACTCGTCCACCAAGGTGCCGACGGGCTCCAAGGCGCTGGCCGGTATTGGCTGCCACTACATGGCCACCTGGCTGTCGCCCGAATCGACGCAGACCTTCTGCCAGATGGGCGGCGAGGGCGTGCCATGGGTCGGTCAGGCACCGTTTACCGACACCAAGCACGTGTTTGCCAACCTGGGTGACGGCACCTATATGCACTCCGGCCTGCTGGCGATTCGTCAGTCGATCGCTGCGGGCGTGAACATCACCTACAAGATTCTCTACAACGACGCCGTCGCCATGACCGGTGGTCAGCCGCACGACGGCCAGCTCTCCGTGCCGATCATCGCCCGCCAGATCGCTGCCGAAGGCATCCACAACCTGGTGGTGGTGACCGACGATCCGTCGAAGTACGCCGGAGACGTCGGCCTGCCGCATCACACGCCGATCCGTCATCGCGACGAGCTCGACGCCGTGCAGCGTGAGTTGCGCGAAGTCGCCGGCACCAGCGCGATCATTTACGACCAGACCTGCGCCGCAGAAAAGCGTCGTCGTCGCAAGCGCGGCACCTTCCCGGACCCCGCCAAGCGCGTGGTCATCAACGACCTGGTCTGCGAAGGCTGTGGCGACTGCTCGGAGAAATCCAACTGCATGTCGGTGGTGTCGGTCGAGACTGAATTTGGCCGCAAGCGTTCGATCGATCAGTCCGCCTGTAACAAGGACTTCTCATGCCTGAAGGGCTTCTGCCCGAGCTTTGTCACCATCGAAGGTGGCGCGCTCAGAAAAGGCAAGGCCGCAACGCCGACCGAGACCATGTTCGCTAATTTGCCCGAGCCGACCCTGCCGGGTACCGCTGCACCGTGGGGCATGCTGATCACCGGCGTCGGTGGTACCGGCGTGGTGACCATCGGTGCGCTGCTCGGTATGGCAGCTCACCTCGAAGGCAAGGGCGTGTCGGTACTCGACATGGCCGGTCTGGCCCAGAAGGGCGGCGCGGTGTTCTCGCATGTTCGCATCGCCGACAAGCCCGAGTCGCTCTATGCGGCCCGTGTTGCCGCCGGTGAAGCCAATGCCGTGATCGGTTGTGATCTGGTGGTGACCGCGTCCGACGACGCCATTGCCAAGATGCGCAACGAGCACACCCGTGTGGTCATCAACAGCGACAAGAGCAATACCAGTGACTTCGTGCGTGGCTTTGCCGCTCAGGCACGCAGTGGTGATGTACAGAAATACCCGGACCCGCAGTTCCCGCAAGACGGGATGGAAGCGCGCATCGCCGAGGCCGTCGGCGCGGACAAGGTAGACTTCCTGGATGCCTCGCGCCTGGCCACGGCGATCATGGGTGACGCGATTGCCACCAACCTGTTCATGCTCGGCTACGCCTGGCAGAAAGGGCTGGTGCCGCTGAGCCGTGAGGCCATCATCCGCGCCATCGAGATCAACGGCGCCGCGGTCAAAGCCAACATCACCGCCTTCCAGTGGGGCCGTGCGGCTGCCGTCGATATGGCGGTGGTGGCCAAGGCTGCCCAGCCGGCACAGGTGCCGGCGCATCACACGCTGTCGAGCACGGTGGATCAAGTGATTGCTCGTCGTAAAGAGCAGCTCACGGCCTACCAGGACGCGGCTTACGCCGATCGTTATCTGGCGCTGGTGAACAAGGTGCGCAAAGCCGAAGAGGCCGTGTCACCGGGCATCACCCTGCTGACCGAAGCCGTGGCGCGTGGCTACTACAAGCTGCTGGCCTACAAGGACGAGTACGAAGTGGCGCGTCTGTACACCGACAGCGACTTCCTGCAGCGCGTCGAGGATCAGTTCGAAGGCGATTACAAGCTGGTCTTCCATCTGGCGCCGCCGCTCCTGGCCGACAAGGACGCCGCCACCGGTCATCTGAAGAAGCGTGCCTATGGTCCGTGGATGCTCAAGGCCATGCGTCTGATGGCCCGCTTCAAGCATTTGCGCGGTGGTGCACTCGACCCGTTTGCCCGCAGCGCCGACCGCAAGCTGGATCGTGCCCTGATCGCCGAGTACGAAACGCTGATCGACGCCGTGCTGGCCGGCCTCAAGCCGGGCAACCACGAAGTGGCTGTCGAACTGGCCAACCTGCCCGACCAGATGCGTGGCTTTGGCCATGTGCGTGAGCGCTACGTCGAGCACGCCCGCAATCAGCAGAAAACGCTGATGGCGCGCTTCGAAGGCAAAGCCACGCTGGGCGAAGCGAAAGTGATCCAGCACGTCATCAAGGCCAAAGCCTAACTCGTTACAAACCCGCAGCACGCCCGCCCAAGTCGCCACAAGAGATGGCGGTGGGTGTGCTGCATCCATTCGGGCATCCTTGAAGGGTGCGCATACCAAGAAGGAAGGAGACTCACCATGACCGTATTTTCTTTGCGCGATTTCGCCGACCACGAACAAGTTGTTTTCTGCAGTGATGACGCCAGCGGCCTCAAGGCCATCATTGCCGTGCATAACTCCAACCTCGGCCCGGCCCTCGGCGGTTGCCGCATGTGGCCCTACGCCAGCGAGGAAGAGGCGATTCACGACGTGCTGCGCCTGTCGCGCGGCATGACCTACAAGTCGGCACTGGCCGGCCTCAAGCTGGGCGGCGGCAAGTCGGTCATCATCGGCAACCCGCGCACCGACAAGTCCCCGGCGCTGCTCGACGCCTTTGCCCGCGCGCTGAACAACCTCAACGGCCGCTACATTGCCGCCGAAGATTCGGGCACCAGCGTGGCCGACATGAAGTACCTGGCCGAGCGCACCGCGCACGTGGCCGGCATCGTCGATAAGCCGACCGATGGCGGTGGCACCCGTAGCGGCGACCCGTCGCCGGCAACCGCTCTGGGCACCTTTGTGGGTATCAAGGCCGCGGTGAAGGCACAGCTCGGTCGCGACTCGCTCGACGGCGTTCGCGTGGCCTTGCAAGGCGTGGGCAACGTCGGTTACGACCTGGCCCAGCAACTGCACGCTGCCGGCGCCAAGCTGTGGGTGACCGACATCCATCAAGACAACCTGAGCCGTGCCGAAGCCGAGCTGGGCGCCGTTGTGGTGGCCCCGGACGCCATCTACGGTCAGGACGTCGACGTGTTCGCGCCCTGCGCGCTGGGTGCGGTCATCAATGACCAGACCATCCCGCAACTGAAGGCCCGCATCGTGGCCGGCGCCTCCAACAACCAGCTGGCCGAAGCCCGTCATGGCTCCGAGCTGATGCGTCGCGGCATTCTGTATGCGCCCGATTACGTCATCAACGCCGGCGGCATCATCGACGTGTACTACGAGCGCACCGGTTTCGACCGCGCTGCGCTGCTGGCCCATGTCGAAGGCATTTACGGCACGCTGCTCGAAATCTTCGAGCGTGCCAGCACCGAACAGCGCCCGACGGGAGAAGTGGCCGACGCATTGGCCGAAGCTCGCTTCAAGCGCTGAGTCAGCACACGCCGGATCGCGAAACCACACAAACAAGAGCGGTCCGGCTGAATTTCTCCGCGCCAGGCATGGCGTGCGCGGAGAGCCAAATTGTCAATCAAGGTAGGAGACAGCACGTATGTCAGCACTCAAACAAGGCCACGGTCAGTGGTCGTCGCGCATGGGTTTCATGCTCGCCGCAGTTGGTTCCGCGGTGGGCCTGGGCAACATCTGGAAGTTTCCATACATGGTCGGCCAGAGCGGCGGTGCCGCTTTTGTGGCGGTCTACCTGCTGTGCATCGCCATGATCGGTCTGCCGATCATTGTTGCTGAATGGATGATTGGTCGCCGTGGTCAGAAGAACCCGATCAACACCATGTCCGATCTGGCCGAGGCCAATGGCCGCAGCAAGGGCTGGGTCATGGTCGGTGTCAGCGGCACGCTGGCGGGCTTCCTGATTCTGTCTTTCTATAGCGTGATTGGTGGTTGGGCGCTGTCCTACCTGCTCGACGCCATGAGTGGTGGCTTCACCGGCATGGACAAGGACGCCGCAGGCGCAGCCTTCTCCGGCATGCTCGGCAACCCCGGCTCGCTCACCATCTGGCACACCGCCTTCATGGCGCTGACTGCTGGTGTGGTGGCGATGGGTGTGGCGGGTGGTCTGGAGCGCGCCTCCAAGATCCTGATGCCGGCCCTCGGCGTGCTGCTCGCGCTGATGGTGGGCTACGGTGCGGCCTCTGATGGCTTTGCGCAGGCGCTTGAATACCTGTTCGCCCCGGACTTCTCCAAGCTCACCGGCGAAGTCGTGCTGGCCGCGCTGGGTCATGCCTTCTTCACCCTGTCGCTGGGCATGGGCGTGATGATCGCTTACGGCTCCTACCTGGGCGAGAAAGTCGACCTGCTGCGCGCAGCGCGTACCGTGGCCATCATGGATACCGTGATCGCCCTGGCCGCCGGTCTGGCGATTTTCCCGATCGTTTTTGCCAACGGCCTCGATCCGGCTGCCGGCCCGGGCCTGATCTTCGTCACCCTGCCGCTGGTCTTCGGCAAGGTCACCGGTGGCGTGATCCTCGGCGGCATGTTCTTCCTGCTGCTGACCTTCGCTGCACTGACTTCGGCCATCTCGCTGCTCGAGCCGTCCGTCGAACTGCTGCAGGAACGCACGCCGCTGGGCCGCGTTGGCGCCACGCTGCTGGCCAGCGCCGTTATCTGGGCGCTTGGCATTGCCGCGCTGCTGTCCTTCAACGTGTGGAGTGATGTGCTGATCTTTGGCAACAACATCTTCGACCTGCTCGACAAGCTGACCAGCAAATTCCTGCTGCCGCTGACCGCGCTCGGTGCTGTGTTGTTTGTTGGCTGGTGCCTCGACCGTCAGAGCGTCCGTGATGAGCTTGGCCTCGGCAATGGTGGCTTCGCCCTGTGGAACCTGATCGTCCGTTTCGTCGCGCCGATCGGTGTGCTGGTGGTGTTTGTCTCCAGCCTCTGATTCGCTTTGTGCACGAACAAAAACGCCCGGCCCGTGCCGGGCGTTTTTGTTTTGTCGGCCGGATCGCGAACACGCTGACAACGCCGGCGCACCGGCACGACGCGCCGCGCTGGTGTAATGTGGCACGCCTGTCCTTTTGATCAGAGTCTGGAGTGCCGATGTCTGCCGAGCTGCTGCCCTGCGTTGAAATTGAAACCGGTCCGCAACCCACCCATGCGGTGATCTGGCTGCATGGCCTGGGTGCCGACGGGCACGACTTCGAGCCGGTGGTCGACGCTTTCGACGAAGCCGCATTGCCGCCGACCCGATTCGTGTTCCCGCATGCGCCCATGCGCCCGGTGACCATCAACGGCGGCTATGTGATGCGTGCCTGGTACGACATCATTTCGCAGGATTTTTCAAAGCGCCGTGAAGACCCCGCCGGCGTGCATCAATCGGCCGCGCAGATCGAAGCGCTCATCGCGCGCGAAAACGCCCGCGGCATTCCGGATGCGCGCATCGTGCTCGCCGGCTTTTCGCAAGGCGGGGCGATCGCCCTGCACACTGCGCTGCGTCACCCCAAACGCCTGGCCGGCGTGCTCGCGCTATCGACCTATCTGCCGCTGGCCGACACATTGGCGGCCGAGGCCAGCGAGGTCAACCGCGACGTGCCCATCTTTATGGCCCATGGCCGTGACGATGGCGTCATCCCCCACGACTTCGCCCAGCAATCCTTCGCCCAGCTCAAAGCCGCCGGCTACCCGATCGCCTGGCAGACCTATTTTGTTGAGCACGGCATCGTGATGGAAGAGATTCGCGATGTCGAACAGTGGCTGGGGACGGTGCTGGTGCGGTAAGGCCGGGATGTTGCTCGTGTAGCCCGGATGGCGCGCAGCGAAATCCGGGGGCGAAGGTCGATCAACCCGCGCCTTCAGCCCCTATCTTGTCCTGCGTTCTCAATTCGAAATCCGACGCTTCATGCCGCTCGTGCAGCTGTTCCGAGGGCTCGCCCCAGCTGCGGTTGACCATGCGTCCGCGCTTGACGGCAGGGCGTTGCGCGATCTCGCGGGCCCAGCGGTTCAGGTTCTTGTAGCTGGCGGCATCGAGGAATTCGGCTGCGCCATAGGCCTGGCCGAGCACGAGGTTGCCGTACCAGGGCCAGGTGGCGATGTCGGCAATGGTGTATTCGTCACCGCCCAGGTAGCGGTGCGCTGCCAGTTCGCGGTCGAGGACGTCCATCTGGCGTTTTGCTTCCATGGTGAAGCGGTTGATGGGGTATTCGAATTTCTCGGGCGCGTAGGCGTAGAAGTGACCAAAGCCGCCGCCGAGGTAGGGCGCGGAGCCTTGCAGCCAGAACAGCCAGTTGAGCGCCTCGGTGCGTGCGGCCGGGTTCTTGGGCAGAAAACGGCCAAATTTTTCGGCGAGATAAAGCAGGATCGCACCGCTTTCGAACACACGGCTGCCGGTCTCGGCATCAAACAGTGCGGGGATCTTCGAGTTTGGATTGACCTCGACGAAGCCGCTCGAGAACTGGTCGCCCTCGCTGATGCGGATGAGGTGGGCGTCGTACTCGGCACCGCGCTCGCCGGCGGCCAGCAGTTCTTCGAGCAGGATGGTGACTTTCTGACCGTTGGGCGTGCCCATTGAATACAGCTGCAACGGGTGCTTGCCGCGCGGCAGCGTGGCCTCGTGGGTGGGACCGGCGATGGGGCGGTTGGTCTTGGCCCATGTCCCACCGCTTTCGGCGTCCCAGGTCCAGACTTTGGGTGGCGTGTAGGGCGTAGTGTCTGACATTGATGGTGTTCCTTGGTGAAAAGGGGCCTGCTCAGTCCTGCATCTCGGCGAGTTGTTCGAGGATGCGCTGGTAGTTGTCGGCGCCCTGTGCGCCGCTGACGAGGTAGCGCTGCTTGAAGATGATCGCGGGCACGGCCGTGATGCCCTGGCTCAGCCAGTCATTCTCGGCACTGCGCACCTCAGTGGCAAAGCGTTGATCGGCGAGTGCGGCGAGCGCCTCGTCTTCGTCCAGCCCGACCCCGGCCGCGATTCTGGCCAGCACGGCGGGGTCAGACAGGTTCTGGCGCTCGGTGAAGTGCGCGGCGAACAAGGCCTGTTTCAGCGCGTGCATGTGTCCGTGCTGATTGGCCCAATGCAGCAGCTGATGCACCTTGAAGGTGTTGTGCATGCGCATGTCGTCGGCAAAGCGAAATGCGAAGCCAAGTTCGGCGCCGATCTCGGTCATGCGCTGGCGGCTGTCTTCGGATTCGGCGGGCGTGGTGCCGTATTTTTCGGCCACGTGCTCGCGCAGATTCTGTCCCTCGGGGGGCATGCCCGGGTTGAGCTCAAAGGGGTGCCAGTGGATCTCGTGTGGTGTGCCGCTCGCTGCCAACGCTTTGGCGAGCTGGTGGTACCCGATCACGCAGCACGGGCAGACCACGTCGGAGACGATGTCGATGCGCAGCACTTGGGGAGGGCGGGTCATGTGGGTGCTTTCCATGTCGAGCGGCGATGCCGTTGTCGTCACGCCGCCGCCGTTTTAAATCGATCGGTCCAAATATAAGACATCCAGGTGGATTGGTCAAAACCCGGCGTGACGCGCCGGGCCGATCAATTCTGGGGGGGCTGACGCCTGGATGGCGTTGCGCCGCATCGAGGCGCGGTGGCCAATGCGAGCCTCAGTGCGGCCGGCGCCGGCGCGCACGACGGGCCAGAAGGAGGCCTGCCAGAGCCATGAGGTAGAGTGTTGCGGGTTCGGCAACGGGTGTGCCGCCGGGACCGCTTCCGTCACCCGGCCCGCCATCGCCCGGCCCGCCGCCGTCTTGCTGCCAGTCGATGGCAAGGCCGCCGACGCTGAATGCCGATGAAACGTTGAGCAGGCTATAGCCGCTGGTGGGCGCCAGCGTGTTGTTGATGAGGTCCTCGTAGGAGGCGTAGTTGGCGAGATAGATTTCGTTGGTCGATCGGTCGGCGTCGCTTTCGAGCAGAACGCTGTAGCCACCGCCATCGAAGCTGATTCCGCCAACGCTGAAGTTGGAGGAGACATTGAGCGCGCTGTAGCCACTCTTTGGGTCCAGCGTATTGCTCAGCAGGTCGGCATATGAGGCGTAGTGGGCGATGTAGATTTCGTTGGTGGAGCGGTCCGCGTCGCTCTCGAGCAGGACGCTGTAACCCGTCCCATCAAAGGTAAAGCCGCCCACACTGAAGGCGGACGATACGTTGAGGAGGCTGTATGCGCTGGTCGGCGCCAGCGTGTTGCTGAGGAGGTCGGCGTAGGAGGCGTAGTTGGCGACATAGATCTCGTTGCTTGAGCGGTCGTCATTGCTTTCGAGCAGCACGCTGTAGCCGGTACCGACCATGGTGTAGCCGCCGACGCTGAAGTTGGAGGACACGTTGAGCGCGCTGTAAGCACTGCTGGCGTCCAGCGTATTGCTCAGCAGGTCGGCGTATGAGCCGTAGTTGGCGAGATAGATTTCGTTGCTTGATCGATCGGTGTTGCTTTCGACCAGCACGCTATACGGAAGCGCCCACGCGCCCTTGGCGGCGACGAGGAGCGTGATCGTCAGGCTTGCGCAGAGTGCAGTAAACAGTGGTCTCGGCACCATGGCGTGCTCCTCAGTTTGTCGGTCTTGACGGCGCGTGCGCTTGCGATCCCATAGCGATATAAAACGAAGCATAATTCGCGCCGATCCTTGGAAATCGTTGCTCTGATTGACTCTGGCCGAGGTGCCCCGAGTGCGCTGCGATCACCTTGTAAAAAGCATCGACATTTTTGGCTGTTGGGTGATCTTTGGGTGCGCGATTGACGGCGCATCCGCGACGCGCCAGTGAGAGCAGACACGACTTGCTACCAAGCATGAATGGGAGAGCGGGGTCGGCGCTGGTAAGCTGGTGTTCGGTTGAGGAGGCTGCGAATGAGCGAGTCTGCGACACAGAAGGACAGTTGGAAAATCAAGGCGAGGTCTTGGGCCGTGCGCCTCGCCATAGGCTTGGCGGTGTATGCGCTCGTCGGGTTTTTTGGTCTGCCGGCGCTGGTCAAATGGCAGTTGCCGAAGCAAGCCAGCGAGCAGCTCGGACGGCAGGTGACGCTCGACGACATGCGCTTCAACCCCTTTACGCTGAGCGTGTCGCTGACCGGTCTGGCGGTGGCGGAGGCCGATGGCACGCCCGATGCGGCGCGTATCGGCCAGATCGATACCGACCTGCAGTGGCGCTCGCTGGTGTACTGGGGGTTGGTTTTCTCGCGCCTCAATATTGACGCGCCCTCGCTGCGACTGGTGCGTATCGACGAGACGCAGCACAGCTGGTCGGACGTGATCGCCCGGTTTGCGCAATCCTCGCCGCCGCCCCCCGACGCGCCGGATGGCCCGGCCCGCTTCTCGATCAACAATATTCAGATCACCGGTGGCGCGTTCGACCTCGATGATCAGCCGGCCGGTGTGAAGCATACGGTACGAGAGCTGGCGGTCGGCGTGCCCTTCATCTCCGGCTTTCCTGCGGAGGTGGAGCACTACGTGCAGCCGGCGCTGTCGGCCAGCATCGACGGTACCCCTTTCCGGCTGGACGGCCGGACCCGGCCTTTCGGCGAGGACCTCGAAACGGTCTTCGACATCGAACTCGATGCGCTGGATATCACGCCGTACATGGCCTATCTGCCCTTCGAGCCGGCGTTCAAGCTGCTGTCGGGGGCACTCAGCACGCAGCTCGAACTGGCCTTCTCCGAGCCCAAGGGGCAGGGGCCGCGTCTGACGCTGGCGGGCACGGCGATGCTCGCCGGGCTGGATGTTCAGCATCGGGATGATCGCCCGGTCATCACGCTGCCGAAAGTTGATGTGGCGATTGCTCAGCTCGATGTGTTTGGTCGTGCCTTGCAGATCGAGCGCATTCATGTCGATCAGCCGGTCATTCATCTGCGTCGACTGGCCGATGGCACCATCGATGTGCTGCAACTTCTCCCGCCTTCGGCGCCGCCTGCGAGCGAGCCTGTTGCTGACGCGGCCGAGGCGGCGTTTCGCGTGGCGGTCGATCAGTTCGCGCTGACCGGTGGCGCGTTTCATTTCAGCGATGCGGCGGCGCCCGCCGGGCCGTTTCAGACCTCGCTCGTCGACATCAATGTTGACCTCAGTGGCTTTGCCACCGACGCCACGCAAAACGCTCAGCTCACCGTGGCTGCGCGCAGCGAGGCCGGCGAGCAGATCGCACATGAGGGGCAGCTTGCGATTGCGCCGGTGCGCGCCTCGGGCACGCTCACGCTGGGCGCTGTGCCGCTGACGCATTACGCGCCGTATTTTTCGCAGCAACTCAATGGCGCGAAGCTCGCCGGCGGCACGGTCGGTGTGGTCTTGCCCTATGCGTTCGACGCGGCAGGGCTTCGGGTGAGCAAGGGGCAACTCGATCTCGCCAAGCTTGCGCTGCAACTCGATGCGCAAAAGAAACCGTCGGTTCAGGTCGCGTCACTGAAAGTCGAAGGCATCGCGCTCGACATCGCTGCCCGCAAAGTGGCCGTCGCGCGGCTTGCCAGCACGGGCGGCGACGTCACGCTGCGTCGTGCACGTGACGGCAGTCTTGATCTGGCGCAAATTGCAGCGCCGTCGCCCGAGGCGGCCTCCGATGCCCCGGCCGAACCCGCCTGGAAAGTCAGTCTCGCCCAAACCGATCTCAGTGGCTGGGCGTTGCATTTTGAGGATCGCGCCGTGCGCACGCCGGTCGAGATCGATGTCGAGCGCACCGAGCTCTCGCTAGGGGCGCTTGACCTGGATCTGAACAAACCCGTGCCGCTCAGGCTCAGCGCGGTGGTGAACAAGGGCGGTTACGTGGCCGCCAAAGGCACGGTGGACCTCGCGTCGCTGGCGGTGGATATGCGTCTGGACGTCAAGCATCTGCCGCTGCGATCCTTGCAGGCCTATGCGACCGAGGGTATCGAGGCGAGCCTGCGCTCGGCCGATGTGTCGGTGGCCGGTCAGCTCAGCGTTGGGGCCTCGTCCGCTCAGAGCGCGCCACCCGTGCGCTTTCGGGGCGATGCCGCCATCACCGATCTGATCGCGGTCGATACCCGCGCCAACACCGATGTGCTCACCTGGAAGCGCCTGGCGGTGGACGGGCTTGATGTACGTACCGAACCGCTGTCGGTAGTGGCCTCTGAAATTACGCTGAGTGATTTCTTCTCGCGCCTGGTGCTCAGTGCCGAAGGCCGGCTGAATTTCCGGGAGATGACCGAGGCCGAAAAAGACAGCAAGAAGGCCTCGGCGGCCGAGGCCGCGGCTGCGGTTGCGACGCCGTCGGCGGTTGCGTCCTCCTCGGTGACGCAGGGCGAGTTTGATGGCGGGGCCGCGCAAGTGGCCGCCGCCGAGCCGGCAGCGACGGCCACGGTGGCTCCGCCATCGCCGGCGCTGCCGCCGATCCGCATCGATCGCATCGTCTTGGAGAAGGGCAACGTTGCCTTTGCCGACCGCTTCGTGAGGCCCAACTACGATGCCAACCTGACCGAAGTCGGCGGCACGCTGGAAGGCTTGTCGTCCGACCCGACGAGCGTGGCCACGCTCTCGCTCACCGCCGCCATCGACCACGCCGCGCCGGTGAGCATCAAGGGCCAGCTCAATCCCCTGCGCGAAGATCGCTATCTCGATATCGTTGCCAGCATGCGCGGTTTTGAGCTGCCGACGGTGTCGCCCTATTCGGGCAAGTATGTCGGCTACGGCATCGCCAAGGGCAAGCTGTCGGCCGATCTGACTTACAAGATCACCGATCGCAAGCTCACTGCCGAAAACAAGATCCTGCTCGATCAGCTCACCTTTGGTGACGCGGTCGAGAGCCCCGACGCGGTCAGCCTGCCGGTGCATCTGGCGGTGGCCCTGCTGAAAAACGGAAAAGGCGAAATTGATCTGTCGATTCCGGTCAGCGGCACGCTGGACGACCCGCAGTTCAGCGTGGGCGGCCTGGTGTGGCGCGCATTCTTCAACCTCATCGTCAAGGCAGTGACCTCGCCGTTTGCGCTGCTCGGCTCGGTGTTTGGTGGCGGCGAAGACCTGGCTTACGCCGAGTTTGCGCCGGGCATCCATCGCTTGTCGGATGAAACCACCAAGAAGCTCGAAACCCTCGCCAAGGCGCTCACCGAGCGGCCCGCGCTGAAGATTGAACTCACC
>JBFIJC010000083.1:0-12457 GCA_041600915.1 Nitrogeniibacter sp.
ATGACTTCTGTCGTAATGGTGAGCGGGTTGGATAACATCGGCCGCCACGTTAACAGCCTGCCGAACTGTTCACAAGTCCTAAAATGAAAAATGCCGCTCACCTAAGTGAACGGCATTAGGCCGAGGTGGCCGCTTTTTTTGATCTTGCGGGTGGCCGAATTACTTGCGCAGGCGACGCGCGCCGAAGAGACCGGCCACGCTGAGGCCGAGCAGGGCCAGCGAGGTGGGCTCGGGCACCGGGTTGCCGCCGAGCTGGTCGTGCTCGATGGGCTGCGACAACGCTTCGTTGAAGCCGGTGATCAGGCCGGCCGAGTCGCGCAGACCGCCGGCCATGTACAGGCGGCTGGTGCTGTCGGAGGCGCTGCTGATCATGTCGAAGGCGAGGGTGTTGCCGCTGCTGGCCAGGCCGGTGGCGGTGATGCTCAGCAGGAGATTGCCCATCAGCGGATCATAGTTGAAGGCGCTGTCGAGGAAGATGTCCATGCGGCTGCCGGCGGCCACATCCGTGGGCAGGGCGCCGGTAAATACGGTCTGGACGTCGCTGCCGAGATTGGCGGCGGCACTGGACGACAGGCCATCGACTGCAGCGGCGGTGGTAGACAGCGAGAAGCTGAAGGTGCCGGTGTTGGGGGCGTTGTTGCTCCAGGTGTCGACGCTGCGATAGAAGCTCAGCGTGGAGATCGACATGGGCGCGCTGAACGCTGATGCGCCGTAGACCTGCTGGTAGGTCGGCGTCCAGTAGGTACAGCCGAAGGGGAAGCAGTTGCCCTGAACCGTGCCGCTGCCGATAACCAGTGCGTTGGCATTGGCGGTGGCGCCGAGGGCGATGAGGGCAAGCGCGATTTTCAGGCGATTTGTGGGCATGGGCATGTGTAATGTGTGCGGCGTGAGAGCAAGAAAAAATTCATCCGATGGGAAGCGCTGACGGTTTATAGCACGGGCGGACGATCCCCTCCGTGCATAAGGCCACGCTTTGCAAAAAATTTGCTGAAGTGGCGTGGAATGGTGCTCTCAGGCATTTCCCCGGATCCCCTGTTCGGATATCTCGGGGTGTTTTCGGGTCGCGCTGAACTCAGTCGAAGCGCAGCGTGACGCCCGACTGATCGGCGAGCGCGCTGCCGTGCGGTGGCGGCGGGCCGGGGTCGACCGCGCCGATGACCCGGCGCAGTGGCGAGCGGCTGACCGGCAGCGCATCCTTGCGTTGATTGACGCCGCTGCCGCGCGCAAACACCAGGCGGCCAGCGCTGCCGTAGTGCGGCAGTTTGCGGGCGAGCGCGGCGATGTCGGCCGGGTCGTCGGCGGCGATCCAGCCCAGGGGTGCGCGGGTGTTGTCGGCGTCGAGCAGCACGGCAGTGTGTTCGCTGCGGGGGTAGGTGGTGTCGCCGATGCGCAGGTCGTCGGCGTCGATGTGCTGCCCCTTGGCCGTCAGGCGTGATGCGGCGGCTTCGCGCCAGCGATTGTCCCAGCCGAGCAGCCAGATGGCGTCGTCGTCGGGCAAGGCATCGAGCGCATCGTCCATGACGACCTTCACATTGTCGTAGCGCCGCGCCCAGGCTTGCGCGAGTGCACGCCAGGCGGCGAGTGCGTCGGCCGGCGCGCGGGCGGGGAGCACCAGCCATTGCTGTTTGGCGCCGAATACGCGGGCGAGTGAGGCGGGGCGTTCGGCGGGGTCGAGCAGGCGGAAGATGTCGTAGTCCGGATCGACATCGACGCGAAGCGGCGCGCTGGCGAAGCTCTGGCGCAGGCGTGCTTCCTTTCCATTGAAGACGAGGTCGAAGCGGTGCACCGTGGGCGAGTCGGCCACCTGCACCGCCACCGGTACGCGCAGCGGATAGGTCGCGCCGCGCTGGGTCTGGCGCACCGTCAGCTGCAAAACATGATGGCCAGCAACGCCGGGGCTGACCGACAGTTGCGTGATCTTGAGGGCGGGCGCACCGGCCTGGTCCAGCCACAGATCGGCGATGCGGCCGGCGGGCGAGGTGTCGGCAAACACCTGCCGCACCGTGTCGAAGCTGGCGGCGCTGAAGCGGTGCTGCTGCCACAGGGTGCGCAGCGCGGCGACAAAGTCGGCATCGCCCATGTGCCGGCGCAGCATGTGGAAGAGCATCAGCGTCTTGCCGTAGCCAACGGCCTGGCTGGCGTCGCTGTGGCGGCTGACGAAGTCGCGCAGTGGCAGGTCGCGCCCCTCGGCGGCGAAGGCGGCGTAGCGTTCGAGCAGTTTGCGGCGGTATTCGGCGCCCTGGCCGCGGGCCTCGTCAATCAGGTGGTCGGCCAGGTAGGCGGTGAGCCCCTCCGACCAGTTGCCGCCGCGCGCGTCCACCCACACGCCGTTGCCCCACCAGTTGTGCAGGATTTCATGCGGCAGCGAAGAGTGCAGGATGAAGGGCAGACGCATGACCTGTGCGCCGAGCAGGGTGAAGGAGGGCATGCCGTAGCCGGTCTGCCAGCGGTTTTCGACCACCGCGAATTTCGGGTAGGGGTAGTCGCCGATCAGCGCGCTGTAGAGATCAATGTACTGCCCCGTCACACCGAGGTAGCGCTCCGCCAGCGCGGCGTCGTCGCTGCGCAGATAGACTTCGAGCTCGACTGCGCCATGCGCTGCGGCATGACGCTGATAGGGGCCGGCGAGCAGGTAGATGTCGTCTTGCGGGGCGGTGGCGGTCCAGCTCAGCGCACTGTCGCGTCGGCCCTGACTGATCACCGACCAGCCGGCAGGCGCCTCGACTTTGAGCGTAAAGCGCATCGGCCGGTCACCAAAGCGCGGGTACCAGCCGCTGGCGCCGTCGAGAAAGACGCCCTCGGCATCGAGCGCGGCGCGCGGCATGCCGTGCTCGGCGTGGGCAGGGCCGGGCTCGATCCGTCCGGAATAGCGTAAGGTGATGATATTGGCGCCAGCCGTGGGGCTCAGGCGGTAGTGGCGGAACCGCGCGCCTGAATCGCCGTCCAAGCCTTCGATGTGTCCGCCCTCGGCGACCGGCGTGAAGCCGGCGGCGAGACTGAAGTCGAGCGGTCCGCGCGCATTGGCTGGCAGGGTAATGACATCGCTGACGGCGATCTCGCTGCTGTCGGGGCGCAACTGAACGCTCAGCGCGTGGTCGATGACAGTGTCTGCCCGGGCAGGTGTCGCGGTCAGCCCGAATACAATCAGGCAGCACGCAAGCGCGGCTTGCCAGCACTGCTGCCATGCAAGGGAACGGATGATGATCAAAGCTTGTTTTCTCCCGATGTGTCGCCATGCGGCGCTCACGCTGATGCTGTTTGGCATGCACGGCGCGCTGGCGGCCGATGGTGCCGCGCCCTTCGATCCGCCGGTGCTGAATCTGAACACTGCGGCGAGTCTGACGCAAACCCTGGCCGCCTTGCCTGATGATGCCACCGTCTTCGTCGGTGAGACGCATACGCGCTACGACCATCACTTGGTCCAGCTCGAAACGCTGAGGTTCCTGCATGCGCGCACGCCGGATATCGCCATCGGGGTCGAATGGTTCCAGACGCCCTTCCAGACGCATCTGGACGATTACCTCGCCGGACGCATTACCGAAGCCGAGATGCTGGAGCGCACCGGTTACTTCGACCGCTGGCGTTTTGACTATCGTCTGTATCGCCCCGTCATCGAATACGCGCGCGCCAACCGCATCCCCATCGTGGCACTGAACGCGCCGGTCGAGCTGACGCGCAAGATTGGTGAGGGCGGTCT
Organism: Nitrogeniibacter sp.; assembly: GCA_041600915.1. Lineage (GTDB taxonomy): Bacteria > Pseudomonadota > Gammaproteobacteria > Burkholderiales > Rhodocyclaceae > Nitrogeniibacter. The sequence goes on from JBFIJC010000083.1 coordinate 3,698, forward strand.
GGCCGCGCTCACACCCGAAGCCCGCGCCACGCTGCCCGCCGACTACGCGCGCGGCAACACCGCTTACGAGGCACGGGTGCGTCGGGCCTTCAACATGCATCCGATGGAAGGGGCCAACTTTGAACACTTTCTGGACGTGATGCTGACCTGGGACGAGACCATGGCGGCCACCGCCGCCGCGCATCTGGCCGCGAACCCGGGGCGGCGCATGGTCATCTTCGCCGGCAGTGGGCATATCGCGCATCGCGACGGTATTCCGGCGCGGCTGGAGCGGCGCACCGGCAAGCGGGTGAGCACGGTGCTGGTCGCCGGTGAGCACACGGCCGAGCCGGGTATCGCTGATCTCTTTGTGCTGTCGGCGCCGCGTGAGTTGCCGCCGGCGGGCCTGCTGGGCGCGTATCTGGAGAGCGCCAAGGATGGCGTGCGCGTGGGCGCGCTGACCGAGGAGAGCAGTCTGGGCATGGCCGGCATCGCCAAGGATGACATCTTGCTGGCCATCGACGGCGTGCCGGTGAGCGGTTTTGCCGCCGTCAAAATGCGCTTGCTCGACAAGAAACCGGGCGACAAGGTCGACGTGCGTTTCCGCCATCGCAACTGGTTGGGCAGCGAGAAAGAACAGACCGTGATGGTCATGCTGGGCGGCGAGTCTCCCCTGCCACGCCTGCCGCAATGAGCCGCGCATGCTGAGTTTCAGCGGCGTCGTCAAACGCTACGCCCAGCCCGAGGGCGAGGTCACCGTGCTGGGCGGGGTGGATCTGAGCATCGCGGCCGGCGAGGCGGTGGCCTTGCTGGGCGAGAGCGGCAGCGGCAAAAGCACGCTGCTGCACCTGGCCGCCGGGCTGGATGCGCCGGACGCCGGCCGTATCACGGTGGGCGGGCAGACGCTGGCCGCGATGGACGATCGCGCGCTGGCGGCGCTGCGGCGCGGCACGGTCAGTCTGGTGTTTCAGCAGTTTCACCTCATCGGCACGCTCAGCGTGGCCGACAACATCCGCTTTCAGGCCGCGCTGTGCGGCCGGCTCGACACCGCCTTCGAAGTCGAACTGATTGACCGTCTCGGCCTCAGGACACAGCTCGACAAATACCCGCATCAGCTCTCCGGCGGCCAGCAGCAACGCGTCGCCATCGCTCGCGCCTTGCTGCATCGGCCGGCCCTGGTGCTCGCCGACGAGCCCACCGGCAACCTCGACGAGCGAAGCAGCGGCGCGGTGATGGCCTTGTTTCACGATCTGGTCAAAGCGGCCGGCAGCGCCTTGCTGATGGTCACTCATAGCCGTGAAATGGCCGACTACCTCGATCGCCGCCTGTGGCTGCGCGACGGCCGGCTGCACGATGACGCCAGCTGAGCCCGAGCGGCTCGGCGGCGTCGTTCGCGCGCTGCTCAGTCACTACTGGCGCCACCCCTGGCAGGCGGTGTTTTTGCTCGCCGGGCTGGTCGCCGGCGTGGCGCTGTGGTCGGCGGTGCAGATCATCAACAGCCATGCGCGGGCCAGCTATGCCGAAGCCGACTTCGTGCTCGGCGCGCAGGCCACGCACTGGATTCGCAGCCGCAGCGGTGACGGCATCGCGCAGGCCGACTACATCGCGCTGCGTCGGGCGGGCTTTCGGCAGGTGTTCCCGGTGGTGCAGGCCCGGGTGTCGACCGTTGACAACGCGCCGCTGGCGATCATCGCCACCGATCTGCTGGCGCTGCCCGAGGGCATGGCGGGCGAGGGCGGTGATGCCCTGGGCGACGCCGATCTGGACTGGCTGGCCTTTGTGCGAGCGCCGTATCAGGCGTGGTTTCCGGCGGCGATGGCCGATGAGTTGGGCGTGGCTGAGGGCCAGCAACTGACGCTGCGCGACGGCCGACGCCTGCCGCCGGCGCTGATCGCCGCGCGTGAGCAACAAGGCCGGCAGATTTTCATGGACGTGGGCGCTGCGCTCTCACTGCTTGGCCGTGACACCTTCACCGCACTGGCGGTCGGGCCGATCTCGCCCGACACGGCCGCGCGTCTGGCCGCCGCCTTGCCTGGCGATCTGATGCTGGAGGCCAACCAGCAGCGGCTCGACCTCACCCAGCTCACCGCCAGCCTGCACACCCAGCTCACCGCGATGAGCCTGCTGTCCTTTGCCGTCGGGCTGTTCATTGTCTTCAACGCGGTGCGTTTTTCGCTGTGGTATCGCCGCCCGACGCTGCGCACGCTGCGTCTGGTGGGCGTCAGCGTGCGCGCGCTGACGCTGGCGATTGTGACCGAAACGCTGGTGTGGAGTGTGGTCGGCTGCGCGCTCGGCCTGCTCGCCGGCCTTGGCATCAGCCATGCGCTGCTGCCCAGCGTCAGCGCCAGTTTGCAGAATCTGTATGGCGCGGTGGTGGGGGCCGATCTGCTGCTCGACCCGGTGACCATCGCCATCGCCTGGGGCATGACACTGATCGGCCTCGCCTTTGCGCTGGCCTGGCCGCTGCTCTTGCAATTGCGTGGCCCGGTGCTGCCGGGCGGCAGCGCCTCGGCGGGCATGCTGGCCGAGGCGCGGGCGCGACGTGTGTTGCTGATCGGGGCGGGCGTGCTCGCGCTGGCGGCGGTCGGCGTGTATTGGCAGATGGCGTCGGTCATCGAGGGTTTCGTGCTGCTCGGCCTGGTGTTGTTTGCCGCCGCCTGGGCCTTGCCGCAGGCGCTGGCCAGCGCGCACCGTCTGCTCGGGCGGGCGCTGGCAGGCGCGCCGCTGGTGCAGCGCTGGATCGTCAGCGACGGCTGGGCGCAACTGCCGGCGCTGCGCACCGCGATGATGGCGCTGCTGCTGGCGCTGACCGCCAATCTCGGCGTCGAGACCCTGGTCGGCAGTTTTCGCACCGCGCTGGCCGGCTGGCTGGACCAGCGCATCGGCGCCGACATTTATGTGAACAGCGCGCAGCTCGACACCCGCGGTTTTGTGGCCGACCCGGCCAACGCCGGCTGGCTGGCCACCGGTCATGCGCGCACCGGCGTAACCCTCCGCTGGCAGGGGCGGCCGACCAAGGTGTATGGCCTCGACACCACCACGCCGGACACCCGCGCCTTGCCGCTGGCGCAGTCCGAGCCGGATGCGCTGGCGCGCTGGGCGGGCGGCGAGCGGCTGATTCTCGCCAACGAACAGGCGCACTATCTGGGTGGCCTGCGCCTCGGCCAGACCGTGACGCTGCCCACCTATGGCGGCGCCACCGACTACACCGTGGTCGGCTTTTTCCACGACTATGGCAACCCCTACTATCAGTTCTACCTGCCGCGCGAGGCGCTGGCCCGCGGCTGGCGCGATGTGTCGTCCACCGGTCTGGCCTTGTGGCTCAAACCCGGCGTGAGCGCCGAGACCGCCGAGGCCGCGCTGGTGGCCGCCGGCGTACAGCCCGGCGAGTGGTTTGCGCAGGGCGATATCAAACGCCTGTCGATGAGGATCTTCGACCGCACCTTTGCCATGACCGCCGCCATGAACACGCTCACCTTGCTGGTGGCCGGCGCGGCGCTGCTCACCGCGCTGCTCGCCATCCTGCACGAGCGCCTGCCCGAGTTCGCGCAGTGGCGCGCGCTGGGCGTGACGCGGCGCGAGTTGCTGCGGGTGATCGCCGTACCGCTGGCGCTGTTCGTGACGCTCACCTGGCTGGCCGCGATTCCGCTCGGCGCGCTGCTGTCGTGGCTGCTGATTCACGACCTCAATGTGATGTCCTTCGGCTGGAGCATGCCCATGCTGTGGTCGCCGACGCCCGCGCTCAAGCTCGGCCTGCTCAGCGCCGCCATCGTCGCGCTGGTGCTGGTGATTGTGCTCAGCCAGCTCACACGCAAGCTGCCGCAAGCCATGGCGCAACTGGGGAGCGCGCAATGAAGGCGGTCTTCCTCTTGCTGATGGCGCTGCTCGTCGGCCCGGCGTCGGCGCAGGGCGATCCGTATCAAGTGCTGCGCAGCACGGGTGAGGGTTATGCGTCGGTGGTGCCTGGCCGTGTGTTCGAGTTTCCCGCCGATCACTTGCCGCACCCGGACTACCGTATCGAGTGGTGGTATCTCACCGCCAATCTCAAGGATGACGCCGGTCGCCACTGGGGCTTGCAGTGGACGTTGTTCCGTCAGGCCATGAGTCCGGCGACCGACACCGAGGGCTGGGACAGCAACCAGATCTGGATGGCACACGCGGCCATCACCACGCCCGACGGCCATCGTCATGAGCAGCGCTTTGCGCGCGGCGGCGTGGGGCATGCGGAGGTGCGGCTTGAAAACGGCGCTTTCGCCGCCTGGCTGGACGACTGGTTGCTGACCGGCGATGGCGCCGCCATGCTCCCGGGCCGGCTGCGCTTCACGGTGGGCGAGGCCGTCATCGACATGCAGCTGGCCAGCGATACCCCGCCGGTGCTGCAGGGCAAGAGCGGCTACAGCCAGAAATCGGCACAGGGGCAGGCCAGCTACTACTACAGCCAGCCGCACATCGCGGTCAGCGGATCGGTGACGCTTGATGGCAAACCGACAACGCTCACCGGCACCGGCTGGCTCGACCGTGAATGGAGCTCGCAGCCATTGGCCGACAACCAGCAGGGCTGGGACTGGTTCTCGCTGCATCTGGCCGACGGCCACGCGCTGATGGTCTATCGCCTGCGCCACGACGACGGCAAACACTGGCTCAGCGGCAGTTGGGTCGCGCCCGATGGCTCAGCACGCACGCTGGCTGCCGACGAGATCGAGCTGACCGTGCTCGACACCCGCCGCGTGCGCACCCCGAGCTCGGCCAACCCCGAGGCGACGCGCGACTTGCCGCTCGCCTGGCGGGTGAGCCTGCCGGGCCTGAAGCGCGAATGGACGGTGCGCGCGCTGATCGACGATCAATGGATGGGCGGGCGCTTTCCGTATTGGGAGGGCGTGGTGCTGGTCGACGAGGGCGCCAGCGGGGTCGGCTATCTGGAGCTGACTGGCTACGGCCGTTGAGCGTTGCTCGGCTCGGTGCGCGGACGGCGGACGATATTGATCTGTCGCGCACGCAACTGCCCGCAGCCGCCATCCACCTCCTGCCCGGCCGAATGGCGCAGCTTGGTGAGGATGCCGGCGCGGTGCAAAAAGCGGGCATGGGCGGCGGCTTTTTCCCAGCTGGGGCGGCGGAAGTCGAGACCGTCGATGGCGTTGTAGGGGATCAGGTTCATCAGTGCGAACTTGCCCTTGAGCAGGCGCACGATGCCTTCCATTTCTTCCTGGCTGTCATTCACGCCGTCGATCAGCGTCCATTGGTACTGGATGGGGTAGTCGGTGGCGCGGGCGTAGGCTTCGCCGGCTTCGACGAGTTCTTCGGGCGAGATGCGCGGCGCGCGTGGCAACAGCTTCTCGCGCAGCGCGGCGTCGGTGGTGTGCAGCGATAGCGCCAGCGCCGGCTTGATGCGTTGGCGCGGCAGGGCGTCGAACACGCGTGGGTCGCCCACCGTTGAGAACACCAGATTCTTGTGGCCGATGGCGCCTTCCGAGCCGAGCAGATCGATGGCTTCGAGCACGTTCTCAAGGTTGTGCGCCGGCTCGCCCATGCCCATGAACACCACCTTCTTCACCGCCCGCATGCGCCGCGCCAGCACCACCTGGGCGACGATCTCGGCGCTGCCGAGCTGGCGGATCAAGCCGTCGCGGCCGGTCATGCAGAACACGCAGCCGACGGCGCAACCGAGCTGCGTCGACACACACAGCCCGCCGCGCGGCAGCAGCACGCTCTCCACCGTCTGCCCGTCGGCCAGCGCCACCAGCAGCCGCGACGCGCCGTCTTCGCCGGGGTGTTCGGACTTCAGCGTCGCCAGACCCTCCAGCATCGGGGTGATCGACGGCAGCGCGTTGCGCACCGCCAGCGGCAAAAAGTGCTCCGCCGGTCGCGGCCCACCGTCCAGCGGCAGCCGCTGCGTCCAGGCGCGCAATAGCCGTGCCTCGTGGCAGGGCTTGGCGCCGAGGTCGCGGAACTGCTGGCGGAGGGTGTCGATACGCATGAGGGGCTCGGTTTGGGCCAAACGTTGAGACCGCGATTGTAGACCGTCGCGCAGGGCGCGGGGTGTCGTGATCGACCGTCGCGCGCGAGCAGACTTTCCACTGGCATATCAATCGAGGCGGTGGGGTGTTACGGTGACTGCGCTGAAGTACTCACGTAGCGCATACGGCGGTGCGATGAAATGAAGGGGTGGGGCAATGACAAAGTGTTTTTTCGCAGATCGGGCATATCAAGCCGCGACCGTTGTGCTGGCTTCAACGCTGTATTGCGCCTCAGCGCAGGCCGGTGCTCTGACTGGATGCCAGCTCGTGCCCAACCCCAATCTGACCGGTAGTACGATTTCGGTATTTGCGCCGGCGTGCAACAACCTTTTCTTTTCAAACTTTGGCGCGATTGTGACCTACAACGCGTTGGTCAATTCCGCCGAACTGGCCAACTACGGGCAGCTCACCAATTTGACGGGACAACTGACCAATGCGGCGACGCTGACAAACCATGGCACGCTGAACAACGAAAGCACCTTGCTCAACCACGGCACGCTGACCAATGCGGCGACGCTGACAAACCAAGGCACGCTGAACAATGACAGCACCTTGCTCAACCGCGGCACGCTGAGCAATACGGCGACGCTGACGAACCAAGGTACGCTGACCAACGACGGCACCTTGCTCAACCATGGCACGCTGAGCAATACGGCGACGCTGACGAACCAGGGTACGCTGACCAATGACGGCACCTTGCTCAACAACGGAGCGTTGGTCAATTCTCAAGCAATGTCGAATGTTGGGACGGTCACCAACTTTGGCACCGTGACAAACCACCGGACGGTGGATAACTTCGGCGCGCTGACCAATTACGGGACGCTGCAAAACTTTGGCACCCTCAATCAGCGTGCGGGGTCTTTGACCGGTCTGCTCGGCACGATTGAAAACATGGCGGCGGGGCAGCTTTTGATTTCCAGCAGCGCCTCGGTGAGCAACTCCCGTCTGATCAATCGTGCAGGTGGGGTGCTTGCCCTCAACGTGGGGGCGGCGCTGGCGCTTCGTCAGGCGACGCTGAGCAACGATGCCGCCTCAACCCTGAATGTGGGGAACGGCGCTAAGCTGGACGTGACCCAATCGAGCACCTTGAATACTTCGGGGCTGATCGATTTGAGCGACTTCAGCGTGCTCTCTGTCGATAGCAGCAGTACGGTCGAAAGCCGCGGCACCCTCACTCTCGAAGATTTCGCACGTCTGAGCAATGCTGGAACGTTCACGCATCGCGGCACGCTGACCAATGACGGCGCGATCACCAACACGGGCGCGTTTTCCGTTGCGTCCTATGGTCGCGTTATCGGCGACGGCACGTATATGCAAACCCGCGGCAGGACAATGATTGAAGGCAGCCTGACGCAGGCGGGCGTGACACTTCAGGGCGGCACGCTGGTGCTCGAACGCACCGGCACGACGCTGACCGCCGGCACGCTGGTGCAAAGCGGTCAGAGCCAGACCACGATCAACGCCGACACCAAACTGACGGCGACCGCGTACACTCTGCGCGGCGGCGTGATCGAAGTGGCGCCGGGCGCAAGGCTGTCCGGCGGCACCTTCATGCAAGACGGCGGCACGCTGGTGGTCGACGGCACGATGACGTCGTCCGCGACCTTGAACGCCGGCGTGCTCAGCGGCAAGGGCACGCTCGACGCACTAACCGTCAATGGCGGCGCGGTGTTTGCTGGCGGTGACGGCGCGGTCGGCCAGCTCACCTTTGCGGCGTTGGTGGCCGCCAACGGGTTTGATGGCGGCGTGTTCGGTGTGGATATACTCGGCAGCGCCGCGTCCGGGCTGTACGACGTCTACCACGTAGCTGGCGTGGCCGACCTGTTCGGCGGGGCGGTCAATAGTGGCATTCTCGACGTCTATGCTGGCGTGAATCTCGCCCCCGGCGCGTATCGGGTGCTGCAAGCGGATGGGGGGCTGAACGCGCAGTTTGCCGAGATCAACTATGGCGGCAGCTACGACAGCGCACTCTACCGCTTCAGCCCGGTCTACGACGCCACCGGCCTGACGCTGCTGGTGGCGGCCGTGCCGGAGCCCAGCGAGGTCGGCATGATGCTGGTGGGGCTGGCGCTGATCGGCGTGGTCGGCCGCAAGCGGTTTGTCGCTGGCGCGTGATGCTGCCTGACGGCAGCCGTCAGGCAGCATCGGGGCGACTGGTTGGCGACCAAAATAGATTTTGGCGGTTAGCCGTCAGCGTCTTTGCAGTCTCCAGCCCGCGTTGGGCTTCACTGCGCTCAACCCAAGCTTCAAATTCACCCCGGTCGTTCAGGCGTTCTTCCCTTTCTGCCACAACACATCCCCATGCCCGTCCACCTTGTTGAGGTGGCGCCCAAGCACGAACATCAGGTCTGACAGGCGGTTGAGGTATTGACGGGGGCCGTCGTTGACGGCTTCTTCCTGCGCGAGGCCGACAAGCATGCGTTCGGCGCGGCGGCAGACGGTGCGGCACAGATGCGCCTGGCTGGCGGCGCGGGAGCCGCCGGGGAGGATGAAGTCCTTGAGCGGGGAGAGGTCTTCATTCCAGGCGTCGAGCGCGGCTTCGAGTTTGTCGACCTGTTTGGTGGAGATCATGCTCATGCCGGGGATGCACACTTCTCCGCCCAGATCGAACAAGTCGTGTTGCACATCGGTGAGCAGGGCGCGCACGTCGTCGGGCAGGGTTTCGGTGAGCAGCATGCCGACGCAGGCGTTGAGCTCGTCAACTTCGCCCAGCGAGTGGATGCGCAGGCTGTTTTTGGAGACGCGGTTGCCGTCGCCGAGGCCGGTG
>JBFIJC010000084.1:0-12396 GCA_041600915.1 Nitrogeniibacter sp.
AGCGGAATTATGTAGCAACAAATCCGCTTCGTCAACCCCCTCAAACTCGTTTCCGACTCCTTCGGGGGCCGCTCAAAACGCGTTTGCGTTCAAGCGAGGTGCGAATTATAGACACCACAAAAAACCTGTCAACACCCAATCCCTACTTTATTTCCAGACGCGAAAGCCGACGCTTGCCCACCTGGACGACAACCGCTCTGGGGAAACGAGGCAAAGGGTGCCTCATCAGACAAAGACCTGAGGGCACCAGCTAGACCGCCACGTAGGTGCGGACCTCAAACTCGTGTCCGCGCCAAACAGTACCCAAGGGCTTTAGCTTTTGTATTGCGCCGTTTTCAGCCACAAACAGGGGTGCGCTCGGGCGCAACGCGCCAACAGGCGCCGCGACCCGCAAATTTGCGCCCCGTCGCAGCGGGTCACACAGAAGAACATCCAGGGGGGATCGGCCATCGTCAGCCCTGACAGCACGGGGCTCCAAGGCAAAGGTCTCCACGCCGACAAAAGCGCGAGCGATATCGTCTCGCTGAATCCGCCGGACCAGGCCGAGACGCCAGGCCGCGGTATCTTCGGATCGCATAGCGATAAGCTCACCAATGCGGGGCATGCCGTACTCGGACACTGGCGCAACCGCACCCAAGCCACCCACACTGACGTCGCGCAGATCCCAAGACATCAAGGCGACGGCCTCTCCGCCTGAAATAATCTGACTAAAAGAGCCGAAGCCCCTGACTGCAGCCAGCTTTCCACCCATCAGGTGACGGCGATGCCGTCGCGCCGACGGCGTGTCGTACCACGTTCGTCGAAAATGCCGAATGCACGCTGCGATGTGCTCCTTTGCGCCCAGCCCGGCGCCCAGCCCCCCCGGCACAACGCCTTTGCCAAGCATTACTTCGAGATCGGCAAACACGCGCTCCGCCAGCAAGGGAGAGAAATACCATGCGGGCTCGTCCTCAGACACTGCCTTGATGAGCCGCCGGGGCTCGCCCCCCAGCACGGGCGACACAATGAATCGTGCACCTTCGACGGGACCCGCTCCTAAATGAAGCGCCGGAAGCAAGTGCTGGATCAGACGATCGGCGACATCAACGAGCTCGACCGGCATTTGCTCCAGGCCTGAGCACTGCAGCGCCACTGCTCGCAGGTACTCCCGGTACGTCGACGTTTCGGTATCCCGCCCTTTACGCAGATGAACCGGCAGCATCAAGCGGCCGTCCTCCTCTGCCTCGAGGAATACCGAGCCCATCTGCTGCCATAAAGCACGATCGAAGGGACCGTAAAGCAAGTGCTCCCACTTCAGCCGGCTCGCTTCCGCGCGCATCAAGCGAGTCGCCATTTCGGCGGTGACGCCTGACGAGATTGCGCCGGAATACCGCTGCCGCTGCAACACGGATTGACCAACCAGGGCAATCGCCCTGAATACGCGGGTCGACGATGCATGCAGCACCGCGCCGCGCGCCGACCCCAGCACGCTGGACTGGATAAAGCCTTGCGCGGCCTGCCGGATGACGGCCTGGGCCGATTCGTCAAACTCACGCAAAGCCGCCACAAGCTGATCCAACGGCCATTCGGCACCATCGAGCATCAACTCGACACCAGCCGCGATCTCGTCGAGCGCCAAGCCTGGCTCATTCGCAGGCAGTGAATCCAAGCGCCACCGGACTTCGTCCAGTCGCTGAGATGACGCCGACGAGGGATTCGATGCATTCAGGAACATGAGGCACTCATTGAAACAGCCCATATCTCTTTGTCGTTTCAAGCATTATTTCACACAAAACCCACCAGCCACCGCTGTTTTTCGGCGCACGACGACCGCTAGGCTGCCCCTGCCCAGCTGGCCGGAGCGCGGTACAATCGCCCATCTTCGATGAACTGCCGGACCGCCCGAATGCAACAGTATCTTGACCTCATGCAACACGTGCTTGACCACGGCCATGACAAATCCGACCGAACGGGAACCGGCACCTTGTCGGTTTTCGGTCATCAGATGCGCTTTGATCTGGCAGAGGGCTTTCCTCTGCTGACCACCAAAAAGCTCCATGTCCGCTCGATCATCCATGAGCTGCTGTGGTTTCTGGCGGGCGACACCAATATCGAATATCTCAAATCCAATGGTGTCTCGATCTGGAACGAGTGGGCCGACGAGAACGGCGACCTCGGCCCGGTTTACGGCCATCAATGGCGTCACTGGCCTGCTCGCGATGGCGGCGAAATCGACCAGATTCGCCAGCTTGTCGAAGGACTGAAAAAGTCACCCGACTCACGCCGCCACCTGGTGTCGGCGTGGAATCCATCCGACGTTGACCGCATGGCGCTGCCGCCCTGCCATGCCCTGTTTCAGTTTTATGTGGCTGACGGGCGCCTGTCGTGCCAGCTCTACCAGCGCAGCGCAGACATATTCCTGGGCGTGCCCTTCAATATTGCATCGTACGCATTGCTGACATTGATGGTGGCGCAGGTATGTGGTTTCAAGCCGGGTGATTTCGTATGGACGGGTGGCGACTGCCATCTCTACAAGAACCACCTGGACCAGGCGCGCCTCCAGCTGTCCCGCGAATTGCGCCCTTTACCAAGGCTGCGAATCAATCCGGACGTGACCGACCTGTTCGCCTTCCGCTTCGAAGATTTTTCGCTCGAAGGCTACGAGCCGCACCCGCACATTTCTGCGCCGGTGGCCGTATGAGCGTGCCCGAGCTCGTCCTGATCGCGGCCGTCGCCCGTAACGGCGCCATCGGCAAGGACAACGCGCTGCCCTGGCGACTGAAGGCCGATCTCGCGCACTTCAAGGCCGCCACGCTGGGGCATCCGATTGTGATGGGACGCAAAACCTGGGACTCGCTGGGCCGGCCGTTGCCAGGCCGGACAAATATCGTGATCAGCCGCGATCCCGACTACACCGCGCCCGGCGCGCAGGTGGTCGATAGCCTGGCTGCGGCAATCGCGGCCTGCGCCGATCAAGAACAGGTCTTTGTGATCGGCGGCGCACAGATCTATGCGATGGCCTGGCCGCTGGCCGACCGCCTCATGTTGACCGAGGTAGATGCCAGTATCGACGGCGATGCTTTCTTCCCCGCCTTTGACCGCTCGGCCTTCAAGGAAACGAGTCGTCGCCACCAAAATCAGGATGCGGACAACGACCACGCTGCAGATTTTGTCGACTACCGCCGCATCACTTCATGCGCATGAGCGCGCCCTCCGCCACTCGGCAGGGGCGCGGCCTGATCAGTCCTGAATCACGCAATCCACGCAGTACCGGCTTTCACCGTCAACATCGCCTTTGACCAAGCCGTGAATGTCGGTCTCAAAGCCGGGGAAGCTGCCGTTGAAGTCTCGCGCAAACTTCAGATAACGCACGATCGTCGCATTGAAGCGCTCACCCGGAATCAGAAGGGGAATACCCGGCGGGTAGGGCGTCAATAGCACGCTCGTCACGCGGCCTTCGAGATCATCAATGGGCACGCGATCGACTTCACGATGCGCCGTCTTGGCAAACGCGTCGGTCGGGCGCATCGCCGGCACCATGTCCGACAAATACATTTCGGTCGTCAGCCTCGCCACGTCGTGCGCCTGATAGAAGGCGTGGATCTGCATACACAGATCCTTCAGCCCCACGCGCTCGTAGCGCGGATGCTTGGCGATGAACTCGGGCATGACGCGCCACAGCGGCCGGTTCCGGTCGAAATCATCTTTGAACTGCTGCAACTCGGTCACCAGCGTGTTCCAGCGGCCCTTGGTAATGCCGATCGTGAACATGATGAAGAAGGAGTACAGGCCGGTCTTTTCGACCACGATGCCGTGCTCGGCCAGATACTTGGTCAGCACACCGGCCGGGATGCCCCATTCGGCGAAGTCGCCATCCACATCCAGCCCCGGGGTAATCAGCGTGGCCTTGATCGGGTCGAGCATGTTGAAGCCCGGCGCGAGATCACCAAAGCCGTGCCAGCGCTCGCCGGCTTTCAGCATCCAGTCTTCGCGCTCGGCGATGCCATCGTCCGACAGATACTCCGGCCCCCAGACCTTGAACCACCAGTCGTCGTCGCCGAACTCATCATCCACCTTGCGCATGGCACGGCGGAAATCGAGCGCCTCAGCAAGCGACTCCTCAACCAGCGCAGGCCCGCCCGGCGGCTCCATCATGGCCGCCGCCACATCGCAGGAAGCGATGATCGAATACTGCGGCGAGGTCGAGGTGTGCATCAGATACGCTTCGTTGAAGATGTCGCGATCGAGCTGCCGCTCTTCGGAGTCCTGCACCAGAATCTGCGAGGCCTGCGACAGGCCGGCCAGCATCTTGTGGGTCGACTGGGTCGAAAAAATCATCGACTCCTTGCAGCGCGGGCGGTCCTCACCGATGGCGTGATAGTCGCCATAGAAGTCATGAAAGGCCGCGTGCGGCAACCAGGCTTCGTCAAAATGCAACGTATCGATCTCGCCGTCGAGCATCTCCTTGATCGCCTCGACGTTGTACAGCACGCCGTCGTAGGTCGACTGCGTGATGGTCAGGATGCGCGGGTTCTTGGCCGCCGTTTTGCTCACAAACGGATTGGCCGCGATTTTCTTGCGGATGTTTTCGATCTTGAACTCTTCGAGCGGAATCGGCCCGATGATGCCGTAGTGGTTGCGCGTCGGCGTCAGGAACACCGGCACCGCGCCCGTCATGATGATCGAGTGCAGAATCGATTTATGGCAGTTGCGATCGACCACCACCACGTCACCCGGTGCCACGGTGGAATGCCACACCATCTTGTTGGACGTCGAGGTGCCGTTGGTGACGAAGTACAGGTGATCGCAATGGAAGATGCGCGCGGCGTTGCGCTCAGACGCAGCCACCGGTCCGGTGTGATCGAGCAGCTGGCCAAGCTCATCAACCGCATTGCACACGTCGGCACGCAACATGTTTTCGCCGAAGAACTGGTGGAACATCTGCCCCACCGGGCTCTTCAGGAAGGCCACGCCGCCCGAGTGCCCCGGGCAATGCCACGAGTAAGACCCGTCGGCCGCGTAGTGCGTCAGCGCGCGGAAGAACGGCGGCGCCAGGCTATCGAGATAGCTCTTCGCCTCGCGTACCACGTAGCGCGCGATGAACTCCGGCGTGTCTTCGAACATGTGAATGAAGCCGTGCATCTCGCGCAGCACGTCGTTCGGGATGTGCCGCGAGGTGCGCGTTTCGCCGTACAGAAAGATGGGAATGTCCGCGTTGCGGAAACGGATCTCCACCACGAATTTTCGCAGGTCGTCGATGGCCTTGGCCGTCGCTTCGGGCGAATTGAATTCCTCATCATCGATCGACACGATAAAGGCCGACGCCCGGCTCTGCTGCTGGGCAAACGAGGCCAGGTCGCCATAGCTGGTGACGCCGAGCACCTCGATGTTTTCGCCCTCTATCGCCTTGGCCAGCGCGCGAACGCCAAAACCGCTCGTGTTTTCCGAGCGAAAGTCTTCGTCAATGATGATGATCGGAAACTGGAAACGCATCCTCGCCCCCTGAAAAGAGAAAGCCCGCAGTGCTGAAGCCGCGGGCACATCGTACCGCGATGCGGTGATGGTTTGTCGCATAGGCCGACGCGGCAAGCGCCTCGGCCCAAGAAGTATCAGATCTTCGGCAACGTAACGCCTTTCTGGCCGAAGTATTTGCCACCGCGATCCTTGTACGAGGTCTCGCACACTTCGTCCGACTCAAAGAACAGCATCTGCGCGATGCCCTCGTTGGCGTAGATTTTGGCCGGCAAAGGCGTGGTGTTGGAAAACTCCAGCGTCACGTGACCTTCCCATTCGGGCTCGAGCGGCGTCACGTTGACGATGATGCCGCAGCGCGCATAGGTGCTCTTGCCCAGGCAGATCGTCAGCACATTACGCGGAATACGGAAGTACTCAACCGTGCGGGCCAGTGCGAAGGAATTCGGCGGGATGATGCACACGTCGCCGACAAAATCGACAAAATTGCCCGAATCGAAGTTCTTCGGGTCGACGATGGTCGAGTTGATATTGGTGAAGATCTTGAACTCATTCGCGCAGCGCACATCGTAGCCATAGCTCGAGGTGCCGTACGACACGATCTTGCCGGTCTCGTTCTGGCGCACCAGCTCAGGCGCAAAGGGCTCAAGCATCTGGTGCTCTTGCGCCATGCGGCGAATCCATTTGTCCGACTTGATGGACATCCTCACACTCCGGTCAGACCCGCCCCGCGGGCGCGTCGCTAATAATAAAGCGGCCTATTCTAGCTTTGCTGCGGGGCGAATCAAGGCTGATCGTCGGATCAGGTGTTCTGCACTACGATATTCGGGAACTTGTGAGTCATGTTCTTGGCCCGGACCGCCACGCTGCCCGCCACTTTCCGCGCGATTTCGCGATACAGCCCGGCGATGCGACCGTCCGGCTCCGCGACAACGGTCGGGCGCCCTGCATCGACTTCGGTGCGGATCTGCATGTCCAGCGGCAAACCACCGAGGAAGGCGATGTTGTAGTCGTCGCACATTTTCTGGCCGCCGCCGGTGCCGAAAATATGCGACTCATGGCCACAGTTCGAACAGATGTGCAGGCTCATGTTCTCGACCACGCCGAGAATCGGCACACCCACCTTCTCGAACATTTTCACGCCCTTGCGCGCATCCAGCAGCGCGATGTCCTGCGGCGTGGTCACCACCACGGCACCGGTCAGCGGCACGCTCTGCGACAAGGTGAGCTGAATATCGCCGGTGCCCGGCGGCATGTCGACAATCAGGTAGTCCAGATCGGCCCAGTTGGTCTCGGTCAGCAATTGCTTGAGCGCCTGGGTGGCCATCGGGCCACGCCACACCATCGGGGTTTCAACGTCGACCAGAAAACCGATCGACATGGCCTGCACGCCGAATGCCTCGATCGGCGTCAGCGTCTTGCCATCCGGCGAAGCCGGCTGCGCGCCCTGCAAACCCAGCATCTGCGGCTGAGACGGGCCGTAGATATCGGCGTCGAGAATACCCACGCGGGCGCCCTCAGCAGCCAATGCCAGCGCCAGATTGACGGCGGTGGTGCTCTTGCCCACACCGCCCTTGCCCGAGGCGACAGCGATGATGTTTTTCACCCCGGCCAGCAACTTCACGCCGTGCTGCACGGCATGCGCCACCACCTTGGTGCTGAGCGTGACGTTCACCGAGGTCACGCCGGCGACCTGGCTGACAGCCTCGGACACCAGCGCACGCAGCGCGTCTTCCTGGCTGCGCGCCGGGTAACCCAGCTCGACCGACACGGTCACCTTGCCGCCGTCGACGGCCACATCGCGAATGCAGCGACTGCTGACGAAGTCCTTGCCCGTATTGGGGTCGACCACGTTCTTGAGCGCTGCCTGAATCTGATCTCGATCGATTTCCATCCTGACTCCACACATGGCACGGGCAATCCTTGCTGCCCAACAAGGCGCATCATACCGAAGCCGACGGCATTCGCCTCCCCTGACGCGAACAGGGTTATCCTTCGACCCCAAACTGGCACTGCGCCACTGCCACCCACCTGTTTGCCACGAGAACCATGCGACTGCTCCGCCCCGACCATCTCATCCTGATCCTCGCCGCCAGCGTGCTCGCCGGCTGTGCCACGCAACCGCCCGCGGCCAACACGAAAACGATCGAAACGGCCGCAGAGCAGCCGCAGCGGCGCATCTTTGACTGGCAGGCGGTTATCGACGCCGTCGCTGCCGACACGCAAAATGGCAACGCACGCGTACAGACCACGCCCGACAACGCGCTTCAGATCACGCTGGAAGACCAGGCCGCCTTCGGCAGCGACAGCGCGACGCCCACGGCGAGCTTCCTCGAACTGCTCGGCCGGATCAGCGCCATCTTGCGCCAGCACCCCAGCCTGATCGTGCGCATCGTCGGCCATACCGACAGCAATGGCCGCGAGGGCTACAACATGCAGCTCTCCCGGGCTCGGGCGAAGGCCGTGCTCGCGGTGCTGATCGACGAAGGCAAGATCGACCCGGTGCGCCTCAACGCCGAAGGCCGTGGCGAGGCCGAACCGATTGCCGACAACGGCACGCCAGAGGGGCGCGCCCGCAACCGCCGGGTCGAGCTTTTTCTCACGCCCTTTCCCTGAGTCTGTCGGCCATCGTGCGGCGAACAGCCGCGAAGCCGCCCGCCTTTGATAAACTTGCGGTCTTTGACCGCCGCCGCAGGAAACCATGTCGCGCCAGATCCTCGTCACCAACGCCCTGCCCTATGCCAACGGCGATATCCACCTCGGCCATCTGGTCGGCTACATTCAAGCCGACATCTGGGTGCGCTACCAGCGCATGCAGGGGCACACCGTGCACTATGTCTGCGCCGACGACACCCACGGCACACCGGTCATGCTGCGCGCCGAGAAAGAAGGCATCACGCCCGAGGCGCTGATCAATCGCGTGCATGGCGAACACCTGCGCGACTTCACCGATTTTGATGTCACCTTCGACAACTACCACTCCACGCACAGCGCCGAGAACCGCCAGTTCGCCGAAGACATCTACGGCAAACTGCAGGCCGCCGGCCTGATCGAAACCCGCGCTATCGAGCAGTTTTACGATCCGGTCAAAGCCATGTTCCTGCCCGACCGCTTCATCATGGGCGAATGCCCCAAGTGCGGCGCGCTCGACCAGTACGGTGATAACTGCGAAGTGTGCGGCGCCGCCTATGCGCCCACCGACCTCAAAAATCCGGTCTCCGCCGTCTCGGGCGCCAAGCCCGAGATGCGCAGCTCCGAGCACTACTTCTTCAAGCTCTCCGACCCGCGCGCGGTCGACTTCCTGCGCGACTGGACCCAAGGCAGCGACGCCAATGGCGCCCGCCGCCTGCAGTCCGAAGCCAGCAACAAAATGAAGGAGTGGCTCGGCGAGCCGGGCGAAAACAAGCTGTCCGACTGGGACATCTCCCGCGACGCGCCCTACTTCGGCTTCGAGATTCCCGGCGCGCCGGGCAAGTATTTTTATGTGTGGCTGGACGCGCCGATCGGCTACTTCGCCAGCTTCAAGAACCTCGCCGACAAAACCGGTCGCATCGACATTTCGCGCTTCATCGACGGCGCCGCTGCGGCCAAGAGTAATACCGAGCTGGTGCACTTCATCGGCAAGGACATCCTCTACTTCCACGCCCTGTTCTGGCCCGCCATGCTGCACTTCGCCGGCTACCGCACGCCCACGCAGCTGGCGGTCAACGGCTTCCTGACCGTCGACGGCGCCAAGATGAGCAAGAGCCGCGGCACCTTCATCACCGCGCGCTCCTACACCGAGCAAAAGCTCAACCCCGCCTGGCTGCGCTACTACTTCGCCGCCAAGTCCAACGGCACCATGGAAGACGTCGACCTCAACCTCGACGACATGATCGCCAAGGTCAATGCCGATCTGGTCGGCAAGTTCATCAACATCGCCAGCCGCTGTGCCGGTTTCATCACCAAGCGCTTCGACGGCAAGCTCGCCGCGCCGGACCTGGACGCGCTGGCCGCCTACCGCAGCAGCATCGAGGCCGGCGAAGTGGCCCGCGCCTTCGAAGCACGCGACTTCAGCCGCGCACTGCGCGAGATCATGCGCCTGGCCGATGTCGCCAACCAGTATGTGAACGATCACAAGCCCTGGGAGCTGGCCAAGGACGCCGCCAACACCGAGCGCCTGCATGTGGTGTGCAGCACCGCGCTCAACCAGTTCCGCGTGCTCGCCGGTCTGCTCAAGCCGATCCTGCCGACCGTGGCCGAGCAGGTCGAAGCCTTCCTCGACATCGCGCCGCTGCGCTGGTCGCAACTGACCGACACCCTGCCCGCCGGCCACGCCATTGCGCCCTACAAGCACATGCTCACCCGCGTCGAGCGCAAGCAGATCGACGCCCTCATCGAGGCCAACAAGGCCTCGCTGGCCCCCGCCCCGGCGCCCGAGGCCAGCAGCCGGCAGCGCCATGCCGAGGCCCAGCAGAAAGACGCTCAGGCCGCCACCACGGCGGACGCGCACATCGGCATCGACGACTTCACCAAGGTCGACCTGCGCATCGCGAAGATCATCAGCGCCGAGCATGTCGAAGGCGCCGACAAGCTGCTGCGCCTGCAGCTCGACATCGGCGAGGCCAGGCCGCGTCAGGTATTTGCCGGCATCAAGTCCGCCTACGACCCGGCCACCCTGGTCGGCCGGCTCACCGTGATGGTGGCCAACCTTGCCCCGCGCAAGATGAAGTTCGGCATGAGCGAAGGCATGGTGCTGGCCGCCTCCGACGACACCGGCGCCACGCCGGGGCTGTTCATCCTTTCCCCCGACGCGGGCGCCACGCCCGGCATGCGAGTGAAGTGATCCATGAGTGAAACCAACGGCAAGATCGACACCAGCGGCGGCGGCATGGCCAAGTGGATTGGCCTGCACATCGTCGGCTCCATCATTGCGGTGCTCGGCGCGCTCTACCTGATCGCCGACATGGCGCTGCTCGACGGCATCCCCGGTTCCACCGCCCAAGCCATCGCCATGGTGGCGGTCGGCCTGGTGCTCGACTTCTGGGGCGTGATCGAACTGCGCCGCATCCAGATGGCCAAGAAAGCGGCCGCCGACAAATCATGAGCCCGCCCATCGCCCAGCGCCTGGTCATCACCGGCGTCGTCCAGGGCGTGTGGTATCGGGCCTCGGCGGCCGAAGCCGCCACCCGCTTCGGCGTGCGTGGCTGGGTGCGCAATGCCGCCGACGGCTCGGTCGAGGCGCTGGCCATTGGCACGGAGCTGATGCTCGAATCCTTTGTCGCCTGGTGTCACCAGGGCCCGCCCAAGGCCAAGGTCGCCCGGGTCACCGTGACCGAGGTGGCCCTGCCCGACCCTGTCCCCACCGACTTCAGCGTCGCACCCGACGCCTGACCCGCCCTCCGCCATAAAGAAACTGATGCGCTTTCGCCCTCGCCTGCTCGACACCCTGCCCGGCTACGACCGCGCGCAGTTGGCAGGCGACGCGGGGGCCGGCATCACCGTCGGCGTGCTGGCCTTACCGCTGGCCATGGCCTTTGCCATCGCCTCGGGCATGTCGCCCACCGCCGGCATCTGGACGGCCATCGTCGCCGGTTTCCTGATCTCGCTGCTCGGCGGCTCGCGGGTGCAGATCGGCGGCCCGACGGGCGCCTTCATCCCCATCATCTACGCCATCGTTGCCGACTATGGCGTCGCCAACCTGCTCATCGCCACCATGCTGGCCGGGGTCATGCTCATCGCCATGGGCGCCTTCCGCCTTGGCAACATGATCCGTTTCATCCCGATCTCGGTGGTCATCGGCTTCACCAACGGCATCGCGGTGGTCATCTTTCTCTCGCAGATCAAGGATTTTCTGGGGCTAAAGATCGACCAGCTGCCGGGCGAATTCTTTGGCAAGATCAGCACGCTTGCCGGTGCGCTCCACACAACCCACCTGCCCACCGCCGCGCTGGCTGTCGCCTCGCTCGCGCTGCTCATCGGCTGGAACCGCCTCGCCCAGCGCATCCGCTGGATGCGCCGCCTGCCCGGCCCGCTGGGCGTGCTGGTGGTCGGCACCGCCGTCACCGCCGTATTCAGCCTGCCGGTCGACACCATCGGCTCACGCTTCGGCGGCATCCCGCAGGCCGTGCCGGCGCTGGCCTTTCCGGATCTCGACCTGTCCAACCTCGGCAAGCTGATCGCCCCGGCACTGACCATCGCCATGCTCGGCGCCATCGAATCCCTGCTCTCGGCGCGCGTCGCCGACGGCCAGATCGACGACCGCCACGACCCCAACCAGGAACTGCTCGCCCAGGGCGCGGCCAACCTCATCGCCCCGCTGTTCGGCGGCTTTGCCGCCACCGGGGCCATCGCCCGCACCGCCACCAACATCCGCAGCGGCGGGCGCACGCCGGTGGCCGGCATCATCCACTCGGTGGTGCTACTGGCCGTGGTGCTGGCGCTGGCACCGCTGGCGCATCACATCCCGTTGGCCACGCTGTCGGCCATCGTGGTGATGGTGTCGGTGCATATGGGCGAGTGGCATGCGTTCAAGACGCTCAAGCGTTTCTCGATGGCTTACCGCAGCATTTTGCTGTCGACCTTTTTCATCACCGTGGTGTTCGATCTGACCCTGGCGGTTGAACTGGGGCTGGTGATGGCAAGCCTGTTCTTCATCCATCGCATGTCCGATCTGACCCGCATCGAACCCGTCCCCCTGGTCGAGGGCGACAGCGACACTGATCGCTCGCGCATTCAGGTATTCCGCATCTTCGGCAGCTTGTTTTTTGGCGCGGCCAACAAACTCGAAGCGCTCCTCACGGCCGCCGACAGCCACCCGTCGGCGATCGTGCTGAACATGGACAAACTCATCAACATCGACACCACCGGCCTGGAGATTTTGCAGAATCTGCATCGCACGCTCGCCAAGCAGGGCGCCAGCCTGGTCTTGTGTGAGCTCAACGCCCAGCCGCGCTCGCTGGTTCA
>JBFIJC010000085.1:0-12238 GCA_041600915.1 Nitrogeniibacter sp.
AGCGGAATTATGTAGCAACAAATCCGCTTCGTCAACCCCCTCAAACTCGTTTCCGACTCCTTCGGGGGCCGCTCAAAACGCGTTTGCGTTCAAGCGAGGTGCGAATTATAGACACCACAAAAAACCTGTCAACACCCAATCGCTACTTTATTTCCAGACGCGAAAAACGACGCTTGCCAACCTGGACGACAACGCGAGCCCCAGCAGGCAGAACAGTCTCTTTGCTCGTCACTTTCTCGCCATCCAAACGAACCGCGCCTTGCTGAATCATCCGCAGCGCCTCTGAGGTGCTAGCCGTCAGGCCCGCCTGCTTGAGCGCCTGCACAAGGAGGCAAGCCCCGCCTTCAGACGCAATCACCACTTCGGGCATGTCGTCAGGCAGTACGCCTCGCTGGAAGCGAGCTTCAAATTCCTCATGCGCCGCAGTAGCCGCCGCAGCATCATGGAAGCGCGCCACCAGCTCCTTGGCGAGCTCAATCTTTACGTCGCGCGGATTGCGCCCACCATCCACCTCACTTCGCAATCGCTCGATGTCCGCCGCCGACCGAAACGACAAAAGCTCAAAGTAGCGCCACATCAGCACATCCGAGATCGACATCAGCTTGCCGAATATTTCCGAAGGGGGTTCATCAATCCCGATGTAATTGCCAAGCGATTTGGACATCTTGTTAACGCCGTCCAAGCCTTCCAGCAGCGGCATCATCAGAACGCACTGGGGCGCCTGCCCGTAGTCCTTTTGAAGCTCGCGCCCCACCAGGAGATTGAATTTCTGATCCGTCCCACCGAGCTCAACATCCGACTTCATCGCAACCGAGTCATAACCCTGACAGAGCGGGTAGAGAAATTCATGCACGGCAATCGATTGGTTGCTGGCGTAGCGCTTCGAAAAATCATCTCGCTCCAGCATGCGCGCAACGGTGTAGTGCGACGAAAGCCGAAGCATGCCTGCAGCACCCAGCTCATTCATCCATGCCGAATTGAAACAGACCTCGGTGCGCGACGGATCCAGGACTTTGTATACCTGCGCTTCATAGGTGCGGGCATTTTCGAGAATCTGCTCGCGCGACAAAGGCGGGCGGGTCGCATTCTTCCCACTGGGGTCGCCGATCATCCCGGTGAAGTCACCAATCAGGAACATGACGTGATGCCCGAGCTCTTGAAAATGGCGGAGCTTGTTCAATAACACCGTATGACCCAAATGCAGGTCCGGCGCGGTTGGATCGAACCCGGCTTTAATCCTGAGGGGTCGCCCGGACTGCAACTTCGCAAGCATCTCCGACTCAACCAAAAGCTCATCAGCCCCCCGCTTGATCAATTCAAGCGCTGCACTTACATCACTCATCCAAGTACCTTACAGTTTTGGTGTATCGAGTCGATACGCTTTTTGCTAGACTCGAAAAAATTTGTCGCCGGAGACGCCATGCTTATCCGAAAGTCCAAAATTCTAGCCGATCAAGCCGATCAACGCGCGCCAAGACTGTCGCAACGATGGCTTTCGGTCGGCGTTGTCGGGGTATTGTCGCTTACGGTGGTCGCTGCCACAGCAGTCGCGCCGAACCAAACAGCCAGCATCTCGACGCAGCACATCACTGAAGCACTCGGAACGCCACAGTTCAGCATCGCGGCGAGTAGCGACCTCCCCTTCGTACACGAAGACCGCGTGCGCCGCGGCGACACGCTTGAAACAATCTTTCAACGACTCGGTGTCAATGACGCAGAGGCCAGCCGCTTCATGCGCACGAGCGACGAAGGCCGACAGGCCCTCAGGCAGCTTCGCGCAGGCAAAACCGTCACGGCCACTGTTGCACCCGATGGCAGCCTGCTAGATCTGACGCTACCCCAGACGCGCGGAGAAGACGTTTTCGCGCTAGAGCGTGATGGCGCCACTTTCAAAGCAAAGGCCGGCCAGAAAGCGCTGACCAGCATTGTTGAAATGCGCAGCGGCACCATTCGCCATTCGCTGTTTGGCGCAACCGAAGCTGCTGGACTGCCTGACGCTGTGGCCACGCGCCTGGCCGACCTCTTCGGCACGGAAATCGACTTTCGCACCGACCTGCGCAAAGACGATCGCTTTAGCGTCGTCTACGAAACGCTCGTTCACGAAGACGGTCGCCAAAGTGGCATCGGCCGCGTTCTCGCCGCCGAGTTTGTGAACAAGGGGCGCAGGCATGCCGTTGTGTTGTATCGAGACGCGGACGGACGCGAGGATTACTACTCGGAGGACGGGCGCAGCCTGAAACAAGCGTTTCTGCGCTTCCCCCTTGAATTCACTCGGGTTACGTCAGGTTTTTCCCAGCGCTTCCACCCGATTCTGAAGAAATGGCGTCAACACAAAGGCGTAGACTTTGGTGCGCCGTCCGGCAGCGCCATTAAGGCGACGTCAAACGGCACCATAGATTTTGTCGGCACAAAAGGCGGCTACGGCAAGGTCGTGATCATTCGCCATCGAGACAAGATCACCACGCTTTACGCTCACATGCAAGGTTTCGCGAGCGGGCTGCGCAAAGGCGCTGCAGTGACTCAGGGCGACATCATTGGCTACGTCGGTCAGACTGGCTGGGCGACCGGCCCGCATCTGCACTACGAATTCCGCGTCAGCGACACCGCCAAAGACCCTATGTCGATCGCTCTGCCGACCGCAACACCGCTCTCCAAGTCGGAGCTGCTTGCGTTCAATGCGGCGACCAAAATGTATCGCAAGCGCATCGAGCTTCTGAACCCCGAGCGCGAAATCAACTAAGCTCGCAAGCCGTCAAACACTTCGGGCCTGCCGTTTCTGAAACGGCAGGCCCGAAGTGCTTTTCAGGTGTCGTGCTTCGGCAATCAGACCGAAAAGGACGAACCACACCCGCAGGTAGTCGATGCGTTAGGGTTGCGAATCACAAACTGCGCACCCTCAAGACCTTCCGAGTAGTCGATTTCAGCGCCCACAAGGTACTGGTAGCTCATCGGGTCGACCAGCAGCGTCACGCCATTCTTTACCATAGCGGTGTCGTCTTCGGCCACTTCCTCATCAAAGGTGAAGCCGTACTGAAATCCAGAGCAGCCACCGCCGCTCACGAAGACACGAAGCTTCAAAGCCTCGTTGCCCTCTTCTTCAATCAGTTCCTTAACCTTGTTGGCCGCACTGTCGGTGAAGACCAAAAGATCACCCAAGTCAGTCGCAGTTGCTTCCATTATCTCTCCAGGGGATGTTGAGGCCTGGTGCAAATCGCGCGCCCAAACCTTCTAGCAGTAAGTAGACGTTAGCGCATCGGCAAGAGTTCCGCCAGCGCACGCGACAGCCGTCAAAACTGCCGGCCACAATGACAAAAGCCGCCCGGAGGCGGCTCTTGTGAACTCGGAACGATTAACGCTTCGAGAACTGCTTCCGGCGACGTGCCTTGTGGAAGCCGACTTTCTTACGTTCGACTTCACGAGCATCGCGAGTCACAAAACCGGCGCGGCGAAGATCGCCCTTCAGCTCGGCATTGTAGTCGATCAGCGCACGGGTAATACCGTGGCGAACCGCACCTGCCTGACCCGACTCACCGCCACCATCGACGTTCACCATGATGTCGAAAGTGGTTTCGTTGCTCGTCAGAACCAGCGGCTGGCGCACGATCATGCGGCCCGTTTCGCGGGAAAAGAATTGATCTACCGGCTTGCCGTTGACAACGATGTTGCCACTGCCAGCCTTCATGAAAACACGCGCCACCGCACTCTTGCGACGCCCCGTGCCGTAGTTATAGGTCACAGCCATTTGGAGGCTCCTGCTTAGATGTCGAGAACTTGCGGTTGCTGAGCCGTATGCGGATGCTCGGTACCGGCATAGCACTTGAGCTTCTTCAGCATTGCGTAACCCAGCGGACCTTTCGGCAACATGCCTTTGACGGCGAGCTCAAGCACGCGACCGGGCTTGCGCTGCTGCAGCTTGGTAAAGCTGGTTTCGTACAGACCACCGGGGTAACCCGAGTGGCGATAGTACTTCTTGTCTTCGGCTTTATTGCCGGTGACACGAATCTTGTCCACGTTGACGACCACGATAAAATCACCGGTGTCCACGTGAGGGGTAAAGATCGGCTTGTGCTTGCCGCGCAGGCGACGGGCCACCTCGGCAGCGAGACGGCCAAGCACTTTGTCCGTCGCATCAACGACGAACCAGCCCCGCTGAACTTCATGCGGCTTGGCAGAGAAGGTTTTCATGTTTGTTCCTTGTTTTCTCGTCAGGCCTTCTGTCTCGACGGCCACCGAATAGAAAGCCGCCAATCCTAAACGAGCCACCCAACAAGTGTCAATGATATTTTTTCGTTGTCGCCACGAACGGCATGCAAAAAAAACGCAGCCGGGCAGGCTGCGTTAAATCCACACCAAAGGAGGAGGGTGGAGGAGACAATCTGGAGACCGGGTGCCGCTGGCACTCATCAATCTCGAACGGTTCCAATTATCTTCGACGACCCGCGCTCCTGCAAGCGGTTTTTGTGCATTGCGTCATAAATGTTTCGATCTCGATATAAACATTTTTTATGGCTTCGAACGCCGTTGAACGCCTGATTTTTTTAACGATTCGGAGATCCTTGGGCGCTGCCACCCGGAATGGCCGCCCAAGAAATTGTGCATCGCATCATCGCGGCTGCGCAAGCGCCGATTCCGTGTTGGTAGAATTGCGCTCCCAGGCTGCGCCGACATTGGGCAACGCCGCGCGAACGTGACAAGGAATCGACGTATGGAATGCTTAGTGAAGTGGGTTGGAGGTGCGAGCTTTCTCGCTGAAACCGGCAGCGGTCACACCGTGGTCATGGATGGCGCACCCGAAGCCGGCGGCCGCAACCTTGCGCCTCGCCCTATGGAGATGCTGCTGGTTGGCGCAGGTGGATGCACGGCGTTCGACGTCATGCTCATCCTGAAACGCGGGCGCCACCCGGTAACGGACTGCCAGGTGAAGATTCAGGCCGAGCGCGCAGAAACCGACCCCAAGGTGTTTACGCGGCTGCACTACCACTATGTCGTCAGCGGAGACGGGCTCAAGCCCAGCGCCGTTGAGCGCGCCGTTCACATGTCTGCCGAGAAATATTGCTCTGCCTCGATCATGCTCGGCCAGACGGCCGAGGTGAGCCACACATGGGAGATCATTGATCTGGGGGCGACTCAGACCCAGTAAGCCGTCGTGGTCATGATGCGCGAAGCCCCGCGCATCGCAGAGCAGACCGTGGCCGGTAGCGGCACACCCCCTAGGGCGAGCGCCTTGTCGGCATGCTCGCTCTCGTCAATCATCATCTGCGTCACGATGGCACGCGAACGCGCATCTTCTTCAGGAAGTTGTGTCAGGTGCGACTTGAGGTGCGACTCAACCTGACGCTCGGTCTCAGCAAGAAACCCCAGGTTCCACGCCTCGCCAAACTTTCCCGCGAGCATCCCGATCGTCAGTGCTCCGCCGTACCACAAGGGGTTGAGAAGGCTTTTGCGCCCCCCCAGCTCCCGAATACGGTGCTCCGTCCATGCCAGATGCTCGGTCTCTTCGTCGGCCGCCTGGCGCAACGCAAGCGTCACGTCTGGCTGCCGAGACATCAACGCCTGCCCTTGATACAAGGCCTGGGCGCAAATCTCGCCAACGTGGTTGATGCGCATCAGCGCCGCTGCGCGCTGCCGCTCGGCATCGGCCAGCATGACTTCGGGCAAATCAGCACCCGGCAAGGGGCGTTGACTGACTGCCGGCGCAAAAACCGTCCTCAGGGCACGGTCGACGTGGAGAATCAAGGTATCGATCATGGTGCCTCGCTTATCGCCAGTCGGTCTTGGGATAGCGCAGTTTCTCGATGACATCCTTCGGTAATAACGGGGAGGTGCCATTGCACAAGAAATCCTGCATCAGCACGCTTTTCGGCTCAAAACTGCTATTGCCGACCGGCCGCCATGGATTGATCCGGGGCTCGGTCCACTCCCCCCCGGCAGCAATCGCGTACAGCCGGTTTTCGCCGGTCGCGCAGCGAAAGCCCTCAAAAGTCACCGACACCGCACCACGGGTCGAACGCGTGACCACCGGCAGTCGCGTCACGCCGTCCTTGCCGATTTCAATATTGGCGCTATCGATAAAGAAGCTGCCCTGCCCGCGGCGGCGCACATCAAACTCGATCAAATCTGCTTCCGCGGGCATCGCCGTCGGAAGCACGAGCTCGGCCTCATCCCACTTCACAATCTCGTTGGGGTCTTGCCACTCACGAACAGGCCCTTTGATCGTACAACCGGCCAGTGCGGCCACCATGACCGCACCGGCTACGCGCAAACCACACTTCGCGTGCATGCATTCTCCCTCTGATGGCTACGCCCCGATGGCGGCCTCGATTTCTGCAAAAGTGCGGGCAACCTCGCCCACAAAGGGCGGAATCCCCAGTTGTCGCGCGATCTGCGATGCGG
The DNA here is from genome assembly GCA_041600915.1 of Nitrogeniibacter sp. Classification (GTDB taxonomy): domain Bacteria; phylum Pseudomonadota; class Gammaproteobacteria; order Burkholderiales; family Rhodocyclaceae; genus Nitrogeniibacter. Next base: position 6,394 of record JBFIJC010000085.1, read on the forward strand.
AAAACACCCCCCGGATTTGCGCTGGCTGCCCCGCTTCGCTGGACTCGACGACCAGCGCATGCTGCCGCCCCATCAGTCGCAGGGCGCGCACAATATCACCGACGTGAGCATTGAGCACATCCCGCAAGGAGAAGGCCTCAACGGCGTCGACTGCCGTCATGATGTCGGCAACCGCCAGATCCGCCACGGTCATTGCGCGACTCTGCGCGACCATCACGGGCTGCTCGCCCAACAGGTCGCTGGCGGTCACCAGCCCTTTGACGGCGCGACGATCATCGGTCACGAGCAGCATACGCACGCCACGCAGAATCATGGCCTGCCGCGCATCGTCGAGACGCATCTGGGCAGGGATGGTCGCCGCTGGCACGCGATGAAGGTCTGTCATGACCTCTACCGCCGCTGATTTAGCCGTAACGCGACGCGGCATGCCCGGCTCTGGCACCTGGTACACAACATCCCCCAGGCGAATGGCAGGCAGCGGATTGGTAGTGTTCTGGGTCTGATCCATCGTCTCCTCCTTAGGTCGCGATCCGTGATCAGACGATCACGGGAGCATGGACTGCTCCCGATATCAGACCATCGGATCGGTCGACCGGTTCGGCGGCATGTGCCGCTGGCGCGAAAGCAGGTCGGACAATTCCTTGAGCGCCTGCTGGTAAACCCCTCGCTTGAACTCAATCACCGTGTCGAGCGGCACCCAATAGTCACTCCAGCGCCAGGCATCAAATTCTGGATGACTACAGGCCCGCAAGCAGACGTCCGTATCGCGGCCAACCAGCCGGAGCAGAAACCAGATCTGTTTCTGCCCGCGATACGTGTCTCTCCACTGGCGTTTGATCCAGTGTTTGGGCACGTCATACTTAAGCCAGCCACGGGTTCGACCCAGGATCTTGACATGCTCGGGGTGCAGACCGACTTCCTCGTGGAGTTCTCGAAACATGGCCTGCTCCGGCGACTCGCCGTGCTTGATGCCACCTTGCGGAAACTGCCAGGAATGCTCCCGAATACGCTTACCCCAAAAGACCTCGTCCCGATGGTTGACCAGAATGATGCCGACGTTCGGGCGATAGCCTTCACGATCGAGCATGATGGAACCTTAAATTGTCTGAGTTAATAGCGATTTTTCCACACTTCCATCGCCATTGAAAGCAGGCGCACAGCGCGATTCACGGCGCTGCTGTCTAGGACGGAATGGGCTACGGTAGAATCACTGCCTTTGATACCACCTTTATTGCGGAATTCGACCCATGCGCGCCTCGCACTATTTCATCTCTACGCTCAAGGAAGCCCCCTCTGACGCCGAAGTAACCAGTCAGAAGCTGATGCTGCGCGCCGGCCTGATCAAAAAAACCGCTGCAGGCATCTACAGCTGGATGCCCATGGGCCTGAAAGCCTTGCGTAAAGTCGAAAACATCGTGCGAGAAGAGATGAACCGTGCCGGTGCCATCGAAGTGCTGATGCCAGCCGTGCAACCCGCCGAGTTGTGGGAAGAGTCTGGCCGTGCCACGCATTACGGCCCGGAGCTGCTGCGCTTCAAGGATCGCCATGACCGCGACTTCGTGATCGGCCCCACGCACGAGGAAGTCATCACCGACATCGCCCGGCGCGACATCCGCAGCTACAAGCAACTGCCCAAGCACTTCTATCAGGTGCAGACCAAGTTCCGCGACGAGATCCGCCCCCGCTTCGGCGTCATGCGCGGGCGCGAGTTCCTGATGAAGGACGGTTACTCCTTCCACAGCAGTTTCGACGACCTGGTGCGCGAGTACCACAACATGTACGCCACCTACACGCGCATCTTCACCCGCATCGGTCTTGAGTTCCGCGCCGTCGCGGCAGACACCGGATCGATCGGCGGCACCGGTTCGCACGAGTTCCACGTGATTGCCGAGACCGGCGAAGACGACATCGCCTACTGCCCCGATTCCGACTACGCCGCCAACGTTGAACTGGCCGAAGCGCTGCCCGGCAGCACCGCGCACGGCGTGGCCTCCGAGGCGCTCACCAAGATCCACACACCGGGCGTCAAGACCATTGCAGAGCTGGCCGCCTTCCTCAACATCCCGGAAACCCAAACGGTCAAAGCCATCGTCGTCGAGTCCGATGACGAAGTCGCGCAAGCCGTGCTGATGCTGCTGCGCGGCGACCACGAGCTCAACGAGATCAAGGCGCAGAACCTCGAAGGCATCAAGTCGCCGCTCACTTTCGCCGCCCCCGAAGCGATTGCCGCCGCCTTTGGCGCCAATCCTGGGTCGCTCGGCCCGGTCGGCTTCAAGGGTCGCGTGATCATGGACCGCAGCGTTGCCGCGATGAGCAATTTTGTCATTGGCGCCAACGAAGACGACTACCACTACACCGGCGCCAACACGGGTCGCGACTTCCCCGGCCCCGAGATCGTCGATCTGCGCAACGTCGTCGCCGGCGACCCCTCGCCCGACGGCAAGGGCGCGCTTGCGCTGTGCCGCGGCATCGAAGTCGGCCATATCTTCCAGCTGCGCACCAAGTACGCCGAAGCCATGGGCGCGCGCTTCCTCGACGAAAACGGCCGCGAGCAGCCGATGGAAATGGGCTGCTACGGCATTGGCGTCTCGCGCATTCTTGGCGCAGCCATCGAACAGAACAACGACGAGCGCGGCATCATCTGGCCGACGGCGATTGCGCCCTTCCAGCTGGTCATCTGCCCGGTCGGCTGGAGCAAGTCCGACGCAGTTCGCGAGGCCGCACAGGCGCTCTACACCGAGCTGCTTGATGCCGGCTTTGATGTCATTCTCGACGATCGCAACGAGCGCCCCGGCGTGATGTTTGCCGACTGGGAGCTCATCGGGGTGCCGCACCGCGTGGTAATTGGCGACCGTGGCCTGAAAGAAGGCTCGGCCGAATACCAGGGCCGTCGTGACACCGCCGCCACCGCTGTGCCGGTTGCCGAACTGGCCGCCTTCGTACGCGAGAAACTGTCCGCATGAAAACACCGGCCTGCCCGCTCCGCCGCCTGCTCGGCGCCACCGCGATTCTCTCGCTGGTAGTGCTGACAGGCGTTCAGAGCGCACAGGCCGGGCAACAGCAATACGAGCCGCTGTCGGCCAGCGTGCAGGCCTCGCTACAGGGCGCGGTCAGCGATCGCGCACCGCGCCAACCCATCTTTGCCAGCGAGGCACTGCGCAACCACTGGCTCAGCGAAATGAGCCGGCAGCTCGCCAAGCGCATCCCCGACGAGCGCTATCGCCATGATCTGCTGCTGTCGGTGCACTACGAAGCCACCCGCGCCGGCCTGGATCCGCAACTGGTGCTCGGGCTGATTCAGGTCGAGAGCAACTTCCGCAAATACGCCGTCTCTTCAGCGGGCGCGCGCGGTTACATGCAGATCATGCCCTTCTGGTCCAAGTTGCTCGCGCAGAGCGAAGACAACCTCTTCCACCTGCGCACCAATCTGCGCTACGGCTGCACCATCCTGCGCCACTATCTGGATATTGAAAAAGGCGATCTGTTCCGTGCGCTGGGCCGCTACAACGGCAGCCTCGGCCGGGCCGACTACCCGAACAAGGTTCACGCCGCCTGGCAGCGCTGGGCCTACCAGCCGCCCCCCGAACTCAGCGCCGCCGCCAATCTGGCCGCCCCGGGGCGCTAAACCCCGTGTGGAGAGCGCTGCGCATCGGCTTGCTGCTGCTCGTTCTGGCCACCGTCGCGCTGAGCGCGTGGCGCGCGCAAAGCCGCGCTACGTCGTGGATCAATACGCTGCATGTGACGATCTACCCGATCAACGCCGATGGCCGCGACGCCACCGCGCGCCACATCGCACAGCTGAGCGCGCGCGATTACGAACCGATTGCCGAATGGCTGGGCAGTGAAGCGCAGCGATACGGCATCAGCACGCTCAAACCGCTCGCCATCACGCTTGCCCCGCCCCGCCAGAGCCTGCCACCGCAGCCCCTGCGCCACCCCAGCGCCTGGGAGGCCATCGTGTGGAGTCTGCAGATGCGCTATTGGGCCTGGCGCAATGACGACAGCCCCGGCCCGCGGCCGGACGTGCGCCTGTTCGTGCAATACCACGACCCGGCGCTGCAGGCCTCGGTACAGCACTCGGTCGGTTTGGAGAAAGGGCTGATCGGGCTGGCCAATGTGTTCGCCAGCCGGGTCGATCACGGCGGCAACCTGATGGTGATCGCGCACGAGATGCTGCACACGGTGGGCGCCACCGACAAATACGATCCGGCCACACTGATGCCGCGCTTTCCTGACGGCTACGCCGATCCAGACCAGCGCCCTGCCACCCCGCAAAGCCGGGCCGAAATCATGGCAGGCCGCATCCCCTTGACGCCCGAGCGCGCCGACGTGCCGGTCAGCCTGCGCTATGTGATTGTCGGCCCCACAACTGCGGCCGAAATTGGCTGGTTACGCGCGCGCTAAGCCTCAAGCCAGTGCGGTCAACAGCTTTTCATGGATGCCGCCAAAGCCGCCGTTACTCATCACCAGCACATGGTCGCCCGGCTCGGCCGCAGCAACGGCCGCACTGACCAACGCCGACAAGTCGTCAAAGCACTGCACGGCCTCGCCCAGCGGCGCCAGCGCGCCCGCCACATCCCAATCGACGCCGCCGTGATAGCACAACACCGCGTCGGCGCCGGCCAGGCTCTCGGGCAATAGCGCTTTCATCACGCCAAGTTTCATGGTGTTCGAGCGCGGCTCGAGAATCGCCAGAATCCGCCCGCCCTTCACCCGCTTGCGCAAGCCGAAAATCGTCAGCTCAATCGCCGTGGGGTGATGGGCGAAGTCGTCATACACCGTCACGCCGTTGACCACACCGCGCACCTCCAGCCGGCGGCGCACGCCTTCAAAGCGGCCGAGCGCGGCAATCGAAGCCGCGGGCGGCACGCCCACATGCCGCGCCGCAGCGACCGCCGCCAGCGCATTGCTGAGGTTGTGCGTGCCGGCCATCGGCGTTGCGACGGAGCCGAGATCCTTTCCGGCCAACGCGAACTTCGCCACGCCCGCGTCGTCCATCGTCGCCTGCCAGCCATCCGGCCCGTTAAACCACTCCAGCTCCGACCAGCAGCCTTTGTCGATCACCCGCGCCAGCGCCTCGGCATCGGCGTTGGCCACGACCCGGCCACTCGCCGGCATGATGCGCACCAGGTGGTGAAATTGCGTCTCGATCGCCGCCAGATCCGCAAAAATGTCAGCGTGGTCGAATTCCAGATTATTGAGAATCGCCGTGCGCGGCCGGTAGTGCACAAACTTGGACCGCTTGTCGCAGAAAGCCGTGTCGTACTCATCCGCCTCGATCACAAAGAACGGCGAGTCGGTCAACCGGGCCGACACACCAAAGTTTTTCGGCACGCCGCCAATCAGAAAACCGGGGTTCAGTCCGCCGTCTTCGAGCATCCAGGCCAGCAGTGAGGCCGTCGTCGTCTTGCCATGCGTGCCGGCCACGCCCAGCACCCATTTGTCGCGCAACACATGGTCGGCCAGCCACTGCGGACCCGACACATAGGGCGCGCCGGCATCGAGAATCGCTTCGAGCAGCGGGTTGCCGCGCGAAATCGCATTGCCGACCACATACACGTCCGGCGCCAGTGCCATCTGCGAGGCTTCGTAGCCCGACGTAAGCGCGATCCCTTCGGCTTCTAGCTGTGTGCTCATCGGCGGGTAGACGCTGGCGTCGCAGCCGGTCACGGTATGGCCGGCGGCCCGCGCCAGCAGGGCAACCCCGCCCATGAAGGTGCCGCAAATGCCGAGAATATGAATATGCATGAATGCTCCCGCGCCGGGCGTCCGCGAAAAGCGGTCAGTCATCCGGACGTGTAGAATGTGCTGGTCTGTTCCGTCTGGCCGCGCCGTCAGGATTCAC
>JBFIJC010000086.1:0-12105 GCA_041600915.1 Nitrogeniibacter sp.
GTGGCCGGTGTTGATGTACAGATTGGGGTAGGCGGTGGCGCCGACGATGGGGGTGGAGTCGGGCGTCATCGGGCGCAGGCCGGTCCAGAACTCGGCGGCCGGTACGTCGCCGCTGCCGGGGAAAAGATCGTTCACCACCAGCTCCAGCGTCTGGCGGCGGCGCGGGTTGAGCGACAGGTCGAAGCCGGCCAGCTCGGCCATGCCGCCGACGCGGATGCGGTCGTCGAAGCGGGTGACGGCGACCTTGTAGGTTTCATCCAGCACCGTCGACACCGGGGCAGCCTCGGCGTCGGTCATGGGGATGGTCAGCGAGTAGCCCTTGACCGGATACACCGGCAGCTTGAGGCCGAGCGGGGCGAGGAAGTCGCGGCTGTAGCTGCCGAAGGCCAGCACATAGCGGTCAGCGTGCAGCACCTCGTTGCCGACGCGCACGCCGGTGATGCGGCCCTTGTCGGTGATCAGCCCGTTCACGTCCTGGCCGAAGCGGAAGTCGACGCCCAGCTCGGTCGCCATCCCGGCGAGGCGGCGGGTGAACAAATGGCAGTCGCCGGTCTCGTCATTGGGCAGGCGCAGGCCGCCGGCGAGCTTGTCGCGGGCATGGGCCAGCGCGGGCTCGGCGCCGGCGATCTGGTCGCGGTCGAGCAGCTCGAAGGGCACGCCGAAGTCCATCAGCACCTCGATGTCGCGTTTGGCGGCATCGACCTGTGCCTGGGTGCGGAACAGTTGCAGCGTGCCGCGGCTGCGGCTTTCGTAGTCGATGCCGGTGTCGGCGCGCAGACCGCGCAGGCAGTCGCGACTGTATTCGGCCAGGCGCATCATGCGCGACTTGTTGACGGTGTAACGCTCGGCCGCGCAGTTGCGCAGCATGGCCATCATCCACTCAAGCTGAAATCGGGTGCCGTCCGGCCGGATGGCCAGCGGCGCGTGACGCTGAAACAGCCACTTCATGGCCTTGAGCGGGATGCCCGGCGCGGCCCACGGGGTGGAGTAGCCCGGCGAGACCTGGCCGGCGTTGGCGTAGCTGGTCTCCAGTGCGGGGCCGGGTTGGCGCTCCAGCACGGTGACGCGGGCGCCGTTGCGGGCGAGGTAATAGGCGGTGGAGGTGCCGATAACGCCGCTTCCGAGTACGATAACGTCCATGACCTGTTCCTCAATGCGCTGATGTTGTGATCCGCTACTTTATTGCTGTTTTAGTAGTGAATTTAACTTGCGATACAGGGTAAAAATAAAAACAATCCCTTTTTTTGAGCCGTAGTTAGTCATGGAGCGGTGAAATGCGCGAGCTCGATCGCCTGGACCGGAAGATCCTCGACCTGTTGCAGAAAAATGGCCGCTTGCCGATCACCGAGCTGGCCGACAAGGTCGGCCTGTCGAGCACGCCGTGCACCGAACGGGTGCGCCGGCTGGAACGCGAAGGGGTGATTACGGGCTACCACGCGCACCTGAGCCCGGTGGCGCTGGGCAAGCCGCTGCTGGTGTTTGTCGAGATCAAGCTGTCGGCCAAGTCGGGCGATGTGTTCGACAAGGTCAAAAAAGAGATGCTCTTCATCCCCGAGGTGATGGAGTGTCATTTGGTGTCGGGCGAGTTCGATTACCTCATCAAAGCCCGCATCGCCCAGATGGGCGAGTATCGTCGACTCTTGGGCAACATCCTGCTTAAGCTGCCGGGCGCGACCGAATCGCGCAGCTCGGTGGTGATGGAAGAGATCAAGGAAACCTTGTTTCTGCCGACTGACTGATTACGGAGACACACCGATGCCAAGCTCTGGCCATGACACCCGCAACGCCATTGCCCGCCTGATCGGACTGACCCTGATGGCCGACGGCGAGTTGGCCGATGGCGAACTGGCAGCCCTGGATCGCCACGACATCCCGACGCTGATCGGGCTGAGCCGCGACGCCTTGCTGCAAGCCGTGGTCGACCTCAGCGGCGAACTGCTCGATGAGTCTGCCGCGCACCGCGTGGCCGTACTCGACCCGGCACATATCGACGCGCTGCTCGACGCCGTCCCGAACCCGCAGCAACGCCTGCTGGTCATTCGCGCGATGGTTGTGCTGTCGAAGTCGGACGGCGCGATCAGCGACCCCGAGCAATCCCTTTTGCGCCGCGCGCTCGAGCGCTGGCACCTGACCCTGGACGATGTGGTGGCCTGATGTATTTCATTCTTGGCGGCTTGCAAGCCGACACTTCCGTTGAACTCATTACCGAGGGCTTGCGCCCGTTTTTCAAGGTCACGGGGGTCGAACTGATCCGCGAAGGCGACGCCGACCGCCCGATGGCGAGGGTCTGTGTCGACGACAGCTACGGGCATGTGTGGGAAACCGCCAACCGACTGCGCGGCATCTACCATCGCGGGCGGGCGCTGGAGTTCTACATCCCGGCGCATCAGCATTTCGACCACCTGTTCGATGCGGCCGAAGCGCCGGACGATCCGCGCGAGGCGATTCACCTCGATTGAGCGCGGGTGTGCATTAAGTCCTGCGGATTGATGTCAGTCAATTGCGAATGATTCTCATTTTGCTAGACTGCTGAACATCAAATCCCCGGGTCAGCCAGCCGAAAGCCAGCCAGCCCACTCAACTGGAGTGGAGCATGCTTTTCCGACTGCGCCCTGTGGCGCTGGCTATCCTGTGCCTGCCGGCAACTGCCGCGCTGGCTGAATCCGAGCTGCAACTGGGCACCGTTAACGTCACCGCCCGCGGCTATCAGGCCGACACTCTCGACACCCCGCAGGCCGTCACCGTGGTCGCCCCCGAGGCGGCCGACGTCGGCGCGCCGGCCGGCGCGCTGTTCCGCGGCCAGCCCGGCCTGGCGGTGCAGACCGACGGCGCCTGGGGTCAGAACCCGGTCATCCGTGGCCTGAAAAAAGAGAGCGTGGTGGTGCTGGTCGACGGCGTGCGCCTCAACTCGGCCCAGCCCTACGGATCAATCGCCTCCCTGCTCGACGTCGGCCTGCTCGAACGCGCCGAGGTGGTCAAGGGGCCGAGCTCGGTGCTCTATGGCAGCGGCGCGCTCGGTGGCACGGTGAACTTCATCACCGCGCCCACCCGTTTCACCGACACCCCCACCCACGGCGGCCAGTTCTCGCTTGGTGCTTCGAGCGCCGATTCGGGAGTCTCCGGTGCCGCGCTCTACCGCTTCGGCAGCCCGGACCATGCGCTGGTGGTCGGCGTCGCGGCCAAGGAGGTCGACGACTACGACAGCCCGTCCGGCACGGTCGATCGCACCGGCTACTCGACCGACGACCTGCTGTTCAAGTACGCCTTCCGCGTGTCTTCCGCCACCGAGCTGCACCTCAATCTGCAGCGTCACAGCGATCACGACGTGTGGTACCCCGGCTCGGCGCGCACCGGCGGCCAGGCGGGCGGGGCGGGCATTCCGGCGCTGCTGGGCACGGTCACCATCCACTCGCCCGAGCAGCACCGCGAGCTGATCGAAGGCGGCATCAAGACCGAACTGGGCAGCGGCACGCTGATGGCCGAGGTCTACCGGCAAGAGGTGTTCCGCCAGATCCGCGCCTGGTCCGACAGCATTCAGCGCAACTATGTGCGCAACGATGTCACCTTCGTCACCCACGGCGCGCGCGGCCGCTACCTGCTGCCGATCGGCGACGACCATGTGCTCACCGTCGGTGCCGAGACCTGGCAGATGACCGGCGACCCCGCCCGCTACATGGACAATAACGCGCCGCTGTTCAACAACAACGTGCGCAACGACCCCTTCAGCGACGGCGAGATCACCTCGGCCGGCCTGTTCGTGCAGGACGAGATGCGCTTCGGCGCCACCCAGATTGTCGCCGGCCTGCGCGTTGACCAGGTGCAGGGCGACGCTGCCCAGAAGGGCACAGCCACCACCGGGCTCGACAAGACCGACAACACCGTGTCGTGGACCCTCGGCGCCATCCACGCCGTGTCGCCGCTGCTCAACCCCTACATCAACATCGGTAGCGCCTACCGTGCCGCCGACATGCGCGAGCGCTTCGAAGACGCGGCCCGTGGCGATGGCTACTACCACGTCGGCAACCCGCAGCTCGACCCCGAGCGCTCGACCAGCATCGAGATCGGCCTCAAGGGCCGCAATGCGTCGCTCGACTACAACCTGGCGCTCTTCCACACCCGCATCGACGATTACATCGCCGGCCGGGTCACCGGCACCAACGCGCCCAACGGCCTGCCGATCAAGCTCACCGAGAACCTCGACCAGGTGGTGATTTATGGCGCCGAAGGCAGCCTGAGCGTGCCGGTGGGGCGCTATGTGGCCGATGCCGGCTTCACCTGGCTGCGCGGCGATAACAAGCAGGACGACGAGCCGCTGGCCGAGATGCCGCCGCCCGAAGTGCGCCTCGGCTTCGGCCAGCCGGCCGGGCAGGGCTTCTACTGGCGCGGGCAAGTGCGTGCCGTGGCCCGGCAGGACCGCGTGGCGACGATCTTCACCAATGGCGGCGAGAATGAAACCGCCGGCTTCGTCACCGCCGACGCGGCCTTCGGCTGGCGCTTCGGCAAGCTCGGTGGCCTGAACAGCGCCGATCTGGGCGTGAAAGTGAGCAACCTCTTCGACCGCGAATACCACGAGCACACCACGCTCGGCCTGTCGGGGCAGGAGATCGCCGCCACCGGGCGCAATATCACCCTCACCCTGACCGGGCGCTTCTGAGATGGCGCGGCGGCTGTGGTGGATCGGGTGCGTCAGCGTGCTGATGATCAGCGCGTCGGCGCAGGCGGCGGACAAGCTGGCGCGCCTGGTGCTCGCCGGCCCGCCGGCGGCCGTGTCCTTCCCGCTGGTGCGCATGCTTGAATCCGGCGCGCTGGCCGACGTGGCCGACACGGTCGAATTCGTGCTGTGGCGCGACCCCGACCAGCTGCGCGTGCTGGCGCTGAACGGCAAGGCCGACGTGCTTGCCATGCCCACCAACGTCGCCGCCAATCTCTACAACAAGGGCGTGCCGCTGCAGCTGCTCAATGTGTCCACCTGGGGCATGTTGTGGCTGGTCAGCCGCGACCCGGCAGTGCGCACGCTGGCCGATCTCAAGGGCAAGGAGGTCGCCATTCCCTTCCGTGCCGACATGCCGGACATCGTCTTCAGCGTGCTCGCCGAGGCGCAGGGCATCGCCCCCAAGCGCGACTTCCATCTGCGCTACGTGGCCTCGCCGCTGGACGCCATGCAGTTGCTGATCATGCGCCGCATCGACCATGCCTTGCTGGCCGAGCCGGCGGTGTCGATGGCGCTGCGCAAGACGCAGTCCTTCCCGATCAGCGTCATCGCGCCGGAGTTGCATCGTGGGGTAGATCTGCAGGCCGAGTGGGGCAAGACCTTCAAGCGCGAGGCGCGCATGCCGCAGGCCGGCATCGTGGCCATGGGCGCGGCCCTCAAAGACCCCGCGCTCGCTGCGCGCGTGGTCGACGCCTACGCCGACGCGCTGGTGTGGTGCGGCGATCATGCCATCGAATGCGGCCAGGCCGTGGCCCGCCATGTGCCCCAGCTCATGCCCGAGGCGGTGGCCGACTCGCTCGCCCATAGCCGCCTTGAGGCGGTGCCGGCGCAGGCAGCGCGTGACGAATTGCAGTTCTTCTTCGATCGTCTGATGGCCAAGGACCCCGCGCTGATCGGCGGCCGGCTGCCCGACGACGGATTTTACGCCACGCAATGATCGGCATTTTCCGCCAATGGCTGGCTGGCCTGCCCGCCTACCTGTGGGGCGGCTGGGGAGCCATTGCCAGCCTCTTGCTGTTGCTGGCGGGCTGGGAGTTTGCCAGCCAGTGGCTGGACCCGCTGGCGCTGCCCGACCCGCGCACGGTGCTGGCTACCTTGCACCGCCTGCTCACGGACGGTAATGCGTGGTCCGAGCTGGGCATTACCGGTCGGCGCGCGCTCACCGGCTTTGCCTTGTCGCTGGGCGTCGGCAGCGCGCTGGGCATGCTCGCCGGGCTGTCGATGACCGCCTCGATGATGGCGCGGCCGTGGGTCACCGTGCTGGTCGGTACGCCGCCCATCGGCTGGCTGGTGCTGGCCATGCTGTGGTTCGGTGCCAGCGACGGCACGCCGGTGTTCACCGTGTTTGTGGCCTGTTTCCCGCCCATCTTCATCGGTGCCATGCAAGGCGTGCGTACGCTGGACGGCCAGTTGCGCGAGATGGCGCAGGCCTTCGCGCTGCCGCCGCTGCAGCGCCTGCTCGATCTCTATCTGCCGCATGTGCTGTCCTATTTGTTTCCGGCCTGGATCACCGCGCTCGGCGTGTCCTGGAAGGTGGTGGTGATGGCCGAGCTGCTGGCCACCGCCGATGGCGTGGGCGCGGCGCTGGCGGTGACCCGCTCGCAACTCGACACCGCCGGCTCGCTGGCCTGGATCGTGGCCGTGGTCGGTGCGCTGCTGGCGGTGGAGTACCTGTTGCTGGAGCCGGTCAAACGCGAGGTGGAACGATGGCGCACATTGGCGTGAGCACCGCCGCGCTGGAATTGGCCGCCGTCGGCCACGCCTACGGGGCGCGCACGGTGTTGTCGGGCATCGACCTGCACCTGCCGGCCGGTCGCATTCACGCGCTGGTCGGCCCCTCGGGCTGTGGCAAGACCACGCTGCTGCATCTGGTCGCCGGCTTGCTGCCACTGCAAGACGGCACCATTCGCAACGGCTTTGCGCGCAGCGCCTGCATGTTCCAGCAGCCGCGCCTGTTGCCGTGGAAGAGCGCGCTCGACAACATCGCCCTCGGCCTCAAGGCGCGTGGCGTGCCGCGTGCCGCGCATCATGCGCAGGCGCGCGATCAGGCGCGGCGCTTCGGGCTGGACGACACCGCGCTGGCGCAGTATCCGCAGCAGCTCTCCGGCGGCATGCAAAGCCGCGTCGCGCTGGCTCGCGCGCTGGTGCTCGCGCCCGATCTGCTGCTGCTCGACGAAGCCTTCTCGGCGCTCGATGTCGGCCTCAAGGCCGAGCTGTACCGCCAGTTGCTGGCCGAGCAGGCGCGACGGCCGATCGCGGTGCTGATGATCACCCACGATCTCATGGAAGCCGTGCGCCTGGCCCACGCGGTGTGGGTGATGGCGCCCGAACCCGGCCGCATTGCCACGGGCTTTCGCTTCGACGATGCGCCCGCGCAGCGCAGCGACGCGCAGGTCTACGCACGTACCGCCGGCCTGCTCGAAGACGCCACGGTGCGCGCCAGCTTCGGCCTCGACGCGCCCGCGCCAGCGACGCCGCTCGCCCTGGCGGCCGTCGGGGGGCTGCGATGCTGAAGCGCCTGTTGGCTGCGCCGATCCTGCTGTGCGCCTTCCGTCCGCTGTTCCTGCTCGCGGCCGTCTCGGCTGTGCTCTGCATGGCCGCGTGGCTGGGCTTCTTGCTGCTCGGCCTGCCGCTGCCCGCGGTGCCGGGCGGGCCGGTGGTGTGGCATGCACACGAGTTGCTCTTCGGCTTCAGCTTTGCGGCGATTGCCGGCTTCGTGCTCACCGCCGTGCCGGAGTTTGTCGATGGCCCGGCCGCACCGCGCCCGGCGGTGCTCGCGCTGGTGCTGCTGTGGTTGGGCGCCCGCCTGGCCTGGTCGGCCAGCGGGGTGATCGGGCCGTGGCCGGCGGCGGTGTTGAATGTGGCGCCGGTGCTGATGCTGATCGCGCTGGTGGCGCCCCTGCTGTGGCGCGACCCGGCGCGGCGGCACCTCAGCATTCTGTGGGCGCTGCTCGGCTGGCTGGCGGTGACGGTCGGCTTCTACACCGACGTGCTGCGCGGCGCGTCGCCCCTGCGCAGTCTGCACGTCGGTATCGGCGTGGTGATGGTGCTGGTGGTGATCGTGATGAGCCGTATCTCGATGCGTGTGGTCAATTCGGCGCTCGACACAGTGGGCGAAACCGCCGTCAGCTACCTCGCCCGGCCGCCGCGCCGCCATCTGGCGGTGGCCTGCATCGTGTTGTTCACCGTGGCCGACGGGCTCGCGCCCGGCGCACCCACGGCCGGCTGGCTGGCGCTGGCGACCGCTGCGGCCTTGTTCAATCTGCAGGGCGACTGGCACCTGGGCCGGGTGCTGCTGCGCCGCTGGGTGCTGATGCTCTATGCGGTGTATGTGGCGATGGCGCTGGGCTACGCGCTGATCGGTGTGGCCGTGCTGACCGGGATCGGCAGCGTCAGCGGCGGGCGGCATCTGCTCGCCATCGGTGCGCTGGGGCTGAGCATTTTCGTGGTGATGAACATCGCCGGGCGCATTCACACCGGGCGCGAGCTGGATACCCGGCGGTGGATTCCGCTTGCCGCCGGCGTCTTGCTGCTGGCGGCCGTGGGGCGTGCCGGCTGGTCATGGTGGCCGGCCGAAGGTGCGCTGCTGCTGTGGCTGGCCGGCGGCGGCTGGCTGCTCGCCTTCGGCGCGTTCATCGCGCACTACCTGCCGCTCTATGTGCAGCCGCGCCCGGATGGCGGGCAGGGTTGCGAAGGGGTGATGGACTCAGACTGAGCGGGTGATGCCGCCATCCACCCGCAAATTCTGGCCGGTGATGTAGCTCGCATCGTCGCCGGCGAGGAAGACGATGGCTTTCGATACCTCCTCCACCCGCCCGTAGCGCCCCATCGGGATGCGCGCACGGCGGTCGTCCTTCTCCGGCAGGCTGTCGATGAAGCCGGGCAGCACGTTGTTCATGCGGATCCTGTCCTTGGCGTACTGGTCGGCAAACAGCTTGGTGAAAGCCGCCAGCCCGGCGCGGAAAACGCCCGAGGTGGGAAAGGTGGCTTCGGGTTCGAAGGTGGCGTAGGTCGAGATGTTCACGATGCTGCCGCCGCCCTGCGCCTGCATGATCGGCGTCACCAGCCGGGCGATGCGCACCACGTTGAGCAGGTAGACGTCCATGCCGGCGGCCCACTCGGCGTCGGTCATGGCCAGGATGTCGCCCTTCGGGCCGTGGCCGGCACTGTTGACCACCGCGTCGATCCGGCCCCACTTGGCCATTGCCGCATCCACCAGCGCCTGCAGGTCGGCCGGCGACTGGTTGGAGCCGGTCAGCCCGATGCCGCCCAGCGCCGCGCCCAGTGTTTCGCCCTTGCCGGACGAGGAGAGCACGGCCACTGCGTAGCCGGCCTCGCTCATCGCGCGCGCCGCGTCGGCGCCCATGCCGCTGCCACCGCCGATGATGAGGGCCACTTTTTGTTGAGTCATGCGCTGTCTCCAGAAGGGTTTTTCGGCATTTTAGGCCGAGCCGCCACCTCGCGCTCGCCGGGCGCGGGCAAGGTGGCCCGGTGCACTGCGGCAGAATCGTCATGGCATATGCGCGCGATCTGGTGTGTACTGCATCAATGCGGCATTGGCCGCTCGCAAGGAATTAGCCAGGGTCTGCCATGGAGCTCTACCACCTCAAAACCTTCGTCACCGTCGCGGAGGAACGCCACCTGACGCGCGCCGCCGCGCGACTGTTTGTCAGCCAGCCGGCCATCAGCGCGCACATCAAGGCGCTCGAAGAAGAGCTTGGCCTCGCGCTGTTCGAGCGCACGCCCAAGGGCATGCTGCCCACCGCGGCGGGCGAGGCACTGCTCACCCGCGCCCGGCGTGCGCTGGCGGCGGTGGGTGAGGTGGGGCTGCATGCGCAGGAGTTGCGCGGCGAGGTGATCGGTGCGGTACGCATCGGGTTGAATACCGACGCAGGCTTCCTGCGGCTGGTCGAGCTCCAAAGCCTGCTCAAGGCCCGCCACCCGCGCCTTGAGATCGAATTCCTCGGCGGCACCACCGGCGCCAACCTGCCCAAGCTCAGGAGCGGCCGGCTCGACGCCAGCTTTGTCAGCGGCGCGCTCGACGACAGCCTGTTCGACAGTCAGGTGCTGCGCGAAGAAGAGATGGCCATCGCCGCGCCGGTGGCTCTGCGTGAGGCGATTGGCGCGGCCGATGTGGCCACGCTCGCCCGCCAGCCGTGGATCCATTCCTCGCCCGACCGGGTGCAGCACGCGGTGATGCAGTCGCTGTTCGAGCCCCACGGGCTGTGGCCCGAGCGCAGCATGCTGGCCAATCAGAAAGACGCTGTGCTGGCCATGGTCGCCGCCGGGGTCGGGCTGGCGATCACCCGTTTGCAGGATATCGAACGCGCCGCCCAGTCCGGCGCCATCTACGCCGTGCCCTTGCCGCTGGTGCCGACACCGACCGTGTCATTGCGCTTTGCCTGTGTCAGGCAGCGGGCGCAAGAGCCGGTGCTGCGGGCGGTGCGGGCCGCCGTGGCGTCGGTCTGGGCGGCGTCGCCCATGAGCACGGTTTAGAGTAGTTCGGCCAGCTCTTCGCGCCTGTCCAATTCCTGTTTGAAGCGGATCATGTCGAGCGCCAGTGCGTCCCGTGCCGAAATGACGCCGAGCACCTTGCCGTTGATGTCCACGACAGGGACATGTCGGAATCCACCCTCAAACATCAGGTGCAGCGCGTGGCCGAAGGGCATGTCCGGGCCAACGGCGACCGGATCGGTGGTCATGATTGCGCTGACCGGGGTGCAGAAGGGGTCTAGCCCATTGGCCACCACGTCGAACACGATATCGCGTTCGGTGCAGATGCCTAGCAGTTGTCCATCGTCGGCCACCAGCACGGCGCCCTGGTGGTGCTCTCGCATCAGTCGGGCCGCGTCACCCACACTCATGTCCACGGGCGCCGCGATGAAAAAGCGATCGGCAATGATCTTGCTGACAGAACGGTTTGGCATGATTCTCTCCTGTTTGAAAGCTACCGCTTGATTGGCGGTGACGCTTGTCAGTGCTCCAGTCCGTCGCCCCAGCGACGCACGGCATGGGTGAGCAGGTCGGCTTCGCTGCGGGTCACGCGGCCATCGGCGGCGACGATATCGAGCATGGTGCCGAGCAGCCGCAGGCGATTCTCCGGGCGCTGGATTTCGCCCAGCAATTGCTCGATGACCTCGGGCTGCAAGTTCAGACGGCCGGCGCTCCAGTAGGCCGAGCACTGCTGCAGGTCGTTGCAGAAGTCGTGCACCACGGCATCGAACTGCTCGGCGCTCATGCCCATTTCTTCGAGCACGCCGGCGCGTTTGATCTGGGCGGCTTCTTCCGGATCGAGTCCGCCGTCGACCAGCATGGCAAGGGAGACGATCCTGGCGGCGGCTTCGGCACTGTCATTCGGGTAGCTACGCATCGTATTTATCCTGTTGTTGTGTGTTGCGGGTGTTGGGGGCAGGGGGCTGATGGTTTCAAGCGAGATCGGCCGTACTGTCCGAGGTGTCGAGCATCGTGCGCCGCATGCTACGTCCGCGGTGATTGCTGTTGCGCGACAGTCGGCGCGCCAGAGAATTCAGTGCCCGCTTGGTCACGCGATCGATCGCGCTGTACATGTCGGCCCGGGTGTCTTCGACGACCACCGACGCGCCACCGGCGATGTGAATTGCCACCATGCAGCGCTTATCCACACCGCCGCGGGGGCCGTTCTCGTCCGATAGATGAACGCTGATCTGGCGGGCACGGTCGCGTACCAGACCCATGGAAGACTGCAAACGCTGCAAGGTGTAGTTGCGCAAAGCCTGTGTCATTTCGAAGCCCTGGCTTTTGATTTCGACGTGCATCACGAACTCCTGCTGTGGTGAAAGACAGCTTCACTCTAGTTCAGGCGCTTGATCAAAAAAACTCCAATATACTGAGTAAAAACATCAAAAAAATGGAGGATTTGCGCAATGGCATCGCTCAACTACAAGCACCTTCGCTATTTCTGGGCCGTGGCCAAGGCTGGCACCATCGCCCGTGCGGCGGAGTCACTCCACCTCACGCCGCATGCCATCAGCAGTCAGATCACGGCGCTGGAGGGGAGTCTCGGCGCGAAGTTGTTTGAGCGCGAAGGCCGGCGCCTGAGCTTGTCGGTGACAGGCAAGCGCATCCTGGCGCACGCGGAAACCATCTTTTCTCTGGGCAATGAAATTCTTGATATTGCTGGAGACACATCCGCGCGTGACACGCAGCCGCTTCGGATTGGCATCTCCGATTCCGTGCCCAAGGCCGTCGCCTATCGCCTGGTCTCACCCGCGCTGCGCCTGGATGACCCGGTCAAGCTCACCTGTCGCGAAGGCCGCCTCGATGCGCTACTGGCCGAACTCGCCATTCACCGGCTCGACCTGGTCATTGCCGATCGGCCCATGCCCTCGCGCCTGAGCGTGCGCGGCTTCAACCAC
>JBFIJC010000087.1:0-11982 GCA_041600915.1 Nitrogeniibacter sp.
CAGGTCATCTATCGCTTGGAGCCGTCACACTACGCCAGCTGGAACCCCGATGGGGGCGTGGCTGATCACTACCAGCTCACGACCGACCTCAACCGCTATCGCGACCGACCCGTGCTGCTTCTGTCGCGCACAGCCCAGATCGACGACGTGGCCGACCGCTTCGAAAGCGTCACCCCGCTTGGAGAGGTTTCAGTGTCGGTGCACCGAAACTTTGAGCGACGGCTCAGCCTGTTTTTGCTGACGGGGTTCCGCGGTTACCCCTAAAAAACAACGCGGCCCGTGGGCCGCGTTATTGGATCTGAGCGTGCCGCAACGCTGTCAGCGAGCGACTTTTCCAAACAGACCTTTGACCGCCTCCTGAATATCGGCCGGGAATATCACCGTCTTCGAATTCTCGGACTGACTCAGATCGCTCATGGCAGCAATGTACTTTTCGCCCAGCACAAACTGCAGGGGCACCGGGTTGTCCCCCACCGCATTTGCCACACGACGGATCGCTTCGGCCGAGGCCTCGGCCAGCATCACCTGAGCGCTAGCGTCGCGTTTTGCGGCTTCCAGACGCGCTTCGGCTTCGAGCACGGCCGACTGTTTGGCGCCTTCGGAGCGCGTCACCATGGCCTTGCGTTCACGCTCGGCGGCGGCCTGCATTTCCATGGCTTTTTGCATGGAAGCCGAGGGATTGATGTCCTGAATCTCGACCGATTTGACGGTCAGACCCCAGTCCACGGCTTCGTCGGCAATGCTTTCACGCAGGCGGGCCTTGATCTTGTCGCGCGACGACAGCGCCTCGTCGAGATCCATCTCGCCAAGAATCGAGCGCAGCGTGGTCATGATCAGGTTGCGGATGGCCTCGCCGAAATCGGTCACGCCATACACGGCCTTGACCGGATCAGTCACCTTCACGAAAGCCACCGCATTGGTAAGGATCACCGCGTTATCGCGGGTAATGACTTCCTGCTCCTGAACGTCAAGGATCAGATCCTTGGTGATCAGCTTGTAAGCCACGTTGTCCAGGTAGGGAATGATGATGTTGAGGCCGGGGATGATGGTGCCGTGGTACTTGCCGAGTCGCTCGACAATCCACTCCTCACCCTGCGGAACAATCCGCACCCCTTTGGCGATGGTGATGATCACGAAGATCAACACCGCAATCATGACGATCAAAACGTCTGGCATGCTATTCCCTTAGTGATGTTTGATGACGTTGACGTAGCTGCCTTCAACCGACAGCACGCGAACGCGCTCGCCGGAGGCAATCACATCTTCTGCACGGCATTCCCACGTTTCCGCGCCTAGCACGGGTTTCTGGAAGCGGACCTGGCCTGGCTGAAATGGCGCCACCGCAGTCGTGAGCAACCCGATTTCTCCGATCACCGCACCGTTCGCCTGCCCCACACGCGTCTTGTGCTGATCACTTCGGAAAACGCGAAACCACGATACGGTCAGCGCGACCGAGGCCAAGGTCCAGAGCAAAAGCTGAGCGGTCAGCGACAAGGCAGGCGCAAGCAGCAGGACAAGACCCACCAGCAGGGCGCCGAGGCCGAACCAGATAACAAAAAATGCGGGGATGGCCAGTTCGGCGAGCATCAAGATGATGCCCACCACCAGCCAGTGCCACCAGGCAGGCACGAATTCCATGGGATTCCCTTAAGCGCCCGTCGGCTTAGTCTTTTTTGCCGGCGGCCGCAGTGGCAGCCGGTGCGGGCGTCGGCGTGCCGCCGAGCTTGACCACTTTGGACGCTGCATCCGGCTCTTCGAGCTTTTCGAGTTTGCCGTCGACCGAGGCGCCGCAATCCATCTGCAGCTGGCTGTAGCTGATATTGCCGGTCACGCGCGCCTTGGGTTGAAGCTCGAGAAAGTGTGAGACCGACACATCGCCGATAATGGTGCCATTGATGACGGCATCATGCGTACGTACGCTGCCCTCGATGCAACCGCGCTCGCTCAGTACCAGCAGACCGCGTTCGTCACCCTTGTTGATGACATTGCCCTGGATGCGGCCATCGACGCGCAAGCCATCAGAGAAAATCACATCACCGACGATCTCAACATTGTCGGCAATCAGGCTGGACAGCTTGTTGATTTCAATCGACTTTGAGTTGTCGCTTTTTTTCTTGCCAAACATGGGCAGATCTCCTCGGGTGCCGACGCGTTGATATCGGTGCGTAACGGTGACGCACTCAGAGCGGATTGATAGAACTACGGCTTTTTCTGGGCGTTCTTCTGTGCATTTTTAAAAAACGCCAATTCGTCGCCCAAGCGGTTGAGTTCGGCTGCGCGGGCACTCAGTTCTTTTTCGAGTTCAGCCCGCGTGGCTTGCTCAACGCTCAAATTCATACGCTGCAATTCAAGCTCATCGCGAAGCTTCGCGTTTTCACGCTCGAGTTCGGTGACACGATCGGTGGCAGGAATGAGCTGAGCTTCGAAATGCTGCCAACCAAGATAGGCGGCACCGCAAAACAAAAGAAGCAGCAGCAAGGGTGTCCAGTTTCGACCTTGCTGCTTCTGAGTCGCTAGGATAAACGCGTCGTTCGACAGATCGCGCGTTTCGGATTTCCGACGAAATAGAGCCACTAGGAATCGGAATCAGGAGCCGGCCAGATAATGCACCGGGTCCACAAACTCGCCGTTTTCCAGAATTTCGAAATGGAGGTGAGGCCCGGTGGAGCGGCCCGTAGAGCCGACAGCCGCGATTTTCTGACCGGGCGTGACGACGTCGCCTTCTTTCACGAACAACTTCGAGGCATGCGCGTAGCGCGTGACCAAACCATTGCCGTGATCGATTTCGACCTTGTTGCCATACTCACGGTGAAAACCCGCCTCAATCACCTTGCCGCCAGCGCTGGCGCGAATCGGCGTCCCGGCGGGAGCAGCAAAGTCTTGCCCGCTGTGAAAGGCACGTCGACCAGAAAATGGGTCGTAGCGATTGCCGAAGACCGAGCTGCGGCGCCCTTCGGTCACCGGCGGCCGACTGGGGAAAATCATGTAAGACAATTTGCGCGTCGATGCGCGCTCATCAATGGACGACAACACCCGATCAAGCCGGGCAAGCTCGTCTTCAAGCTGATCGAGGCCGATCTGCGCATTGCTGAAGTCGAAAGCCTGGGTGCGCTTGAAAGACTCACCGAGTGGCGGAATCATCGGGCCGCCGGCGGGGCCGGGCTTGGCAACGCCAGTCGCGGTTGGCGCTTTGAGGCGCCGTTCGAACGCATTGAGCACGCCCACGCGATTTGCCAGGGTCTTTGCATCGGACTCAAGCCGGAACAGACGACCGGTCAGCTCGCCGAGACGGTCTATGACGAACTTGTCTTCAGGCGCGTCTACGCTGACTGCTGCCTCATCGACAGCCGCCACCACGATCGGCTGCGGCGATTCGACAAGTGTCGTGCCGAGCCAGATACCGCCCGAAAGCGTTAGCAATATTGCAGCCGAGACGCCCAGCAAGAAAGTCCGCCCACTAACCGTGCGGACCTTGGACTGGGTCAGCGCCTTGGCGGAGAGAATGACGAAGGCCATTCGTTTCCACTCCGTCGAGTCTGATTCGCTACTGATGGGAAATACCATCGAGCGGCGCGATCATCCCATACATTGGGTCCGACAAAATTGCGCTAACGCAAAATCCTGTCGGAGTCGCAACCGCGAAAGTCTAGCATTGTAACGGCAAGATGCAAGCCGGCTTGAGGACGCTGTGCCGCGCCTCAAGCCGGACTATCCCAAAAACTGACTCAGGCTTTGCGGTGCGCCGCCAGTTTCAGCCAGGTATCGACGACCGTATCCGGGTTCAGCGAAATGGTCTGGATGCCTTCGTCCATCAGCCATTCGGCGAAATCGGCATGGTCCGAAGGGCCCTGCCCGCAAATGCCGACGTACTTGCCAAGACGGTTGGCCGTCTGGATGGCCATGGACAGCAACTGCTTGACGGCCGGATCCCGCTCGTCGAACGCATGCGCGACCAGACCTGAATCGCGATCGAGACCGAGCGTGAGCTGAGTCAGGTCATTCGAACCGATGGAGAAGCCGTCAAACACTTCGAGGAACTGCTCGGCGAGCAAGGCGTTGGAGGGGATCTCGCACATCATGATGAGCTTGAGATCATTCACGCCGCGCTCGAGACCATGCTCGGCCAGCAGGTCCACTACCTCGCGCGCCTCTTCGACGTTGCGCACGAAGGGCACCATGAGCTGAACGTTGGTCAGCCCAAGCACATCGCGCACACGCTTCATGGCGATGCACTCGAGCTCGAAGCAATCGCGGAAGCTATGGGAAATGTAGCGGGAGGCGCCACGGAAACCCAGCATCGGGTTTTCTTCTTCGGGCTCGTAGATCTCGCCGCCGAGCAGCTTGCGGTATTCGTTGGACTTGAAGTCCGACAAGCGCACGATGACGGGCTTCGGATAGAAGGCTGCGGCAATCACTGCCACGCCTTCGACCAGCTTTTCGACGAAGAACTCACGCGGGGTTTCGTAGCCACGCGAGCGGCGCAGAATTTCCTGGCGCAACCCGGACGGGACTTGCTCAAGCTCCAGAATCGCCTTGGGGTGAATGCCGATCATGTTGTTGATCACGAACTCCAGACGGGCAAGGCCAACGCCTTCGTTCGGAATCTGGGCAAACTCAAAGGCCAGTTCCGGATTGCCGACGTTCATCATGACCTTGACCGGAATCTCCGGCAGGTTGCCAGTGTCGGTCGTGATGACTTCGAACTCGAGCTTGCCGCGGTACACGTAACCCGTGTCGCCTTCAGCGCAGGACGCGGTCACGGAGTCGCCTTCGTGCAGCAGTTCGGTGGCGTTGCCGCAACCGACGATGGCCGGAATGCCCAGCTCACGCGCAATGATGGCGGCGTGGCAGGTGCGGCCGCCACGGTTGGTGACGATCGCGCTGGCGCGCTTCATGACCGGCTCCCAGTTGGGATCGGTCATGTCGGTCACCAGTACATCACCGGGCTGCACGCGATTCATTTCGGCAGCGTCTCGAATGACCTTCACCGGGCCCACACCAATGCGCTGACCAATCGCGCGACCGTGCGTCAACGACTTGCCGTATTGCTTGAGACGATATTTTTCCAGCACATGGCCGGACTGCTGGCTCTTCACCGTTTCGGGACGCGCCTGGAGAATGTAGAGCTTGCCGTCTTCGCCGTCCTTGCCCCACTCGATGTCCATCGGACGATCATAGTGCTGCTCGATGATCACCGCGTAGCGGGCCAGTTCCAGCACATCGGCGTCGGTCAGCGAGAAGCGATTGCGGTCGGCTTCCGGAACGTCCAGCGTCTGCACCGATTTGCCAGCCACCGATTTGTCGGTGAACACCATCTTGATGAGCTTGGAGCCCAGGTTGCGGCGAACAACCGCCGGACGACCCTGCGCCAGCGTGGCTTTGTGCACATAGAACTCATCGGGGTTCACCGCGCCCTGCACCACGGTTTCGCCCAGGCCGTAGGAGGCGGTGATGAAGACCACGTCCTTGAAGCCGGACTCGGTGTCGAGCGAGAACATCACGCCGGAGGCGCCGGTGTCGGAGCGCACCATGCGCTGCACGCCGGCCGACAGGGCGACGTCCAGATGGGCATAGCCTTTGTGAACGCGGTAAGCGATGGCGCGATCGTTGTACAGGGAAGCGAACACTTCCTTCATGGCGTGAAGGATGTTTTCGTAACCGTGAATGTTCAGGAAGGTTTCCTGCTGTCCGGCAAAAGAGGCGTCCGGCAGGTCTTCGGCGGTTGCGGAAGAACGAACGGCAAAGCTGCCCTCGCCTTCCGAGGTGATCTTGGCGTAGGCCGTCTTGATTTCTTCTTCAAGCTTGGCCGGAAACGGGAGATCAACAATCCACTGCCGAATCTCGGCACCGGTTTTGACCAGTGCATCGACATCGTCTACATCCAGCGCGTCAAGTGCCGCGTTGATCCGGTCGACCAGACCTTGATGCGCCAGAAATTCACGATAGGCATCCGCAGTCGTTGCGAAGCCGCCAGGAACACGTACACTGGCGGGCAATTGGCTGATCATTTCTCCGAGTGAAGCGTTCTTGCCGCCGACCTGGTCGACGTCAGACATACGTAGTTCTTCAAACGGGATAACGTAGCGGCTCATGGGGCTCTTCCAGAAGGAGTCAGAAAAACTCAAAATCGGAGTTTACAAGGAATTGCTGCTTTGCGGCAAAGATGGGTAAACCCCAAAACGTTAACCATACCTTGACCCATGACAGAAACCTTAACTCGCACCGTATTTTTCATCTCCGACGGCACGGGCATCACGGCTGAAACGCTCGGCCATAGTCTGCTCGCTCAGTTCCCGGACATTCGCTTCAAGCAAGTCCGCCTGCCTTTTGTCGATTCCATCGAGAAGGCGCGCGACTGCGCGACACGCATCCGCGAAGCCGGCCGCGGTGACGGCACCCGCCCGATCGTCTTCAATTCGCTGGTCGAACCAGAGCTGGTGGCCGGGCTGCGCAACGCCGACGCGCTCTTTCTTGACCTGTTCGAGCGCTTTATCGAGCCGCTGGAACAAGAGCTCGGTCAGCGCTCAACCCACACGGTCGGTCGTTTTCACGGCATTGCAGACAGTCTCGATTACAAGAACCGCATCGAGGCCATCAACTTTGCACTGGCACATGATGACGGTGTGTCACACGCCGAGCTGGATGTCTCCGACGTCATCCTCGTCGGCGTCTCGCGCTCGGGCAAAACGCCCACCAGCCTGTATCTGGCCATGCAGTTCGGCGTCAAGGCGGCAAACTACCCGCTGATTCCCGAAGACTTCGAGCGCAGCAAGTTGCCCACCGAGCTTCACAAGCATCGCCGCAAGCTGTTCGGCCTGACCATCAGCGCCGAGCGGCTGTCGCAAATCCGCCAGGAACGCCGGCCCGATAGCGTCTATGCCTCGCTCGACAACTGCCACTACGAAATTGATGCAGCCAGACGCCTGATGGAGCGCGAGCGCATTCCATGGCTGGATTCAACTGCGCGCTCTATCGAAGAGATCGCGACCAAGATCATGCAGGACGTGCATCTGAACAAGCGAGGCTACTGATCGGGCCATGTAGAATGGCGCCCCGCTCCCCTGGGCCAACCCGCCACCGGGCCGGCCCCTCCAAACACCAGGGCAAGACTTCATGAAACGTCCTCGTAGCAAACGTCGCAGCGGCCTCGGGCCCGATGCAGAGCGCCTCGTCTGGCTGGCCAACGGCCTGGCCGAATCCGGCAGTCGCGCCGAAGACCGGTTCTGGGAAAACCAGCTGACCGATCACATCGACCAATTGCTGGACGACGGCGATGAAGACACCATCAACAGCGCCCTCGACCAACTCTATTCGAGCAGCCTGACCGCCTATGACGAGCTCGCCGACTTTGTCGAGTCCCGCGCCGAAAACGCCGGCCGCAAGCTGACCGATGAGGACGTGTTGCTGATCGCCGCGCCAATGCTTTCGTGGTCGCGCTACCGCATTCCCGCGCTGCCGATCTCTGATGCGGTGCTCGCCAATCTGCGTGTGCATCTGCAGGCGCATGTGCTGGCGGACGGCGTTCGCTTATCGGTCGCCAACTATCTGTTCAGCCCCGATCAGCTGCCGGTGGGCTACTGCAATACCGCCCGCTTTGCCGAAGAGATCGGGGAAGCCGCACAAGCGAACCAGGACATGGCAATCGACGTCGCGTCGCTGGCCGAAACCACCCAGTTCCTGTCTGACACGCGCTATCTGCTGTTTGCCGTTGCGGTGCCACGCGGTACGCCGATGTTTCGCTGGCAGGAAAATGCCGGCGATCGCGAGCATGCACTCACCCAGTGGCGCAGCCAGGGTGGCGCGTGCCTGATCCCCCTGCTGCCGGGCTGCGCCGTTGAGGTGGTCCTGCCGGACGCCTATTTCGCAGCCTCGCGCCGTGCCGACAGAGAAAGCCGCGCCTACGCGGTACGCGCCTCGGTCGCCTTCCTGGGTGCCGCACTGGAGGCACCCGCGTCGGGTCTGCGCGCAATCATTGCGCCTTTCCACGACGCTCAGCTCGAAGAGTTCCGTATCGGTCTGACCTTGAAGGGCTCAGACGAAGTCGTGCACGGCATCGTCTGGCCATTGCTCGGCGCCGAGGACGATGGCCCCGATGTACTCGCTCAGATCGAAGCCACGCTGCGCGAAAGCGGCGTCACCGAGATCCTGTCGCTGGATCATCATTTCCCGATGGAATACTGCGACGACTGCGGCGCCCCGCTCTACCCCTCACCCGAGGGCGAAGCGGTTCATGCCGAACTGCCCGAAACCCCCGACGAGCAGATGCCGCGACACCTGCACTGAGCGTCACCATCATCAGCACGTAATAGAGAAGGCCGCTCCCGCGCTCAAGTGCGCGCGGGAGCGGTCGATAAGACTACGCACGCGCATACGCTTATCAGAAGGAACGGAAACACCATGACAGGAACACCTCGCACGCTTCGCGCCCTCATGTTCGGTCTTGCCGTTTCGGCCATCGCCCTTCCCGCGCTGGCTGCCGACATTGTCATTGGCCAGGTCGCGCCATTTACCGGCACGCTGGCGCCCACCGGAAAAGGCGTCAACCTCGGTATCCAGGCCTACTTCGGACGCATCAATGCGGCGGGCGGCATTCGCGGCAACAAGCTCAAACTGGTCACCCGCGATGACGGCTACAAGGTCGCCGAAACCTTGACGCAAACGGCGGATCTGATCGACAAGGACGCACCGGTTGCACTCGTGGGCCTGGTTGGCACGGGCAACGTCGCTGCGGTGCTCAAGGAAGGCATGCTCGAGAAAGCGGGGATCCCGCTGGTCGGCGTACGGTCAGGCGCCATGATTTTGCGCGAGCCGGTGCCAAGCCATATTTTTCACACCCGCGCCAGCTATGCCGCCGAAGTCGACACCATCGTGCGTCAAATGCAGAGCATGGGGCTGAAGCGTATCGCCGTACTCCATCAGGACGACCCCTTTGGGGAAGACGGTCTGACTGCCGCCAAAAAGGCACTGGCCGCATCCGGCATGGAACTCGTGGCGGTGGGTGCCTACAAGAAAGGCACGACCGAGGTAGCCGAAGCGATCGCCGCCATCCATGCGACCGATCCCAACGGTGTCATCCTGGTCTCCAACACTGCGGCCAGCAGTGCCTTCGTCAAAGGCATGCGCGAGGCGGGCAGCTTTGCCATGATGATCGCCGTCTCGGTCACGGCCGGGCCTCAGGTCGCAGAAAAGATCGGCAACAAGATGGCGCACGGTCTCGGCATTGTCCAGGTGGTCCCCAAGCCCGAATCACAGGCCATCGCCATCAGCCGTGAGCTGGGCGAAGACCTTCAGCGACTCGGCGCCAAAGAAGCTCCGGATCACACCATTCTGGAGGGCTACCTGATGGCCAAGGTGCTGGTCGAAGGCATTCGCCGCGCCGGCGAACCGACGCGCGCCCGGATTCTGGCCGCCCTGAACGAGTTGGGCACCTATGACGCGGGCGGCGTCACCATCCGCTACTCCAGCGCCAGTCACGATGGCGCGGACTACACCGACATTTCGATTCTCGACCGCAACGGGCGCCTGTTGCGCTGATCGACACCCACGCGTGGCGAGGCGCCCCTGGCACGCCTCGCCCGCAATCAGCTAGCGGTGTCGGCCAGCAGGAACTTGCTGACCGCTTCAATCTGCCGGCCATCGAGCAACATCGGCGCATGGCCGATGCCTTCGAATTCCACCAGTGAGGCCTTCGGCCCACGACTGCTCATTTCCTGCGCCGTTTCGTGCAGCAGCAGGTCGGACTCGGCGCCGCGAATCACCATTGTCGGACACTTGATGGCGTCGTACATCCCCCACAAATCGACATCGGCCACCAGCGGCGTCTTGCGAAACGCTTCGGCAATGCCCGGATCGTAGACCATCGCCAGTCCACCATCGACCGGGCTCACCGCGTGCTCCGTGAGATGGCGCCACTGTGCGTCAGTCAGGGGGCCGAACGGCGCGCTTACCTCGCGAATATAGCGCTCTGCCGAATCCAGATCGGCAAACACCGGCGCGGCGCCAACATATTCAGCAATGCGCTCGATGGATTCGACGGTGATCATCGGACCCACATCATTGAGCACCAGGCGCTTGATCGGTGTGCCCGGCAGCGAGGCCAGGCACATGCCGATCAGACCGCCCATCGAGGTGCCGACCCAATGCACCTCCGGCACATCCAGCCGCGCAATCAGCGTCACCATGTCGGCAACGTATTGCGGAAAGCCGTACTCGGTCTTGACGGTCAGCCACTCACTGCGCCCACGGCCCACCACGTCGGGGCATACCACCCGATAATGCTGCGATAGCGCCGCCGCCAGAAAATCGAAATCCCGACCATTGCGCGTCAGCCCGTGCACACACACCAGTACCCGCGGATTGGCCGGGTCACCCCACTCGGTATAAGCCATGC
Source organism: Nitrogeniibacter sp. (assembly GCA_041600915.1). GTDB lineage: Bacteria > Pseudomonadota > Gammaproteobacteria > Burkholderiales > Rhodocyclaceae > Nitrogeniibacter. The sequence continues at coordinate 10,391 of JBFIJC010000087.1, forward strand.
GATGCAGACCGTGCGCGCCCGCGCATTGCACGGTGCGATGGCGCATCTCCGACGGCGGTGTGCCCATCCAGCCGCTCAGGGATTTCAGAAAGTCCATGTTCAAACACTCATTCGATAGAGGCGGAAGAAGGCAGTCTAGCACCGGCTGCGGTGGCGTCTGCGCGTTCGCGATGCCAATAGCGGGGCCGGTCAGCGTCTTGCGCCGAGAGTTGCACGCCATTGGCGTCAAGCTGCACCAATACTGCTCCTCGCAAGTCGGTACGCCACGTCTGCGCGCCAGCGTCACGCCATCGTTGCACCACCGCCGGCACCGGGTGGCCGAAGGCATTGCCATAGGCGCTGGAGAACACTACGTGGCGCGCTTCGACTGCGGCCACCAAGGCGTCGCTGGATGAACTCCGGCTCCCATGATGCGGCGCGACCACCACCGTGCTCGCCAGCCAGCCGCCGGCGGCCGCCACGGCCCGCTCGGTCCGGGCTGACACGTCGCCGGTGAGAAGCAGTGATCCGTTTGGCGCCGACACATGCAGCACGCAGGAGCGCTCGTTGTCATCACGAAGCTGCTCGCCGGCAGCAGGATGCAGCCACCGAAACACGACGCCATCCCAGGTCCAGCCCTGTCCTGCGTGGCATGGAAAAGATGTCGGCGCATCCTCCAGCGCGACACCCTCGCCGGCGACCACACGCTTGACGCCAAGGCTGCGCAACACGCTGGCTGCACCGCCTGCGTGATCCTTGTCGTCGTGCGACACGACGAGCATGTCGAGCGTATCGACGCCAAGGCTTTGCAGATACGGCACCACATGGCGCTCGCCCGCATCGCCACCCCGGTAATAGCTCGGGCCGGTGTCGTACAGCAGTTCGTGAGTCGCGGTGCGCAGGTGCACCGCAAGCCCTTGCCCGACATCGAGCACCCGCGCTTCGAACTCACCCGCCAGCGGTCGCGGCGGCGCCCACAATAGTGCCGGCACCCAGGCCATCCAGCCGAGCGAACGCCACGGCGTACCACGTGGCAGCACCGCCCACAGGGTGCCGAACACGGCGAGCGCCATCAGCGGCAAGGGCGGCGTAGCCAGAGACCACACCGAAAAAGGCAGATCAGCCGCCCATGCCAGCACGTCCATCAGGCGCGCCATCACAAATGCCGCCATCGACAGGCATAGATCGCCGGGCAGAAGCACGGCCAGCAGTACGAGCGGCACAACAATGAGACTCACCAGCGGAATCGCTACGGCGTTGGCCAACGGGGATACGACCGATAGCTGACCGAAGAGCACCAACAGCAAAGGCGCTGTCAGTACCGTCACCGCCAGTTGCGCCGACGCAAAACCCAACACCCGATTGCGCGCCCCTTTGCGCCCCGAGAGCATCAGGATCAAGGCGCCGACTGCGCCGAAGGACAACCAGAAACCGGCCGAGATGACACACCAGGGGTCGAAGACCATCACCCCAAACAGCGCCAGCCACCAGATACGCAGCGCCGGCGGACGGCGCGAAGACAACATGGCCGCACAGGCGATAAGCAGCATCAGCACACTTCGTGTCACCGGCACACCAAAACCCGCCAGCGCACCGTAGGCAATTGCTGCCAG